>CATLTV010000094.1 GCA_950059285.1 uncultured Pseudomonadota bacterium | reverse complement strand
TAGGAACCGCCTCTTGTTTTTCTCACAGCTTGCGCAGTCGAATTTGATCGACGAGATGTTCAGAGCCCTTGGTGAGGATCAGGTCTGCACGATGTTTGGTGGGGAGAATGTTCTCATGCAGGTTGACCTCGTTGATTTCGGTCCAGATCTTCATGGCCAGATCCTTACACTCCTGATCCGACATGGAGGCGTAGCGGTGGAAGTAAGAGTCTGGGTTCTGGAATGCTGTATCGCGTAACTTCAGGAAGCGCTCTGTGTACCACTTGCGAAGGTCGGGCAGGCTTGCATCCATATAAATGGAGAAGTCAAAGTAGTCAGAGACAAAGACCTTGTTGTTTCGCTTACTTGAGGACTGCAACACATTTAGACCTTCCACGATCACGATATCAGGTTGTTCAATCGAGACGGTGGTGTCTTTGACGATGTCATACGTCACGTGAGAGTACAGAGGACAGGTCACGACAGGTTTTCCAGCCTTGATGTCAGACACAAACTCGAGGAGTTTTTGCTGATTGTAGCTCTCGGGGAAACCTTTTTTGTTCATGATGTTACGCTTGTTGAGGTAAGCGTTTGGCCAGAGGAACCCATCGGTCGTAATCAGATCGACTCTTGGGCTATTTGGCCAGCGACTCAACAGCGTGCGCAAGATCCTTGCCGAGGTGGACTTGCCTACCGCGACACTCCCTGCGAGGCCGATAATATAAGGCACGCGTTTGCCCTGATGCCCAAGGAAGTGCTGTGTGGCAAGGTAGAGGTCTTGCTTGGATGTAATATAAAGGTTCAGCAGTCGCGCAAGAGGGAGGTAAATACTCTCGACTTCCTGGAGATTCATTGCAGAGTTAATACCACGCAACTCCACGATGTCTTCTTGTGTGAGCGTCAGAGGAGTATCAGCGCGAAGCGAAGCCCATTGTTCTCGTGATAGCGAGAGGTATGGGGATGAAAGTTGTACAGGGGTCATAATGAACTGCGTATCTTAAAGGATTCTCAATGCCTGCCAGCCATAGAGAGATGACAGGGTATATGACAAATCAGCAACAAAAGGCAAGAAGATAAGGTCCATCTGAGCGAACTCAACACAGGTGTTCTCCTTCAGGTTGTTCATTCAGAGCTGAGGTGTGATAGTGTGAAGATGAGTCAGTTGTGATGGATGTGGTGTGGAGGATAGAGCGTGAGAATGTTTAAGCGTGTGTTGGGTTGTGCAGTAGTGATGTTCTTGATGAGCTGTGGTGATGAGCCTGTGGATAGCTTCACGGCCACACAACATCTTGTGGGAGGTGCACAGGTTGCGGATGGTGACTGGAGTTCCGCAATTTACTGGGCGACCAATCAGGGAGGCGCGTGTTCAGGTTCGGTGGTCAGCTCAACACATATTCTGACAGCTGCGCATTGTGTGCAGGCGTTTGATACGAGTCGAATGGTGATGCTTGGCCAACTCAGGGGAGGTCTTGTGGGTCAAGCGATTGGTTTGACAAACGACAAGGTTCTTGATGCCAATGCCTCGCTGAGCACACTCTCTATTGCCAGTGTGGAGATGCATCCTTCGTGGGTGTCTACATGTCAAACAGGATGTCCTTACAACCAGGCGATGCTTGCCCCGTTTCCGCCAGACCTTGCTGTGATTGAGGTCAATGGTACGATTCCAAACAGATTTGCTCGGGCCAAGGTTTTGACGGGAGCCGTGTTGCCTGGCGTACCTGTCAGCATCATGGGTTATGGCTGTGAGAATGGGGTGGGTATGGCACGCGGTAATACAGCGCGATTGAAGTCCTTTGACACAAGGTCCGCCAATGCTCAGGCTGTGGTTCACGTTTCAAGCTTTGTGTCGCGGCATCAGCGTTCACTGTACGAGCGCGGATATATTATCACGCCAGGGCAGGATCTGTATCAGGAGGCGAGCCTCTGTCCAGGAGATTCTGGCGGACCACTTTATCTGACAGACACATCTCAGGGGGAGGTTGTGGTGGGTGTCAACGCGTACTATTCATTCCGTAACCTCTCTGGCGGGATCTCGACGACCAATGGCCACACACGTCTTGGCAGGGACAATCCTCAAGGCACGACAAGTTGGCTACAGAGCAAGTTACCTTCATCAAGCTTTATTGCTCAGGCTCCAACGGGTGATCCGGCCATGTTTGGACTTGTTGAGAGTTATGACATGGTTGTGGGAGGCACACATGGCGCAGATGATTTGATGGGTCTTGGTGCGTCCGAGCATCTGACAGGCTTTGCTGGTGATGACATGATTGGTGGTGGAGCTGGAGACGATTTGATTGAAGGAGGGATGGGTGGCGATCTTCTTGATGGAGGTCCTGGCCATGATGTCCTGATCGGAGGAGAGGGGGATGACACGCTTGATGGTGGACTTGGCGAGGATGTGTTGATGGGCGGATCAGGCCCGGATGTGTATCTCTTTCAGCCAGATGGTGGGCATGATCTGGTGTGGGGTGATCTTGAGGGGCAAAACCGTGTGATGTGTCTGGGATTTGATATGCCACCAGAGGTGTACAGGCAGGGGAATGACTGGATCATTATGAGTCATGACAGGAGCGCAAGTCTGCGCGTGATGAACTCCACGATGGTGAGCTTTTATGGTTGTGAGCGAGTGGCATTAAGTTTGCCAGGTTTTTGAGGTTTTACGCTCGACATTTTTGTCACTTGCACTTTTGCGTTCGTGTGTTGACGAGGCGAATGCTTGCCAGCCCGACCTTGGACTCAAAGTCCATGGCGATAAGTTGAGGGGTGTTGGTGTTGCTTAACCAGAGCGTCCCCAGAGAGGATGGAGCGCTGATAGATGTGCCATCCTCACGTATACGCGTGCGTGTGATGGTGAGCACGTGCGCGTTTTTATAGTTTTTATAAGGGGTTGAAATGTCCTCGGTGTGGCTCTTTGTAGCCTTGATATTGACGAGTTTCCAGCCATCCCAGACGACATAGGTTTTCGAGGAGAAGGTGGCTGTGTGCAGCTCTGATTGCAGGTCCATGATCCAGGAGAGGAGGTCATGAGCTTGTTTGGGTGGGGAGACAGAGGACGACTTCTTGTTGCCAAAGATATTGGATGAGACCTTGATCAGGGTCTTTGAGAAGTTGGAGATGTAGTGTCGCGTGCGCTCTTCCTCGGTGATCTTGGTGCGTCCCTGGAGGGGGAAGGAAGAGGATGAGGAGAGGAAGGAGTCGAGGCGAATGGAGAAGCTGTGGAGATCATCGGCAAGCCCAGTGGAGGATGCGACCAGGGCATGAGGGATGATTTTTTTTGTGTTTGGACAGCCATGTTTGAGTTTGATTCCTGCGACGGTTGCGCCATGCCATGAGACAGCATAGGAGGAGCTTTTTTGTTCCTGCGCGGTGGCGACAGAGGTTGTCATCAGGAGTGTGATGCACAGGATGGCAAAGGTCATGGGAAGGAGGTGAGGGCGCATGAGAGTCATCAACAAGAGGGATATGTAAGGAACGTGGGTGTCACGTTGTGGTTGTACTCCAAAAAAAGACGAAGCACGCATGAATTTATTTAAAATCAGCGTGCTTCGTCTTTTTAGCTATCCATGAGGATGATGGGTGTTACTTGCAGTAAACGCCCATTTTCTCGATGGTGACAGCCTGGATGGTGATGATGGTCTTGTTTTCGACAAGGCCAGTGCCACCAGGGCAGACCTGGTTAAGGTCTACATTGTTGCTAATGCCCACGAGGCCAAGGATATGGAAATATGTGGCTTCGTAGTCAGGTGTGGTTTTTGAAGCATTGTAGTCGCTATCAACGACAACTTGCTGGTGGAAGCAGCCTGTCATGACGGATGTCATGGCAAGCATTGCGAGCATCAGAAGGATGCGTTTCAACATAATAAACTCCGCAGTGTAAAGGAACCAGGACACATGTAAGTGTGTCTGGCGGTCGCTTTGTGGGTGCTAACTTACGATCCTTGATGGATCATTACAGGACGTCAGACTCGAAGTTCTGGACAGTGCTGTGACCAGCGGCGTCAACGAACTCGTGAGCGAGCACATTATCTGTGTCGTCCAGGTAGAAGTTGTGCGCACCACCAGCTGCACAGGTCACTTTGACCATGCGAGGTGTGTAGATGTTGGCGGTACAAGCGCCGATACACATGTTGCCGAAGCTAGCGTAGGTTTCCACACCAGCGACTCCGCTTGGGCAGAGTTTGTCAGCGCGGTAAGGTTTCTTGGGTCCGATAAGACCGAAGATAAGGAACTTTTGAGATTCTTCAGTAACAGAAGATGCGCCACGATCGCTGTATGTGAACGATGTGCGGAAGCAACCTGTCAATGCTGTCATGGCCATAAGAAGAGCGGCCAAGAGGAGGACTCGTTTCATTCGAACTTCTCCCTGTTGTGGGTCATAAAACACAAGTGAATTAATCGTGTTGTGGTTAGCCTTGTAAAAAGGTGCACAAGGTCCGTGTGGTTGACACGAATCTCATTACAATCACTCTTACCAGGAAACCGTCATGCACGGGACGTTTGAGCAATTATCATGCGTGGCATACACTGTCAATCTCTTCTTTGTACTCACTGCGTGTATGGTGGCTGCTGAAATATAGTGTTACACACGAGCGAGACCTTGCTTCCATCCTTTGAGGAGTTGTTGTCGTTGCTCCTCATTCATGGAAGGGTTGAAGGTCGCGTCGGCTTGCCAGTTTTCTTTGATGGCGTCGAGGTCTTCAAAGATACCTGCGCTCAGGCCAGCGAGAAGTGCGCTGCCAAGCGCGGTGGTGTCTGTCATATGAGGGCGTACGATCTTGCGGTTAAGAAGGTCACTCTGAAGTTGCATCAAGAGATTGTTGGCGCTTGCACCACCATCGACCTTGAGGACCTGCAAGGGAGCGCCCGTGTCAGATTCCATGGCTTTCAAGATGTCCACGTTTTGAAGTGCGATCGCCTCGAGCGCAGCGCGTGCGATGTGCGCACGCTTGGTGCCACGTGTCAGGCCCCATATAATGCCGCGTGCGTCGGCGTTCCAGTGTGGTGCGCCAAGTCCTGCGAGGCTTGGAATCAGCACCACACCATCGGAGGATTCAACCTGACTTGCCAGGTCCTCGATCTCTGCTGCCGAGGAGAAGAACTCCAGACCATCGCGTAGCCACTGTACCAGCGCGCCTGCGATAAATGCGCTGCCTTCAAGCGCATAGGTGATCTTGCCATCAAGCTTCCATGCAGCGGTGCCCAGCATACGGAAGTCACTGGTGGGCACCTCATAACCTGCGTTCATCAGCAAGAACGCACCTGTACCAAAGGTGCACTTTGCCTCGCCCTTGTTAAAGCATGTCTGCCCAAAGAGCGCGGCTTGCTGATCGCCTGCCATGCCACAAATTGGCGTGCCATCCTTGAGGCCAGGAATGTCGCGAACTTCACCCAGGATTTCGGAGTTACCACAGATGGTTGGGAGCACTTCCTCGGGCACCTCAAAGATGGAGAGAAGTTGCTCATCCCACTCGCCCTTGTGCAGGTCCATGAGGAGTGTGCGCGATGCGTTTGAGATGTCACTTTTGTGAACCTCTCCACCCGTCAAACGCCAGAGCAAGAAGCTGTCAATGGTGCCAAAAGCAAGCTCGCCGCGCTGAGCGCGCTGGCGAGCTCCAGGGACATGGTCAAGAATCCACGCGATCTTGGTGCCCGAGAAATAAGGATCAAGCACAAGTCCTGTGCGGGACTGTACGAGTGCTTCAAGACCCTCATCCACAAGCTGTTGAATCTGGCCGCGTGTGCGTCGATCTTGCCAGACGATGGCGTTGTGTACAGGAGCGCCTGTTTTTCTGTCCCACACCACGGTGGTTTCACGCTGGTTGGTGATGCCAACCGCTTTGATCTGGGAGGGATCGATGTTGGCTTGTTTTTGTGCTGCGAGGATCGTGTCGAGCGTGGACTTCCAGATCGCCTCGGGATCATGTTCAACCCAGCCTGGCTTGGGGAAGATCTGTGCAAACTCCTGGTTGACGCGTGCGCAGACGTTGAGGTCCTGGTCCAGGATAATGACGGTGGTCCCTGTGGTGCCCTGATCGATCGCGCAAATATACTGAGTGCTCATGGTTATGCTCCTTACTGTAAATAATGTGCGCTGGCATTATGCCTCGTGCGCACAGGGATGTGAAGAGAGGGTGTTCACAACAGCAGTCCAGCGGTGAGCAAATCAAGAGGGATCTTGAGGAGTTCATCATGCTGGAGGCGGCGGCGTGCTTTTTTGCGTGCAAACAGGGCGACACGTTGAGGTGTGGCTCCTTGTTTGGCGAGTTGTTTGTACATGTATTTGGCCTGACCACGTGTGCGAGGTCCAAGGTCTGCGGTCATGGCGAGGTAGAGCGAAATTTCGGCGCGACGTGTGGGGTCTTTTTCCATTTCAAGAGCGCGCTCAAATGCACCCTGTGCGCGATTGAGGCTCTCTGCCTTGAGCGCGACGAGACCACACGCCACATGCAGGTTTGGATCATGAGGCCAGAACGCCAGCGCATGTTCAAGTAGGAGCAGGAGTTTTTTGGGCGGCTCGGATTCGTGGAGTCGATGGCATGCCTGGTTGTAAAACTCAAACGCCTGACCATGGGCGGACTCTGTCCACGATGGATTGCATGAAAAGGGTGTGCTCGCGAGATCGGGGGTACAGGAGCCAGGTTGCAGGGAGAAGGGGAGATAAAACCCTCGGCTTGCAGGGCATGAAGATGTGGCAGCGACCCAGATCTTACGTTGTCCAGGTTCAAAGATCACGCTGGAGACCACGCCTGGATTTGCAATTTGTGTGGCTCCCATCTCCGAGGCATCGTCACTCATATCTGACAGATATTTTGCGATATCTTGTACGACGGTGTTGGTGTGTTGGGAGAGTTCCTCCACGAGGGCTTGTTGTCTCCAGTGTTGTCGACGCGCAGCAAACGCGGCCGAGGGAGATGCATGAATCAGCTCTCGTCCAAGCGCGTGGGACTTGGGGGTCTCATGGTAGGTTGTGAAGTTGTGTGAGGGTTCAAGCCACTGGATATGTTCCTTGTCTGGCGAGCGCTCGATGATGAGTCCTCTGCCTGTATCGCCTTCAAGGAGCATCAGACCAAAGGGGGTCATGAAGTTGCATTGCCTTGAGATGTCAATGGCCTGTTCCAGGGAGGATGCGCTTCTCATGATGGCATCGGTGCACAATCCCACGGGAGCGCCCTGAGGATTGACGCCATGAATGGCCAGGGGGTGGAGTGTGAGCGTGATGCCAGCGCTATTCATGGCGCAATGTCCAGCACCAAGTAGCCCTGCGGTGGTGATGGCCGCGTAGGAGTGTGATCTTGGGGAGTGGTACGAGGTCAGTGTCAGGTGGCGTTCCCATCCATTGGCGGCCATGTAGTGGAAGTTTGAGCCAAGCAGTGGACGCTCGGGGTTGGTGACACAGATGGAAGAGGTTGAGATGGGGGACGCGAGTGATTTGTTAATGGGGTTTTGCGCGAGCGTTTGACGGAACCAGAGGAGAGTTTCTGGCATGAGGTGGGCGCGCAACAGTGTGCCAAGTGGAACGCTGCTGGAGTCGGCCAGCAGGGTGAGTGAGCGCATGACGGACGGAGGAAGCTTTGAGCGCAGGCGGTGTGTGGCCAGGCGTTGGGATGCTTCGGAGAGCAAGAAGGAGAGTGGGGCGAGGTGCGAGGTTTGGAGAAGTGTCTCCAGGCCATTTGCGAGGTGCTTGAGGTTATTCTGCCTCATTTTGTTGCTGAGTTTTTCGCCCAGTTCCTCGGCCATGGCAGGGAGGCTGCCATGGAGGTTGACGTAGTGAAGATCGCCAGCCGGGGAGGTGATTCGCCCTGGTTGGAGGGGGCTTTCAGAGTAGTGCATGCATGGCGCTTGAGGGGTTGTAGGGGGCCATGCTGTCGAGGGGTGGGGAGGGGGCGTCATAATTGTATGCGATGTTAAATAGTTTACATAGGATGAGATGCGCTCATCGTGCCGAGTTCAGCGCGTTGGGCCGAACCTAGCATTAAATCACCAACTTGAAAAAAAGAAACAGGTGTTCTAGTGTAACGCTTGGAGAATCCTAAGAAGAGCTTTCTGGTGACTGTCCTGTCCTGACCTGCTGGGGGAATATTATATGCGGGTTGTGATGCGGTCATCTTTTTGCGTTTTTAAGCACTTGATAAGGCTTGATTATTTAGGCGGTTGCCAGAGTGGGTTCTTCTGGAGATGTGGCTGATGTGAGGTGCTCTTGGCTAGAGTTATTCACACAATGAGTCGACAGAGTGTTCGCACTCTGGATTAACAAACAAGTAGAGAGTTTGATGACAAAACAAAGACAAAAAAAGGAGCTCCCTGATACAGGGGGGCCACTGGTAGGGCGAACAGCAGCCCGACGCGCAGCATTTGGCGCGTTGTTGCTGAGCGCGAGTGTCTTCGCATCTGCGTGTAGCGGGTGTGGGGAGAATAATGATCCACAAGTAAACATGTGTGAAGACGTCGAGTGTGAGCGCGGTCTTTGCGAGGTCGCCACAGGTGAGTGTATTAACTCCTCGACCTGTAATGGCGACGACGACCTTTGCCTTGATGGGTACACCTGTCAGGAAGACGGCACATGTGCAGCTGAGGTTGCATGTGGTGCTGACGGTACATGTGAGCGCGGCGAGTGTGTCGAGGGCGCATGTGTGAACCCCGAGAGCTGTAGTGCGGATACCGAGTGTACCGCAGGAAGTATCTGTGAGGCAGGCGAGTGTATCGCTGACCCATGTGCTGACGTGACATGTGAGCGCGGCGTGTGTGCACGAACCTCTGGTGAGTGCGTGAACTCCGTGACCTGTACAGAGAGCGAAGAAGAGACTCAATGTCTTGACGGCTTCAAGTGTGACGCGCAGCAGTGTGTTGATGAAGACACCTTCTGTGCAAGCCTTGCTTGTGATCAGGGCGTCTGTGACTTTGACACCAAGTCTTGCGTGGATGCTGATGACTGTGCTGGCGAAGACGCCAACTGTCTTGATGGCAACTTCTGTAATGACGACAACACCTGTGCTGCAAACGAGTGTCTTCCAGAAGGCACCAAGTGTATGGGTGGTGGTGAGTGCGTGCCTGCGACGGGCGAGTGCGTGAACCCCGAGAGCTGCACGGAGCAGGCTGATTGCTTGCCCATGAACGTGTGTATCGCGGGTGCCTGTGTGGTCGAGACCGAGGCATGTGGTGCAGATGGATGTCCTGGTAATCAGGAGTGTATCTATCTGGACAACGAGATGTCCGCGACCTGTGAGGAGAACACCACAGAAGGTTGTAGCAACGCGATTGACTGTGCAGATGATCGCATCTGTGTGGATGGCGCCTGTACAACAGCCGTGGCATGTGAAGCTGATGCGTTTGAGCCAAACGATGACGATGCATCTGCAACTGCTTATGCTGACGCTCAGAACGGCGGTGCCGTGTCTGCGTCCATCTGTTCTGGTGACATCGATGTGTTCACATTCAACACGGGAGATGATCCCGATGATACGGGACAGGGCGTGTTGCTTGTTGAGCTTGAGTATGCACCTGAGGCCGTGGGTCTTGGGACGCTCAAGGTTGAGCTTCTTGCACCTTCAGGGGCTGTGGCTCAGGAAGGCGAGGCCGATGCTGATGGTAAAGTCAGCCTGACACAGCCTATTGGCGTGGTGACAAGTGGTGAGTACACTGTGCGCGTGAGCGACAACGGTGATGTGCTCACATCTGGCGTCTCCTACAACCTGTACATGGATGTAGTGAACCAGACTGTGATCTCTGCTTGTGGCAACCCTCCAGAGCTTCTTGCTGACACTGATGTCGCAAGCAACTCTGCAAGTGGTGACAGTGTAGCGTTGCGCGCAACCTGTGCAGACC
Source organism: uncultured Pseudomonadota bacterium (assembly GCA_950059285.1). Classification (GTDB taxonomy): domain Bacteria; phylum Myxococcota_A; class Bradymonadia; order Bradymonadales; family Bradymonadaceae; genus CATLTV01. The sequence goes on along the minus strand of CATLTV010000094.1, from coordinate 11,848 downwards.
GCGCGGGCGAAGCTGCCGAGGACATCTACCGCATCGAAGTGCCTAGCCGAAGCTACATCACAGCGATCGCTGTGGCTGAGGGTACAGCCGATGTGTCCTTGTCCTTGCGTTCCGAATGTTTGAGCGATGACTCCGAAGTTGCTGGCGCATGTTCTGACGCTGGTGGCGAGGGTGCATCCGAGACCATCAATGGTCTTGTTGAGCCTGGCTCATACTTCCTCGTGGTTCAGGGTGGTGACAGCACAAAAGGTGGTTCCTATGTGCTTTCATGGACCCGTCAGGATGTCGTATGTACATCTGCTGACAACTCCTGTTCTGATGCGGATACCGCGAGCGTATGTCGCCCCAACGGTACTGGCTTTGACACCGAAGCATGTGGTGGAAGTGGCTGTGATTCAGCGACTGGCTTGTGTAACCGTCCTCTTGGCGATGTCTGCTCCTCCGCACCTGTGGTTGAGCTTGCAGACGGTCCATTTACATCCGCTCCTATTGTCTGGGCTGATCTTGGCGCTGAATACGATCCTGGCACCGAGGCATGTTTGCCTTCAACGGGTGCAGACGCAACATCGATCGCCGTGGGCGCTGATGTGGCATACCAGGTCAACGTGCCTACAAACTACGTCATGACTGCAACACTGACACCTGAAGTGGGCTCCGCTGAAGATGTGTCCTTGTACATTGCTGATGACTGTCTTGCTGCCAACCTCTGTGAAGTGGGTGCAAACGACGCTGGCGTGGCTGGTGCAGAGACCGTGGTGTACTCCAACACAAGCGGTGCACAGTCCTCCGTGTATGTCATTGCTGACTCCGATCAGGTTGGTTCCGCAGGTAGTGCTGTGTTGTCCGTGGTCTTTGATGAGATCGTGTGTACAACAGGCTCAAACACCTGTCTTGCTGATCCTGTGACAGGTGCAGACTCCTCGGGTACATGTAACCCACTTGGAACTGCTTACGAGGGTCTTGAAGAGTGTTACTTCGGTTGTGATGCAACAACTGGACTGTGTAACCCTCCTGCAAACGACTCCTGTGATGCACCTCAGGTGGTCACCAGCGGTGTGACTGTCAGCGGTCGTATTGACGATTACGCCAACGATCACAACGTGGACAGCACAAGCGATGCATGTCGTAGCGTGAGCTCCAACGGTGGTGATGCGATTTACGCCATCGACGTTCAGGCTGGCGATATCGTGACCGCAACTGTGGATGCGACCTTTGATTCTGTCATCTGGGTTGCTGACTCCTGTGACACCATGAACTCCGAGCTTGTCGGCTGTCAGGGTGTGTCTGACTCGGGTAACCCTGAGCAGGTGACCTTCGTGGCTGATACTGCTGGCACATACCTTGTGTCTGTGGCTGCATGGTCTTCAACGGGCTCTGGTACATATGACTTGACCGTGGATGTGCAGACACCAAACTGTACTCCTGGCCAGCCCACGACATGTAACGCTGCTGGTACAGGCATCGAGTACTGTGACTCACTTGGTTTGTTGCAGGGCTTTGACTGTGGCGGTAACGGCGTGTGTAGCAACGGCGCATGTGAAGAGCCTCAGGGCGACATCTGTGTAGATGCACTTCCGCTCACCGTGGCAAACGGTGTCGCAACTGCAACAGGTAGCACATCAAGCTTCACCAACGTTCACTCTGTGGGACCTGGATGTACATCTACACCATCCACCAATGGTGCTGATGCAGTGTACTCCATTGAGCTTCAGGCTGGTGACATCGTGAACGCATCTGTGGATGCGACCTTCGATTCCGTGCTCTGGGCTTCAAGCGGATGTACTGCTTCAAGCGAAGCATTGCCTGGATGTCTTGATTCTTCCGATTCAGGTAACCCTGAAGAGATCTTCTTTGCTGCTCCCGCAACAGGCACCTACTACATCAGCGTGGCTGCATGGTCTTCGTCGGGTTCGGGTACATACGACCTGACTGTGAACGTGGGTTCACCTGATTGTACACCTGGCGATCCTGCCGTGTGTAGCGCAACAGGTGATGCTATCGAGTACTGTGATAGTTATGGTCTTACACAGACCTTTAGCTGTGGCGGTAACGGCGTGTGTAGCAACGGCGCATGTGAAGAGCCTTCTGGCCAGCTGTGTGCAGATGCGATTGCAGTCAACACAATGGGCGAGGCTACAGGTACAGTGACAGGTACATTTGATATGGGCGACAACGCCTCTACATTTGAATACCCTGCTGGTACAGTGGGAAGCTGTGATGTTGTGAGTGCTTCAGACGGCGCTGATACGTTCTTTAACGTGAACCTTGCTGCTGGCGACATGATTGAGCTTACCTTGACCTCCTCAAGCACCACATCTCAGATGTACGTGCTCGAGAGCTGTGCAACACCAGACAGCTGCCTTGCAGGTCTTCCTTCTCAGGGTTCTGGTACGCTTTACTTCATCGCACCTAACGATGGCATGTACTCTGTGGTCGTGGACAACTCCAGCACCTTCACCACAGTGGACTTCGACGTCGACTGGAAGATTATCTCTGGTGCTGTGTGTGTGCCAAACTCCACCTTCTGTGAAGGCCCAGCGACTGTGTCCGTGTGTGACGCATCTGGCCTTGCTGTGGAGCAGACCTTTGCATGTGCAGGTTCCTGTGTAGACGGTGCTTGTGAAGTGATGACTTCTGACATTGATGCATGTGATGCATCAGCACCAGTGCTTACATCGGGTACAGTGGTGTCCTTTAACTACGATAACCTCAACGCTGATGTGGATATCTCATCTTCTGGTTGTACTGGTCTTCTCTCCGACGGTCCTGACGCGTTCTTCAACGTGGAAGTTCCTGCTGGCGAGGTGCTCGTGGTTCAAGCAACACACAATGGTGCTTCTTTTGAAGAGACTATTCTGTATGTGATTGAAGATTGTGCGATGGCTGAAGCTACCTGCCAGGCAGGTGCGGTTCAGGGTACCACATCTGATTTGACCACCTTGAACTGGTTCAACAACAGCGGACAGCCTGCTGTGGTGACCGTGGGTGTGGATAACGAGAGCACAACTGTGGATAACGACGTGACACTTGTGGTGTACACCGAGCCTTCCGAGTGTGTGCCTGGTCAGCCAATGCAGTGTGCATTGACTGGCGATGCCATTGAGTACTGCAACGAATCTGGCCTCTTTGAGCGCTTTGATTGTGGTGGTAACGGTGTGTGTAGCAACGGTGCATGTGAAGAGCCTGATGGTGAGTACTGTGTGGATGCAATCCCCATGAACCCAGCTGGTGAGACAAGCGGAACCGTGTCAGGTTCGTTTGATTCAGGTACCAACCCCTCTACATTTGAGTACCTTGCAGGTACAGTGGGAAGCTGTGATGTGCCTCTGACATCAGATGGTGCAGATACATTCTTCACCGTGGATCTCTCTGCTGGTGACTTGCTTACTCTTGATCTTGACACCACAAGCACGACAGCTCAGATGTATGTGCTTGAGAACTGTACATTGCCAGACAGCTGCCTTGCAGGTCTTCCTGATGATGGCGCTGGCACAGCGTACTTCCTGGCTCCTGCCGACGGCACATACTCCGTGGTCGTGGACAACTCCAGCACCTTTACAACCACATCGTTCGATGTGAACTGGAGCATTACTCCAGGTGCTGTGTGTGTACCAAACTCCACCTTCTGTGCTGATGCAACAAACGTGTCTGTCTGTGGTCCATCAGGGCTTTCTGTGGAGCAAACCTTTGCATGTGCAACATCCTGTGTGGATGGTGGCTGTGATGTGTCTGCTACAACTGTAGACGCATGTGACCTCTCCGCTCCTGCGGTGACCTCTGGCTCCGTGTTCAAGCTTAACTACGATAACCTTGTGGATGACATCGAGATCTCATCTTCTGGTTGTACTGGTGTGGCTTCTGACGGTCCTGATGCGTTCTTCAACGTTGATGTGCCTGCTGGCGAAGTCCTCGTGGTTGAGACCATTCACGTGGGCACTTCTACTCAGGAAGCGATCATGTACATCGTCGAAGACTGTGCAATGGCCGAAGCTACCTGTCAGGCTGGCGTGAAGCAGAACAGTTCATCTGACTCCACCGAGCTTGCGTGGACCAACACCTCTGGTCAGGATGTGACCGTGGCTGTGGGTATCGATAACGAGAGCACCACTGTGGATGATGACATCACTGTGATCGTCTACACTGTGCCTGCACAGTGTACTCCAAACGATCCTTCTGCCACGACATGTTCCTCTGCTTCGGAGCTTAGCTACTGTGATGGCAATGGTCTGTTGAAGACCTACGCATGTGGTGGCAACGGCAACTGTACAGGTAACAGCTGTGAAGAGCCTCAAGGTTCCTACTGCTTTGATCAACAGATGCTGAATCCTCTTGGTGAAATCTCTGGTTCTGTCAGTGGTTCCTTCAGCATGGCAAATGGCGCAAACACAACAACCTTTGCTGCTGCCACAACCACAGGTAGCTGCGATGTTGTCGATGAGAGCGATGGCGCAGACACCTACTACAGTGTCTCACTCGCTGCAGGTGACGTGCTTGAGCTTGAGCTTGACACCACAAGTAGCACCTCTCAGATGTATGTCCTTGGTAGCTGTGCTGATACTACAACCTGTTTGTCCAACCTCGATGAGGCTGGCACAGGCGGCGTGTTGTACTTCACTGCTCCTGCTGACGGCATCTACTCCGTCGTGGTCGACAACTCCAGCGATACAACGACAACAAGCTATGACTTGAACTGGAGAGTGATCTCTGGCGCAGTCTGTGTTCCTAACCAGACCGTATGTGCCTCACCAAACACAGTGTCTCGCTGTGAAAACAGTGGCCTTGCTGAGCGCGTATACGACTGTCCTTCAACCTGTACTGACGGTGCCTGTGACGCTGTTGCTGCCGATGTGGACGTATGTGCCATGACCGCAGTGGACGTGGGTCTTGGTACAATCATCAGCCTTGATTGGGCAGACCTGACCAACGATGTCGACCTTGCTAGCCCCAACTGTACTGGTCTCCAGACAGATGGTCCTGATGCATTCTTCACCGTTCAGGTTCCTCCAAACGAGATCCTTCAGGCTTCTCTGGTCGAGGGTGGTAACTCGGGTACAGTGCTTCTGTACGCTGTGGAAGATTGTGCAGCTGCCGCAACCAATGACTCCTGTCTTGCGGGTGTGAACGCTGAACAAGAAGACCTGTTCTGGTTCAACAACACAGGAAGTATCGCGACAATCACTGTCGGTGTGGACAACACAATTGCTTCACCTTCTGACTCTGTTGGAATTGAAGTGCGCGTGCGTCCTTCCGAATGTGTGCCTGGCGACGACCTCTGTGAAGTGACAGGCGGTCCTGACGATGTGCTTCGCTTCTGCGAAGGCATCGGTCTCTACTCGGATTACGTTTGTACTGGTGCATGTGGTACCACAACCGCAAACGAGTGTGATGTGGACTCTGGTGACTCCTGTGTTGACGCAATTGCTCTGCCTGTTGGCGGTGGTACTGTGACAGGTACAATCGACAACTACGCAAACGATTACGTTGTGGGTAGCACCTGCTCAAGCAGGCCATCCACCAACGGTGGCGACGTGGTGTACAGCCTCGAAGCTCTTGCTGGTGATGTGATCACAGCAGAACTCTCCTCAACAAACACAGACTTCGACTCTGTGTTGTGGGCTTCTTCTGCATGTGATTCTCTGGTTGAAATGGGTGGATGTCTCGACTCCGACGATAACTTCAGCAATGGTGGTGAGCTCATCACGTTCACAGCTCCTGCTGATGGAACCTACTACATCGCTGTGGCTGCCTGGTCTTCTTCGGGAACAGGCGACTTTGAACTCTCTGTGAGCGTTCAGAGCCCTGTGTGTACAGTGGGTTCACCTATCGTGTGTAACGCAACAAACACAGCTCTTGAGTACTGTGGCAACAACGGCCTCGCACTCGCTGAATACAGCTGTGGTGGTAATGGTCTCTGCGTCGCTGGTGCTTGTGATGAGCCCACTGGTGATGTGTGCTTCGACGCTGTCGAAATCGATGTCACCACAGGCATGGGTAGCGTCAGTGGTACAACAACTGGATTCAACAACACTCATAGTGTTGGTCCAGGTTGTACCTCAACACCATCCACCAATGGTGCTGACACCACCTACTTCGTGAACTTGCTTCAGGGTCAGACGCTTACAGCGACCTTGACTGCAACTTACGATACGGTGCTCTGGGCTTCTGAAAGCTGTAGCCCAGGTGTGGAAGCTATGCCTGGCTGTCTTGATTCTGATGACGGCATCGGTAGTGGTGGTGAGACAATCACCTTCACTGCTGCAACAGATGGTGTCTACTACATCAACGTGGCTGCTTGGTCTTCCACAGGAAGTGGTACACACACGGTTGATGTGACCGTTCAGTAAGTCTGAATCATTGAAGTTGGGTTCTCTGAACCCAACCTCATGAGAGGAAAAAAAAAGGTAGGCGAGCCCTGACATGTCAGGGCTCGCCTACCTTTTTTTTGCCTCTCATGGTTTAGGCCTTGAGAGGGATATGATAAGAGAGGACCATGTTTTGCGTGTCTTATCACTGGTGTTTAAACAAAGGAGAAAGCCAAGATGACAGAGCAGGTTAGATATATTCTTGTGACAGGTGCAACCAGCGGCATTGGAGAGGCAACCGTGGAGCTGCTGCTTGAAAAGTACGATGATGTGGTTGTGCTTGGGGTGGGGCGCTCGCAGGAGAAACTTGATGCGTTGCGAGCGTCTCATGGAGAGCGTTTTGCCCCGATTCAAGCAGATCTGTCCGAGGCAGGCAGTGGTGCAGCAGTTGCTCAGGCGGCCAACGCCGTGACACAAGGTGTATTACATGGCCTCGTCAATGGTGCAGGCATCATCTCTTCAGGTAGCATCGAGGACACCTCTGATGAGCACTTGAACCATATGCTTCAGGTGAACCTGATCGCGCCCTTTGCCTTGACGCGAGAGCTGCTTCCCGCATTGCGTGCAGCGCAATCACAGGACGATCTGGCACGCGTGGTGAACATCTCCAGCGTGTCGGGTTTGCGTCCTTACGCCAATCTTTCATCTTACTGTATCTCCAAGGCGGCACTGGACCAGATGACGCGTTGCATGGCGATCGAGCTTGCTCCCGAGAAGATCTGTGTCAACGCCATTAACCCTGGTGTCGTGGTGAGCGCGCTTCACCGTCGCGGTGGCATGAGCGAGGAGCAGTACGCCGACTTCCTTGAACGCGGCGCAAAAACACACCCCATCGGTCGTGTTGGCAATGTCGAGGAGATCGCTCGCCTGATTGATTACTTGCTGTCCAGGGATGTGGCATGGATGACAGGAGAGACCATCTCTATTGATGGCGGTCGTCACCTGACCTCGGCGCGATAATCTGAAGATGGTCCATGTCATATGTAGAAAGGAGTTGTGATGAAAGTTTGGGAGATTGGTGAAGCGTTTGGTCTGGAGAACCTCAGAGAGGTTCAACGAGAGGTGCCCACTCCAGGTCATGGTGAGGTGCTGCTGAAGATGAAGGCAGCATCGTTGAACTTTCGCGATCTATTGATGGTCAAGGGGATGTACAACCCACGACAACCTCTGCCACTTGTGCCTTGCTCGGATGGAGTGGGCGTGGTGGAGAGCTGTGGCGAAGGTGTCTCCTCATTGAAAGCTGGTGACCGTGTCATTCCTTGTTTTGCGCCTGACTGGTCCTCCGGTGAGCCAACCAGGGACAAGCTGCGTACGACGCTTGGTGGGCCTCTGGATGGCACGCTTTCAGAGTATATGGTTGTGCCCGAGCAAAGCGTGGTCATGGCGCCCGAGTACTTGAGTGATGAGGAGTGCGCAACGCTTCCCTGTGCAGGTTTGACAGCGTGGAGCGCGCTGGTGACACACTATGGCCTCAAGGCTGGTGATGTGGTCCTGGCACAGGGCACAGGTGGTGTCTCCTTGTTTGCCTTGCAGATCGCAAAGGCTCATGGTGCTGAGGTGATTATGACCTCTTCAAGTGATGAGAAGCTTGAGCGTGTCAAGGAGATGGGCGCATCACATGGCATCAACTATCGCGATGTAGAGCAATGGGGTAAGGCTGTCCGCAAGCTCAAACCTCTTGGTGTGGATCATGTCATTGAAGTTGGTGGCGCAGATACGCTCGAGCAGTCTCTGAGGGCCGTAAAATTTGGCGGGCATATCAGCATGATTGGTGTGCTCTCGGGCACGTTGAGCAAGGTGAACCTGATCCCTATTCTGATGCAGAACCTCAGAATTCAGGGCATCATTGTTGGGCATAAAGAGGCTTTTGAGTCGATGAACAAGGCCTTTGCTACACACCAGATTCGTCCTGTGATTTCGGACAGCTTTGGGTGGAGTGAACTCCCGGACGCATTTGCGTTGATGGAGAAGGGCGGGCACTTTGGTAAGATCGTGATCTCGTTCTGAGTGAATTAGTCAACCAATAAAGAAGAAGCGCGCAGGTGTGAACACATGTTTACACCTGCGCGCTTCTTCTTTATTGGAGCGTTACTTTTGTCGAATACAGTCCTCAAAACCTGCGGAGCCACCATGCCCAAGCTTGATGAAGTTTGTGGTGAGGGTATGACGTTCAGGGTGTTTTGAGATAAGATCGCGCGCTTCTCGGACACCATAATCAAGCGGCTCATCCGACAGATCAAAGGTGCCATAGTGCATTGGGATGCCGTAGGTTGCCTCCACATCGGTCCAGGCTCTAATCGCTTCTTCAGGGTTCATATGCTGTGCTTTCATGAGCCAGCGTGGCGCGTATGCCCCCATGGGCAGTGTCATGGCCGTGGGACGCCCCATATGATCATGAATTGCCTTGAATCCACCAAAGTAGCCTGAGTCCCCTGTGTGATAAAAGCTCTCACGTTCACCCTGGAACCACCAACCTCCCCAGAGCGCCTTGTTGTAGTCAAATGGACCGCGTTGATGCCAGTGTTGCGAGGGGAGAAATGTACATGTGATGGAGTCCAGCTGTATATCGTCCCACCAGTTGAACTCTGTGGCGCGCTCCTGCAACCCTTTGCTCAGATACTTACGCATGCCAAGGGGCAGGTAAAATTGAGCCTGTGGATTTTGTTTCCCAAGGTAATCGAGCGTTTTTGTGTCAAGGTGATCAAAGTGCCCGTGGGTCAGGACGATGACATCAATGGAGGGCAAGTTGCCTGGATCAAAAGGGAGTGGAACAGCACGCTTGGTGAAGAAGTTGATGTCGCCAAGCACGGGGTCGATTACAAATGTGCGCCCATCAAGCTGAATCATAAAGCTTGCGTGACCAAGCCACATCACGCGCAATGCTGCGACATGAGATTTCCAGAGGTCGAGCGCTTTTTCCTGAATCTGTGGTTCGTAGCTCTCGAGCATTTTCTTCTTGGCAAGTCTGCTCTGACTTAACTTCCAGGTCACAACTTCAGAGAACTTTTCGCGTGTGACCTTGGGGGCCCAGGGGAGAAAGAATTGATCACCACGTTGATTGGGGGATTTGTAAACTGAGGTACTTTTTGTCTGCTGCATAATCATGTGGGGTATAAGAATTACTTTAACTTGTTGATCCCAAGCTAAGCACCTATCATTTAGGCGGCATGCGGATTTATTGAAAATGTGGGCGATGTCGGGTCTGGCTGGAACGTGTTCCTGAATCAGAGCTGATGTGCTCGCGATCCTGAAACTCAAGGAGAAATAAAATGAAGGTTGGTATCCTGACAGGTGGCGGTGATTGTCCTGGTCTGAACGCTGTAATTCGTGCTGTGGCCAAGAGCTTGATGGTCGATTGTGGTGCTGAAATTGTGGGCTTTGAAGAGGGGTTTCTCGGCTTGATTGAACGCCGCTCCATGCCTCTGAGCTACCGTGATGTCAGCGGCATACTCGCCGAGGGTGGCACCATCCTTGGCACACATAACAAGGCCAACCCCACGAGCTTTTATGGCGCTGATGGTGCCGATGTGTCAGATCAGGTCTTTGAATACTATCAAGAGCTTGGCCTTGATGGGATCGTGGTGCTTGGTGGCGATGGCACCATGTCCATCTGTCATGAGATGTCCAAAAAAGGGATGCGCTTTATTGGCGTGCCAAAGACCATTGATAATGACCTGATGCAAACCGACAGAACCTTCGGTTTTGATACTGCTGTCGCCATCGCCACAGATGGCATCGACCGCCTTCAAACCACAGGGCAAAGCCATGGCCGCGTCATGATCCTCGAAACGATGGGGCGTTACACAGGGTGGCTCGCCTTGTATGCGGGTATCGCAGGTGGCGCTGATGTGATTCTTATTCCTGAAATTCCCTACGATATCAACGAGATCGCAAGAGTGTGTGAGGCGCGTGCAAAACGTCAGCGATTCACCATCATCGCCGTGGCAGAGGGCGCACGTGCAAAAGAAGGCAGCCTCACCGTGCGCGAAGTCGTGGAAGGGAGCCCCGATCCTCTCCGTCTTGGTGGCGTGGGAAATGTGCTCAAACAACAACTCGAAGGTCTGATCAATCAGGAGATTCGCACCACCGTACTTGGCCATATCCAACGCGGCGGATCACCTTCTCCTTTTGACCGTATTCTCGCCACTCAGTTTGGTTGCTACGCAGGCGCGCTCGCAGCTCAGGGCAAGTGGGGCCGCATGGTCGCTCTTCAGGACAACAAACTGACCAGCGTCAAGCTGGAGCATGTCGCCAATCAGACACGTTACGTCAAGCCTGACTCCATGGCCGTCACCAGCGCCATGGCCATCGGCGCATCCTTTGGAGATCCTGACCTCAAACTCCCTCTGGCTCACCTTGGCGATCTTGTGCCTGCTGTGTAAGCACACGCGATAAAAAGAAGCAGGGGCGCGAATTTGGCTAGCCAAATTCGCGCCCCTGCTTCTTTTTATCGTGATTTCTTCTGTTCTTCTTTTCACTGTTTTGTGTAAAAGCAAGAGGTCTACAGCATGGTTCACTGTCTGTGTGACGGGCAAAATCGCGTGGGCCATAATTAAAGTTTAACAAATACAAAGAGATAGGTTTTATGTCTGGAGAGGATCTTATCCTGGTTGATATCCAGGACGGTGTTGCAACACTCACAATGAACATGCCACGTCGCTACAATGGGTGGACGTATTCCATGATGACCGAGCTGCGTCAGGCGCTCCTTGACGCGGCACATAATGACGATGTCAAGGCGCTCGTACTGACAGGTGCAGACCCTTACTACTGTGCAGGTGTGAACCTCTCAAGCACATTGAAGCTTGATCACCCCAAGGTTTTGCACCGCTCTATCAAGGAGCAGAACGAGGCTCTGTTCAACATGTTCATCGACTTCCCCAAGCCGATTTTGATCGCGGTCAACGGGCCTGCTATTGGTGCAAGCGTGACCTCCGCCACCTTGTGTGACGGTATCATCGCATCCGAGAAGGCGACCTTCTCCACACCGTTTGCCAAGCTCGGTGTGCCCACTGAAGGATGCTCCAGTGTGATGTTCCCCGCTCTGGTTGGTGACGACGCCGCTGACCGTATGCTCGGTAAAGAGGGCTGGGTTCCCACCGCAGCAGAGGCTCTTGAGATTGGTCTTGTGGACAAGGTCGTTGAGCATGATGCATTGCTTGAAGAGGCCCAGGCGCTCGCCAAGCAATGGGTTGAGGAAGGCCGCACCCGTACATACCGCGAGGGATTCTCCCGCGAGCAGTTGCGTGAGGTCAATGCAGCTGAATCCGAGGCGCTTGCCACAGCGTTCCTGAGCCCTCCCTTCCTCGAAGGACAGTTCAAGTTTTTGATGAGTCGTAAAAAGCACGGCCCAGCGGCGATGTTCTTCGTGTTGTGGAAGACACATCCTGTGTGGTCCTTGCTCTTGTGATGTGAATTCAAAATTCAATGCGCAAAAAGAGGGGCGTCGACGGGGCGGCCAAAAATCGAAGATTTTTGGCCGCCCC
>CATLTV010000093.1 GCA_950059285.1 uncultured Pseudomonadota bacterium | reverse complement strand
AATCTCCCCAAGCCATGAGATATGCTCATCGAGCTTCTGGCAAAACGCTGCATGACGTGCTCGAAGCTCTTCATACTGATGATTTGTGAGAGGCTGACTTGCGGATATGGAGCGGAACAGAGGCTCCTCAACGTGCTCACGATAAGCGAGGGCCTTGATGGTTTCAAAGCGCTGCGCAATGAGATCGAGGTGAACTTCGGGGAGGCGCTTTGACTTCTGGAGGACATCCTCACGCACAGCGATCTTGCCAAAGTCGTGGAGGAGCGCAGCGTATCGAAGCTCGGTCAACTCATCATGTGAGAAGTGGATATCCTTGGCGATGCCCACTTCGGTATGGTTCAAAACCTCAGCAAGTTCGAGAGTATACAGGGCCACACGTTCGGAGTGACCTGCTGTTGTAGGATCACGCGCTTCAATCGCGTTGACGCTTGCGTAGACAAAGCTCTCAAACATCTCGACGATATTTTGAGTCAGATTTGCACGCTCAAGAGCGAATGCAGCCAGAGAGGCGACGATATTAAAGAGCTCAAGATCTTTTTTGGAGAAGAGGCTCCCCTGTCCGCGTGTATCGACCTCGATGACACCGAGGAGAGAGCGTTGCCCCACAAGAGGGGCACAGAGGCAGGCAGTGATTTTGGCATCGATGATACTTTGTGAGATCTCCGAGCCAAGGGAGTCCTTCACAAAGAGGACGCTATCACCGCTCTCCACAGCCTGACGAAGGATGCTCTTGGGAATGATGGGTTCCTGTTCCTCATCGGCGGGCTCTGACTTGTGACTCAAGCCATGCTCTTCATCCACAAAGGGCTCGTGAATGGGCATATCGCGACGACGCTGCCTTGTCAGGAATGGCGTGGCGCTCTCAATCGTGCCATCTTCAGGCATGAGTGTAAGCGCAAAGAAGTTTGCTGCGGGGAAGGCGTCAAAGGTGGCATCAATGATGTGTTCAAGGATCTCTTCAAGCTGGGTGAGACCATTGAGCACACCCGCCAGTCGAAAGATCGTACCGACGCGCTTATCACCGCCATCAAGTTGTTTTGTGAGCGTGGGTACAGGCTGATGCGATGCCGTGATAAGAGTTTCACGCATGGACTGCCCGACCTCGGCAGCGTCGATCACAGTAGCCGATGAGTGGTGAGGCGTCTGAGCCTTGAGTTCGAGGCGAATCAGAGTGCACCCGAGCTGAATTTCGGAGTTATTCTGGACCTTGATGCTGGTCGCATCCTGTTTGTTATGCAGGTGGAATGAGACGTTATCCACACACACAAGAGAGCCATGGCGACTCTTGAGGTCACGGTAAATGACATGCTCAGGCTCCACGATGATCTCGCCGTGGAAGTTGGAGACAAAGCCATCGCTCAGAGAGAAGTCATTGGTCCCACCGCGTCCTATGGACACCCTTCCCTTGTGGAACGTACGCTGCATCCCAACATCAGGACCACTTAACACGGTCATGGAGAGGACATCTCGTTCTGGGTGATTACTCATAAGGGGCTCAAACAAACTATCATGAAAAGGACCAAAAAGGGCACCTGAACACGCGTCACAACAGAGGACACAAAAGAGGTCAGTGCGTTGCGACGAGTAGTATAAACACAGATGCGAAACAAGGAAGTGCTCCTGACACAGGAGGATAGCACAAAAACGGACAGATCGACCAGCGAGATCAACACGAGTCAGTCGGATGAAGACTCACGAGAAGAGAGAGCAGATCGAAAGACTTTCTTCTGAGCTTTGGACAGCGCCTGGTGTGAGAGTTCTTCAGTAGAAACCAGGGACCATGACGGCGAAGTCTCAAGAGTATCTACAAAGCCATCAGGCCATGCGTCAAGCTCAACGAGGAAGATATGAATGCGCATGTCAAGATGGGAGAAAAGGTGTTTCACATACCCGACATGCTTTGCACTCGCAAGCACTGAGGAATCAAGAGGAATCCCTAAACCCTCTGATTCAAATAGTGAAGCAAGGCGCGTCATGGCGTTGGATTTATTGTAGCGCGTATCACGAGGCGAGTGAGGTGTGGATGGAGCTTCCATCAGGCCAGCAAGGAGCCCATCGCCTGATCGTTTATAGAGGAGGACCTGTGGCGTTGGTGTGTTGGCGATGATGACAAGTGACTCGGACTGCACCGGCTTGGCCTTGGCACGCTTGACTTTGGCAGGATACGAGGCGGTATCCCCAAGCGCGTGTGCTTTACAGTGTTCGCGCACTGGGCAGAGCAGGCATGTGGGGGATTTGGGCGTGCAGCAGACGGCGCCAAGCTCCATGAGCGACTGGTTAAAGTCACCAGGTCGCAAGGGGTCGACAAGGTCGCGAGCAATGGACCAGAAGAGTTTTTGATTTGAGGTTTGCTTGGGATCACCAGGGATGGCAAACAGGCGAGCGAAGACGCGCTCAACGTTTCCATCCACGAGCGGCTCAACCTGATCAAAGGCGATAGAAGAGATGGCTCCTGCGGTGTACTTCCCGATGCCCTTGATCTTTTTCAAGCCTTTGACATCGGAAGGAAGCGAACCATCAAAGTCATCGACAACCATCTGAGCACCTTCATGAAGAGAGCGCGCGCGACGGTAGTACCCAAGACCCGCCCACATCTTCATGACATCGTCGCGATCTGCGCTGGCGAGTGATTGTACATCAGGGAAGGTTTGCATCCAGCGTGTGTAGTAGTCCTTGACTGTGATGACCTGTGTTTGCTGGAGCATAATTTCGGAGACCCAGATGGCGTAAGGGTCGGAGGTCTTTCGCCAGGGCAAGTCGCGTTGATGTTCATCGAACCATGCGAGGAGGTCTTCACGCAGATGCAGGCGTGTGTCTTCATCAGGAGCGTGAAGCTCCTGTGGGTTGGGTGTGGTTGTCATAGATCTTTGAAGAGGAGGAGTTAGTTGGAGGTCGAGTCCATGACACACATGCCCTGTTCATCGACAGAGAATCCCTCGGAGGGGCTTGAACATGAGCCACAGACAGGCAAGACGCAGCCCTGAACATCGACCTGAACTTCAAGTGAGCACTCACAAGATTCCTGACTACAGTCAGGGACAGCGGCGCTCAACTCGGGGCAGGTGGTGCATGTCTCAAGGACAGGATCGTAGGATGCATCACCCGAGCAGATGGGTTCACACGCGAGTGTATCAAGGGAGAATGAGGTGCCTGAAGGGCAGCTTTCACAGGAGAGTTCGCAGGACGCCTCGGGGCATCCACGGTCATCATTGGAGATCAGGACAGCGCACCCTTCCCTGCATGATGGCACGAGGAGAGCGGGACAGCTTTCGCACACTTCATCGACCTCATCAAAGAACTCGCTGGCCGAGCAATCCTGGGGTCTATCCTTGGGATCTCCTCCGCACGCGCCGAGTGTGAGGACAGAGGCCAGAACAAGGGATATGGGGAGGAGACGAGACATAGACTGACACGCGGTGAGATGGGTGTGTATAGGAGGGAAACGAGCCACAACAAGAGAGCATCATGCGAAGGCAGGTGTACCAAAAGATCGATCCATGCGCAAAGCAATTCAAAGCGAGGAGCAAAACAGAGTGAAATGGTGTGGATAGCGGGTCCAGTCGAGCAAAGCAGGCTGACGAAATCGATCAAATCAAAGCTTAAAGCCGCTTTTTAAGGACAGACAAGTTGCCGTGTTGCTCATGATAGAGTAGGCTGTGCGTGTGGGAAGTCCACAGTAGAGTTTCGTTGAATGAATGAACACCCTTGGCTGCGCAGAAGTAGTATTGGGGCCAGTAAAACACTCTTAATATTGAATGATTTGCTATGGCAGAGGAAGCATTCATCGGTCTGGTGATCGATGATAAGTACAGGCTTGATCAAAAGATCGGTGAGGGCGGCATGGGAGCGGTGTACCTTGGTACACAGCTTATGGTGGATCGCCACGTCGCCATCAAGCTTTTGCACAGCGGCCTCAACGAACATGAGCGAATCAAGCAAAGGTTTGAGGTGGAGGCCAAGGCGATTGGTCGTATGCACCACCCCAACTGCATCACGCTGTTTGACTTTGGTTTTTCAGCAGAGCTGAACGCCTTTTACATGGTCATGGAGTACCTCCATGGCACACCAATGCAAGATCGCGTCTTCGAGGGCGTTTCACCTGAAGAAGCGGTCAAGATCACCAAACAAATTGCGTTGGCGCTTGATCACGCGCACCACCAGGGGATCTTGCACCGTGACCTGAAGCCAGAAAACGTCATGCTCACCAACATGACCGATGGCTCGGAGCTCGTGAAGGTGCTCGACTTTGGTATTGCGCGCATCTTTAGCGAGGACGACTCTCCCAACAAAAGCTCGGAGGAACAAAACCGACTGACTCGAGCAGGCGAAGTGTTTGGTACACCTGCTTATATCAGCCCCGAGCAAGCACGTGGTGAGCGCGAGCTTACACCTGCAAGTGACCTCTACAGCCTTGGTGTGATGCTGTATGAGATGCTGTCTGGCAATCTCCCCTTCTGGGGCGACACGGCCATGGACACGATCATGAAGCACATCACCGATCCTGTGCCTCCGCTCAATCGACTTGATCTCCCCAAAGGCCTCAAAGATCTGACCTATGCACTCCTGAGCAAGAAGCCTGGTGATCGACCTCAATCGGGTCGAGAGCTGGCCGAGCTTCTGGACAGGGCACAGCTACAACCTGGCGCACCTCACACACAAGCCCCAGCCAATGGACGTCAGGATAACGCACACGCGACCATGCAAGACTTCGTCCCCAACGACTACAACGAATGGGCTGAAGCAGGTGCTACCGTAGTCAAGAGCATGCACGACATCTCAACAGGGTTGCCCCATCCAAACTCGCCCCACACACCTCCCCTCGGTGCGGTGCCCCCCGTCGCCCGCAACACTCGCCCTGCCGATCCAAGCTTTGGTGCACAGCGTCTTTCTCACCCCTCGGGGAGACCTCCACACCAGACAACAAACCGCACAGCGAGCACTACATCGTTTGCCCCAGCCTCAAGGCCCGCAACGCTTGATGAGCTTGAAGATCCTTACGCGGATATTCCTGACAATCGCTCAAGCACCATGCTGATTGGCGTTGGCGTCGTGCTCATCCTCGGCATCATTGGTGCTGTAGTCCTGTTCCTGAACATTGGAAAAGAACCTACAGAACAACCTGCCGACACAGCAGAGGCAAGCGAACTCACCACACAGGGCGAGCAGGAGCTCAATAACATCCCTGCACATCCACCTGTACAGGACGATGACATCGTGATCGAAGAACCTGCCGTTGATACTGATGCGCAGGACATGGCCGTGGATACCCCATCCGATGTGGAAGAACCCGAGCCAAGCAAGCCTGTGAGCAAGCCTAAACCAAAGGCGAGCAAACCCAAGGCGAGCAAAAAAGAACCGTCCAAGACAAAGAAGACCACGGCGACCAAAACAAAAAAGACCACGTCGATCCCCTCTATTGGTCTGGACTCCACACCAAAGACAGGCAAATCCGCCACAGATTCGCTCACACTTGGCAATTAAGTGTAATGCGTTTATAATTGCCTTACTGATGGCACGCCTGCGACGCGACAAACACCAGCGTTTACACGTATTTAATCATCTGTTTTTTCTCAGCCAAGGAGATGGCATGACAACAACCCGCGACCAACGAGGACGCCAAAAGCATGTGGGTTCACCACAACGCAAGGCACAACCTCATCAGGAGCACTCCGCCCTCCCAGGGCCTCGTCGCCTCCTTCTGGTCGCTGGTATCCTCATCGCACATATCCTCATTCTTCTTCCTGCCACAGCAATGGCCGCACAAGATGCTCGCCATAGCCTTGAGCACTACCCCGCGCTCAACGCATTCACCTGGACAACCAACGAGCCCAGCACATTACACATGATGGTTGAGCCCCAGAGCAGGCTTGACCAACACAAAAGCCTCCACGCCATGTGCGCGGATGCACGCAAACGCGAGCGCTCCAAACACTGGGTGTTCCCCACCATCCGCTCATTAAGCCGCATCGTGACAAGTCACGGCGTCGTCGTCGTGGAGCACAGCAAGAAGAACACCAGCGCACGCATCATCCCCACCATGAGCTTCAACACCGTGGGTGCCAAGTTGCGCGTGTCTTTCTAGGTCAGCAGAACATCCCCCCACCCCATCCTCCACTTCAATAGCGTGTAGACCAGCCGCCCTGCTTGTTCTATAACCATGTGCGTATCAATCTTATGATCACGTCATGACACTATGGAGCGGAAAACACATGGCTAAAACGACCAAATACCTCATCGTTGGCGCTGGTATCTCAGGACTGGCACTGGCCAACTTCCTCGACTCGGACGACTACCTCATCCTGGAACGTGAACCCGAGATCGGAGGATGGTGCAAAACCATCGTCAAGGAAGGCTTTGTCTGGGATTTCTCGGGACACTTCTTCCACTTCAGAGACCCCGAGATCGAAGCCTATTTGCGTGCGCGCATGCCCACTGATGATGAGGTCGTCACGGTCGTGCGAGACTCTCGTATTTACTACCAGGGTACCGAACTTGACTTCCCATTCCAAAAAAATATCCACCAGTTGCCCCATGATGAGTTCATTGAGTGTCTTTACGACCTCTACTTCCGTGAAGAGCACCTTGAAACACTCAAGGACGAGGTTGACCTGACCTCGTTCAAGGGCATGCTTTATGAGAAGTTCGGGCGCGGAATTGCAGAGAAGTTCCTCATTCCATACAACGAAAAACTCTATGCATGTGACCTCGACTTGCTTGATCGTGAGGCCATGGGCAGATTCTTCCCTCACGCGAACATGGCCGAGATCTTGCGCAACATGCGCAACCCAGATAACCGCTCTTACAACTCCACGTTCACCTATCCCAAGCAAGGCGCGATCATGTATGTCAACGCGCTCGCAAAGGATATCCCTGAAGACAACCTCTTACTCAACACAGGCCTACAAAGCATTGATCTTGCGAGCAAAACAGCAACAACGACGTCAGGCGAAGAGATTCAATTTGAACATCTCGTATCATCTGCTCCGTTTGATAAACTGCTGAACATGACCGCGCTACCCTACCAGCAGGAAGACTTCACCTACAACAAGGTGCTCGTGTTCAACCTTGGTTTCGACAAGAAGGGACCAGAGGGCGTGCACTGGACATACTTCCCCGATCGAGACATGCGCTTCTATCGTGTGGGCTTCTATGACAACATCCTGAACACACCAAGGATGAGCCTGTACATCGAGATTGGCTATCCTGCTGATGGAGAGCCCGATGTGGATGCGGAGCGTGCACGTGTCCTCAAGGATCTTGAACGCGCTGGTATCATTGATGGCCATAACCTCGTGGCCGAGCACAACATCGTGCTTGACCCCGCATATGTGCATATCACCGAGCGCTCACGCGCGGAGTTTGCTCGCCTTACTGACATCCTCTCCACCGCAGGCGTGTACTCCATCGGACGCTATGGTGGCTGGACCTACTGCTCCATCGAGGACAACATCCTCGAAGCGCGTGCGCTGGCACGTCGATTCAACGCAGTTGAAGAGGCGTAGAGAGCGCATATAACAGCCAAAGAAACGCCAAAGAGGGGCGGCCTATTGCGCAGCAATAGGCCGCCCCTCTTTGGCGTTTCTTTGGCGCCTAACTCAAAAAACAATCATCGCAATCACACACCACAAAATAATCACCATGGAATAGACCATGGCAGATCCGAGCAAGCCCGAGCCTGCCGCAGGATCTCTCCCGAGCTTGTGAGCAGCAATGGGCAGCGCTGCGCCGAGGGTTGTGGAGAGCGTCAATGTGAGCCATGTTGTCATGCCACACAACAGAACAAAGACGCCTGTTGGCATGGTGGACTGTAACGCTGAAGAATCAAATAAAACAAGCAGATACATGGACAGTGATGCCACCAAAGACCAGGCAAATGAGAGCACCATACCAATGGTAAATTCGTGGCGAATCACAGCAAAGCTGCGCGCAAAGTTTGTCCTCTCAAGCACAAGACCACGGGTCACAATAGCACCTGACTGAGATGCGATAATGCTGGCAAGGATAAGCACACCTGGCAAAAGCAAGATCCAACCAAGATGCTTCAAGCTGTATTCGCTTGAAATGTAGAGCATCACAAGAGAGAGGATGCCAGTCACAGCGCCAGGCAAGAGCCAGGGAGAGCGCGACTTGACGCTATCAAACACACCAGGGTGAAGCTCCTCGACCTGACGATCTCCAGCGCCAGCCATGAGCATCATATCCTCGGTGGCTTCGCTACGAATCACATCGATAATATCATCGACCGTGACGACGCCAAGGAGCTTGTTATTGGCGTCCACAACAGGGAGCGCGATGAGGTTATAGCGAGCAATCAGACGTGCGACATCCTCTTGATCTGCGGACACAGAGACGCGGATGACCTGCTGGATCATGAAGTCACGGATAATACGATCGGGGGGAGAGACGACCAGCTCGCGCAAGGACATCACGCCTACGAGGTGATGGTAGGCATCAACCACATAGAGGTAGAGGATCACCTCGGCGTTACCAGCATCTTCCTGAAGATGTTCCAGAGCTTGTTTGGCGGTCATATCCTCAGCGAGCGCGAGGAAATCGGGGACCATGAGGCCGCCTGCGGACTTGGGGTCGTACTCCATGAGGGACTGTGTGGTGGCAAGCTCCTCACGATGCATCATGGTGAGGATCAGCTCTTTGCGCTCTTCATCATCGATGACATCGAGGATATCAGCGACATCATCGCCACTCATGTATTCGATCAGGTTGACGATCTGACGTTCGGAGAGCGCCTGAAGGAAGTCACGACACACGAGGGGTTCGACCTCGGTGATCAGCTCAGCAGCGGTTTCAATATTGGAGACGAGGGGGAAGAACTCGAGGCGATCTTGTTTGGTCAGGCGATTGAAGACATAAGCAAGATCAGCGGGGTGAGTGTTACTGATGAGCTTCATCAGCTGGGGATGCCCCTTGTGGTGGAGGAGCTTCTTGACGGTGGCCACGAGGAGTTTATTGGCTTCGCTCTTCATGAGGCAGGCTGCTGTGGGCAGAGAGGAAAAAAAGAAGCGTCGATGAAGTGCACAGTGTTCAAAACGAGGTGCACAACGTCGACGCCAAACGACAGAGAAACAAACGAGTTAAGGAGGTGTTCGTCTACTTCTTCGGAGAGGTTGCAGCGGGTTGTTCAAGGAACCAACGCGCTTGATCTGCATCTTTTTCGAGATCCCATGCATCTTCAGAGGGGGTATCAAAGGACGCTGTGTTTTGAGCTGTCGCGCTGGAGCCGTTCAAGAAGAACGCGCTAGCAAAGAGAGCGCAGAGCAGGAGGAGCACGCTGACCATGTGTACGGGGCGCACGGTCTCCATGAGGCGTTGCCAGTTTGACGCGCTCTTATTGGAGGAGCGAGAGGTCTGACGAGCGGCAGCCTTGGCCTTGGCCGATGTGGTCAGAGAAGGCATGCGACGCTGACGTGTGGGCTTCGTGACGGGAGGCTCAAATTCCTGAGAGGGACGACGCTGACCGGACTGACGTTCGTAAGCACTCAAGACACGCTCGGGATCAAGTCGGACCTCGCGAGCGAAGTTCATGATGTGACCGCGAGTGAATACGCATGCGGCGTATTCGTCGAAGCGATCGCGCTCAAGATGCTCCAGCATGTTGCGGGGGATCCTGGTCACAGCAGCCACATCAGCGATGCTCAAACCAAGCTCTTGACGGGCCTGTCGAAGCATCACGCCTGCGGTCACGGGAGCAGACTGAGAGGGTGTTTGAGATTGTGAAGAGTCAGGTAAGGTCATGTGTTTGGACTCGGGATATGTGCTCGTCGATTTTGTGACTTGAAGTTACAACAAAAACCCACCTGGGCAGAGGACAAAATGACCTCAGAAAACCCAGTTTATTGAAGCCGAGAACATCGACGATTTTCAGCAAAACTGACTTGATGTTCACGACAACATGCAGACCACTCAATACACGATTTTTTTGACAGTGCAAGGGTGATTACATAATCAAAACCAAGAAACCTCAAGAACTACTTGAATCCGTAAGAATCAAGGTCCAAGACCTTATCAGCTCGACACACAGGGGGGTATATTCAGGGGATCCCAAAGGAAGAAGTGACAGGTGTAGGCGTATGACTCTTTCAGTGAGGAATTTGGAGGAGTGAGAGGGAGAACCCTGATCACTCAAAACACTGAACAATCTGCACGTCCACTGTTGTATGTGTAGAGGTCTTCCCAGGTCAAGATGAGAAGCGAGATTAAAACAAAAAAGATTTCAGGCATCTATTTTAGGCTCTGATGCACGCCAGAACTTGACATTACAAGGCAAGGACTGGTAGCACACCAAGAGGTATTGAGAATGGTGAATCCTGGTTCTATTCCCGCACACGTCTAAGCATTATGCGCTTGTTCGACCAGTATTGTATTCAAAGCGCATGGTCATCATCAAGAGGGAGCACATCACATGGCGCGTCAACTGTTTGCATCACGCACCCCTATGAAAGTTTGGCTTATTCTTGGAGGAGCAGCCCTGTTGTTTGGTCTGCAACCTCAGGAAGTCCACGCCGCCGAGTTCACAGATCTGCTTGATGCAGCCGATGACTTTGACGATCTTGACGAGGAGACATGGGACCCGTTTGACTTCAACCTCGAACCAAGCTTCCGCTTTGATTACTCCACAGCGAGTATCTCACGTGAAGCGCCATGTACCCCGGGCGATCCCTTTGGCGATCGCCCTGATAGCGATCTCAACGAGAGCGAGCTTCGCATCAGGAACAACCCTCGTCTTGAGACCGATGAAGCGCGTTGTAGCGAGCCCTCCACGGTGTACAACAAGGAGATGCTCTTCAAGGGCACGCGTGCCCAGCTCGACCTCAAGGCCCGCTTTGGCATCTACAAAGACCTCGAACTGCACGTCAACGTGCCCTACGTCTTTGCTCAGACCCGCCAGCTTACCCACGACAATACCTCTGCCAACGCAAGCCAGAATGTCTCGGGTGCAAACTCCAGCGTGGACCCCAACCTGACCTGTGATCCAGGCCAGGCAGGTCGCTGTGTGGAGCGTGAAGCAGGTAACGTCTTTGAACAGGGCCAGACCACACAACAGCAGATCGACTCGCTCGACCTCTTTAACGCCTACCGTTACTTTGACCTCGCCAATGAGAACACCTACACACGTACAGGTTTTGCTGAACCTACTGTGGGCTTGCACTGGGCAATGTTCAACGACCACCGTGATCCCACCAAGGCCACAATGTTGCTTGGTGTGGATTACACCATGCCTATCGTCCCCATCGCACAGCGAGGCAACAACGCGGTCGGACGCGGCATGCACCAGCTTGATTTCTCACTGGCAAGCTCCAAGCAGTTCAACTGGATCGAGCCCTACTTTGGCATCCAGTACTCGCTGCCCCTTGCCTCCCCCAACTCTCCCATCCAGGAGATCGACGTCAACAACCGAGGACAGGTCTTCACCAATCCTCCCATGTCAGGTCAATTCTCCGTCGGTACAGAGTTCATCCCTTATGAAAACCTCGAAAAAGGTCAGCGCTATGGTCTGGACCTTCGCTTCACCTTTGGTTACGTGAGTGAAGGCCGTGATTACACACCCATGTTCGACCACTTTGTGAACTCGGGTTGTAATGGCAAGACCATCGCCGAGGTTCTCCCTCAGTTTGACTCCAGCGGAAACATCACCAACGTGGAAGATGTCGCCTGTTCCTGGGTCGTACGTCAGCCCTCCAACTCCGACGGCCCTCGTCCAGTCTACGACCTCGCGCAAGCTGTCGAGGATGGCAACAGCGATCAGTTCTACAGTGACGGCATCATGACCGTGGAGGGTTATGGCACCTTCCGTGGTGACTTTGGCTTCTACTTGCAACCCTCCCCCTACTTCCAACTCAAGGGACAGGTTGCACTTGAACACCGCCAGGAACACTTCATCTCCAACGCGCGCACAGGGCGCGACGCAGCAAACGCCAGCGAAGTCGACGCCGATGATACCGTCGATCTCGAAGGCGCAGATGCCGCAATCGAGCGTAACCCTGTCTACAACCCCTCCTATGACTCCTCAGGAGAGCGCTTCAGGGTTCAGGCCTACAACACCTGGCAGTTCATGCTCACCGCTGCACTTCAGTTCTAAAAACGAGCTTCACGTCGTGCAGGCGATAAGATCGCCTGCACATGATCAAGAGCGGACGTCAAAGGGGCGGCCAAAAATCTTCGATTTTTGGCCGCCCCTTTGACGTCCGCTCTTGATCTGGGACTCACAGACGCCACCTATTGAGGCACAGAAACCACATAAGCGCGACAACATGTCACACTTATCCAGCCCTTTTATGCGTATTTCTGACTCACGGCGCTTTATATGGTGAGGTGGCACAATGTGTGCTAATTTTAACTGCAAGGTTAATGGGCATGCCCAACATTTCGCCTCTACACACTCAGGAGATCTCTCACAATGAAGACACTCAAACATACACCCTGGCTCCTTCTCGCAGGAGCAGCTCTGTTCCTTACAAACTGTGTTGAACCAGAATATACAGGTGGAACACCTGGCGAGAGCACTGATCCTTCCACGGATAGTCAGGGAGAGATCACACGCAGTACACACCTTGTCCCAGATACAGATTACACACGTAACCTTGAGTTATATGACAACGTCCGCGTGCTTGATGCGACCCACACAGTTGGCCTCACAAAGACCAACACACAGCTCACCTTGAGCGCTGCTGCCAACGCACAGATGGACTACAAGGTTGGCGATGTGCTCGTCTCCGATCAAGGTGATGGCATCTTCCGTGTCGTCGAGCAGGTCACCCCTCAGGGTGCTCAGATCGTCCTTCAAACTCGCCCCGCGAAGCTTGAAGACGCCATCGCAAACGGCGAAATCTACATGGCGAAGCTGGCTGAAGATGGCCTTGAAGCTCCCGCATCATTCCAGCAGCCCGTACAACAGACAAACTCTCAGGGTCTTATCACAAACTCTCAGGGCCTTGGCTTTGACAAGGAGCTTGGCTGGAACGGTACGCTCTACAGCTACAATGAGAACTTCGCAGATCGCATCAACCAGAAGATCACCGATCCTCACTTCAAGGTGTTGCTCGCCAATGTCACCGCTGAAATCGGTGCTGAAGTGTACGCAAGCGTCAAGACCGAGCTCTTCCCACCAAGCATCGACATTGATGGTGCTCGCGTTGCATCAAACGGTAAGGTCGTTGGTAACATCCGCGTGCGCATGGAGAGCGATGACACATTCTCCTATAACGATACAATCACATTGATTGGTCCATCAGCAAGCTCACCACTGACCGTGGCCGAGCCCATTTCACACACCTTGCTTCCTGGCATCTTCCCACTTCGCTTCACCTTTGATGTGAACTCCGAGATGACCGTGAACGCAAGTGCTGACGGCGAGATTCAGGCGGATGTGGGCTACCAGCTCATCGCAGGTGCCTCGGCAGGTGTGGAGAAGAAAGACGGCGAGTGGCGCTTTGTCAAACGCACCGACCTTGTACCTCAGCAGTGGGGCCCAGTGTTCCGCGGCGAGAAGAACGCACGTGTAGATGCATCCATCACCACCACGCTCTCGCTGACCATCGGTGAGAAGGCAAACGGCTACGCTACATTGAAGCCTGCTGATGTCACCGCCGAATTCTCTCAGGAGATCAACGCTGACACAGGCGCTTGCCCCACACGTCTCTACCTCCACGCAACAGGTAGCTTCGCAGGTCAGCTTGAGTCCATCGACATCCCACTCATCGGTCAACAAAACATCATGGACGATGCGATCACACGCACCCTCTACGATCGTGAGTTGATTAACTACAACGAGCAGCTTGACCTCCCTGGCATCTGTGATCCTGGCTACATGCCACCCACACACGCTGGTGACAAGCTCGCTGGTGACAAGTGCGGCGGCAGCGAAGAGTGTGTCTCCACAGCAGATTGCTTCAAGAACACCTGCGTCACCAAGGGCGACTTCCGCGTCAGCTCCGCATGGTATGAAGGCACCGATGGCGACATTTACGTGGAAACTCCAGCAGGCACACAGCTTAGCTACGCAAAACCACACGCTGAAGGCGGACACCACGACTTCTCAACCTGCTACAGAGAGTGCTCCGATTCAGCACCTCACGTCGAGAGCTTCTACTTCGACGAGGACGCCGCTGATGGCACCTACAAGGTCTGGGTACGCAACTTTGATGGCGTCTCTGGTTCAAACCTCGACATCGAAGTCAAGATGGGCGAAGACACCCTGACATTCTCTGGTGAGCTTCCTGCCAAAGCTGGCGGCGACTCCGAAGTCTTTGAGTTCACCATTGAAGGTGGTCAACTCGTCGGTGGCGCTTCTGTCATGCCTGGTCAGGTTCAGGGCTAATCCTACAAGAGCCAAAGAAAAAGAAGAGGGGCGAACTGCTTGCTAGCAAGCAGTTCGCCCCTCTTCTTTTTCTTTGGCTCTTCTGTACTAAAACGGATGTGGCGTTGGACCTTCGCTGCTTGCCTGAGGTGGCACAGCACGCTTGTCTGACACGGTCTTGATCATACGTGCGATGTTCGCCGAGTCAGTCTTGCTCAGTGGCGTGGAGCTTGCCATCGGCATCACAAGACCTGTGGGCAATGCCTGATATTCAGTCACCTGTGGCGCATGAATATACAAGTCTCGTTCAGAGCGATCGCTGATCCACAGGTAGCCATAACCCGCAAAGTCCTGCACGTTGACTTCATACTTGGTCCATGAATAACCATTCTCCACCACGGTCGAGGATGAGTCAGCCTGAAGAGGCAAACCATACAGGTCCTCAAGATCCTGAAGGTTCACACCAATGGCGCGCACTTCTGGTGGGGGTGATGTATCGCCAAGCACAAATCCTTCCCTGCCGATCCAGACGCTCACGGTCATGGGGACGTCTTTATGGAAGAGCACCTCACCAATCACAGAAACACCCAGAAATGAGTCCTTGGCGACCTTGAGTGCAGGAGCATTCTCTGGCGTTGAGGCAGGCACATGCCTGTACACCTCGGAGATAAGCTGTGTCATGTTACGGTTTGTCACATACCACATATAGTCCTGGTTGAGCGTCGCGAAGAGAGGATCCTTGACGTAGTTCCTGATCTTCATGTTGCCCATCATGGAGTAGTCCACAACCTCTCGGATCGGTGGTGTTGTCTCCATGTCCACGGGCTCGCCCATGTCGTCATCTGGCATATCTACGGCATCCATATCTGAAGACATATCGTCGTCAACAGGCGTGGTCTGCATGTCAGCCATGTCAGCCATATCGGGCATGGTGGACGGTGTAGTCATATCGGATGTGGTGGGTTGAGTCATGTCCTCAACCTCGATCTCAAGATCTGTTCTGGGTTCTGTCTCGTCAGGACGACACGCAACCTGCAAGGAAATCACCCCCACAAGTAAAAAAGCAGTGGTTTTATTTCTCATTGCATCACCTCATCATCAAAAGTACCGAGCCACTGATGTGCAGCCTTGATCATTGTATCTTCGCCAAGATTGGCGTCGCTTTGAAGCTGGTAAACAACCTCGTCGGCCATCACACCTGTGCCTGATTCATAGCCCTCAAACGTGCCATCCTCGGAGGCCGAGAATCGTGTGTCATGACACTGATATCTCATCGCCTGAGACTCCCAGAGATAGGAGGCAAAGGAACAACTCGCACCATAAGCGCCAATTGCAGGCCCATAACCGAAGATTTTTGTGGGTGCCTGACGGTACGCAAGGAAACGACTCAAGTAATCATTGCCTGACACGTCAAAACCATTGAGCACAGCAACCTTGCTGGAGCTTGAGTTCCCCGCACTGTTGGAGCTGTTGATGCGGACCTGAAGATAACTTCCACACGATCCCTGTCCCTGACTCCAACACGAACGGAACAACTCCCAGGTTTCCTCGTCCCACTCCTGTCCAATCCATGGGAACAGCGCTGCACTCGCAGCATTCATCGGGTCATACAAGTGACCAATGATACGTGCAACACCTTCAAAGTGACCGCCGTAACCTGTACGTTGATCAAGCACCAACTTCTCAGGTCCGCTGGCAAGCGCACTGTTCACGCCATTGTGCCAACGAGCACCCTGATTATCACCACGGTTCGTAGGCACGCCGTTAATCATCAGGTGCCTCACACCTTCAACGTCGTTCCAACCTGTGAAGTAATACGATGCTGCGTTGAGAGGAGCGCTCACGCCACGCTCAAAACGCATATCACACTGGTTGGTGTAGCTGAAAATGTCTGAAGGAGGCGAGTCCAACCAGAGCTGGCTACCAACAAGCTGTGCAAAATCAACGTCGATGTACTCAACTTCACTCGCTTCACAAGCCACACCATCCTGTCGTGCACAACGCTCAAATGTAAGCGTACTACCCAGTGTTTTTGCAGCGTTCACAAGATACAGCGTGGCAATTGACTGACGTCCCCTGCTGTCACCATTGTAGTAGAAGAACTCGGGGTGAGCGCCAACCCAATCCCATGTGGGCAAGCCATCGACAGATACAAGCACGTCGCCTTTTTGCAACATCGCACCAGCATCAAAGCTGCTGTCTGCCGAGAAGACCATCGGCAACATGGTGTCGTGAATCTCTGTTGATGGAGAGAGGTCCGCAAGACCAGGCCCAAGACACACACCTGATGGGTGGTAGAACTGCACGGCAGGATCTCGTGGCGGGGAACCGTGGCCATCTACAAGGAGCTCGTGTGCCTGGCTCACCTGCCTCCAGTATGCGCGTGGGCTGTCGCGATTTGCGCTCTCCCACAACATACTCACCTCGGCAAGTTTCTCACGACCAGCGCGTGGACCAGCAAACGCCTCAAGCTCAAACAGACGACGCGCGATGTAGTCATCGCCCAACTTGCCTGCGGGCACATGTCCAAGCATCGCTGTTGAATCCACACAGCGTCCCACAAGACATGACCCAAACTCTCCACATACTGATGCTTCAGTCGCACCACTACACGCAACGTCAGGAACGAGCGCCTCGCCACGGTCGTGCACCTCGAGCGCATCCACGAGCACACTTACATACCTATCAATGCTTCCACCCTGGCTTTGTGCTTGCATCAAACTTTGCGCCTCGCGCAGCACGATCCACTCGGGAGCAACACCTGACATCTCATAATCAAATTCACCAGAGGTCAGCTCGACCCAACCATCCGAGGTCGCTCGCCCTGTGGGATGAAACACGATCTTGCCCACAGGCATTGCAGGCTCATCAAAGTCCTGCTGAAGCCAGTTATTACCATCGCCACTGTACCAACTCATTGAAGCGCGAATGTCTGTGCCACGTGGCTTGTACCACAATGTGACCTCAACGCGGCGTCCCTTGAACTGATCCCATTCAGGTCCAGGGGTCAACAACACACCTCGTTGACCAGGCACAATGTTCATTGCCCCTGCCCCTTCAAGACCACTCTCATGAGCCTCAAAAAAGGAGTCCGGGATATCATTGCCAGAGATGGCAACTAACCCACCCTTGGATTGAGTATCAAGCCCCTCGTCGAAGCTGATAGAGAGCGCTGACCCCGTCGTATCTAGCCTGCCTTGCGCATCAAACTCACCTGCCAATGCAGGTGCGGCCGATGCGCCCAAGAGAGCCACTCCAAAGAGTGCCTCACATAATTTCATCTGGTATTTTCTCACGTATTGCCTCTTAACCTAATAAATAAATAGCGTCATCATTCGCACGACGCCTGGAGGCAAACATATAAAGCAACAATCAGACCAACAATAAAACAAAGCCAAAACAATAACTTACACAATGTAATCTTTTGCACACACCTATCAATGCAGCCCCACAGGGCAGTGATCTGACAGCTTGTATCCATGCCGCTGCTCATCCTCGGGAGAGTACATGAGCTGGAAAAAACGCCGCCCTCTCATCCAGTTCAAGGCGCGGCGATCAAGAATCATATGGTCGATAAACTGTGGATACTTTCCACCCCAACAACGTGAATGCTCCGTCAATGTAGGCGCATACAGACCCGCCTGCCCCACGGCATTCTTCCATGACTGCCACACCTCATCCTCGGGATTAAGTCTGCGATTCATGTCGCCGATTAACATAAATGGCGTGCGCTCCTGCTGACGGCTCTCCATCCAACGCGTCAACACAGGCACCTGCTTCTTGAGCTTCTGACATGCATCGGGGCGCTCGTATTCCTTGTAAGGACCATCAAGCGGAGAGCTAAAACATCCTGACTTCAGGTGAACCCCAAGAATGCGCAGCTCTCGTCCAGACGCATCCTTGACACCAAGATCAACGCCATACCTCAACCGCTCGCTGCTCACCCTCGCCAGCAAGACAAGATCAGGATACCTGACCACATCAAGCTCTTTCTTGTAGATGATCCCGACGCGCTGCACATCACCTCGCGATGACATGTGATACGCATACTTGTGCGGATCAAACACCCGCTGGACAGCCTCCTGACCATCAACCTCCTGGACCACGATGATGTCAGCATCAAGCTGTGATGCATAACGGGACAATGCCTCATAGTCCTCTGACGTGCGCGGGTTTAAACCCGCGCTGTCTGACTGGTTGAGCCAGTTCATGTTCCAGGACACAACCGTGAGTCCTGTGCCCATGGCATCTTGCGACGGTTGTATTGAAGATGCCGACTCGGACCGCGAACATGAAGGCAAAATCACCATACAACACAATAACATACATAAGATCAAGCGCATCATTCCACGCTCTCTTCAAGCTCAAGCAACTCGATAAATCGACGCGCCTCGCTGTAACATTCGGGGTGGACTTTGGAGAGCACCAACTTGGTGTTACGCTTCTCATTCTCCTTCTCAAACCTGAGCGCGGTCACGGATTGATCCTCATCCCATCGCTCACCACCAGCGGTCAAACCTGGCGATAATGTGATGTATGCTGTGGTGTTGTAAGGCTCGAAATTCTTGAAGAAGAAGTTGCGGATGCGCCCACCAGAAGCATCACGTCGCCAACCCTCTCGCTTCATGACCTTGCGCAAGACCTTGGATGAAAACATCTGCGTGGTGGGGACCTCAAACTTCTCATCAAGCATCTGCTCGGAGAGCGTGTAGATGCTACGCCCAACCTGATCAAAGGGAGTAAAGATCTCATAATCTCCGAGTGAATCGGCCCATCTCTGAGCAAGCGCGCTCCCCATGGTGACGGGGTGTGCAATTCCCACCACCCTCGATGTTGCGTCAATGTCTACGGGCTCATCCTCAAGATCAAGAAGCTCACCCTCATCAGACACCCTGAATGTATTTACAAGGTGCTGGCTCTCATCAAACACGCCCCACACAAGACGTTTTGCGAAGTTAATCATCAACGGATGCTCAAGAATAACCTCTTTAAAGTCAGTCACTTTCCATCGCCTCCCTGTGATCATTGCTTCTTCCATACGGCGAGTTTGGATATGAATGACCTCCTCGAGCTTGAACCTCATGAGGTTCCAATCATGGATCGAGCGCTGGAGTTGTTCGGCATCACCGCCTCTGTAATCGGCAAGATCTTGGTATACTTCACCAGTCTTGACATCACGCACACGAGGCTCAAAATCCTTGTCCAGAATCAGCATGAGTGACTGTGACTTGCCCACATCAAAGATTCTGGTGCCGCGTTGATCAAGCCCACAATCAGGAATCACACGATCAGATAGCTCGTGCCATCCCATCTTCTTTTGACGCGCCACACGAGAGAGAGACTGCACAGCAGCTTCGTACACGCTTGGCACATCTTGTACATGTGTCATGCCTACAAGCGCCATCAATGCAGTAGGTGAGTTCATATATGCAAGCAGTGGCAAGGCAGAGATCGCCCTCTTACGTGACGTATCGCCCTGGTGTTGCCATTGCTTGATCAGAGACTCAAACAAAAGCACGGTGTAATCATCACCACACGCCGCGCTCATCACACCGATCCAATCATAACGCCCATTGTACGAGGTGTTTTGCCACAGCTCCATCAACGCCAACGCAAATTTACTCGCGCTCTCGGCGGTGAACACCGCGAGCAGCTCCTCTCGTTTGGGCGTCCCTGTGATGCGCCCTTTCTGCACCGAAAACTGTCGGTATAAACCATCCAGCACCTGCTTATCGGCGACGCCTCCATGGCAAAGCTCAAGATCAGGCAACTTATTGGCATCACGTATAATTTTCGGGATCGTCTTGGGAATTTTGGTCTGACGCAAGCGCTCAAGATAACTCTCTACTTGCTCATCACTCCAACCCTGCACGTTTTCTTTCTCTTTCATCTTCTTGCTCAACACACTGTGTAACGTCAGCTAGCATTGTCACTAACTCACCATGAATACTAACCATTTTATCATGAACACAGATCGAACGGTTGCCAAGAGCATTTATTTACCTTGATAGATCGTCATGCAATGAAAAAGAGAGGGGGCGGCCTGCTGCTGGCGCAGCAGGCCGCCCCCTCTCTTTTTCATTGCATCGGTTGCGACTTACGCAGGTTCAAAGGTCTTCTTCTTCGCCGTCGTATCTGAAGAGAGCGAGCCATCTTCAGAGAGCTTATCTGGCTGAATATCCTTGGAAATAATTGTATCAATAAACTGCTCTTGCTTACGTGC
Organism: uncultured Pseudomonadota bacterium; assembly: GCA_950059285.1. Taxonomy (GTDB): domain Bacteria; phylum Myxococcota_A; class Bradymonadia; order Bradymonadales; family Bradymonadaceae; genus CATLTV01. The sequence continues at coordinate 1,474 of CATLTV010000093.1, read as the reverse complement.
AAACTCCTCTTTCAGGAGTGCGTTCCAGGTCGTCAAATATCGCACAAGATGCTCGCGATTGTTGCGTTTCATCCATCGATCCTCCAACGGAAGCCTCGCCAAAACCTTCGGATCATTCAGGCGCTCAAGGTAATGAATGTCATCCAGCGACAGGCCAGCCTCAAGCATCTCCGAGATAATTGAGTCCAGAGGCAAGCCACTTGTGGGGCAATAATCAATCGACTGCTGCCCCCAGTCACCTGCGCGCAACAGCGCAGCGGCATGAATTTCCTTGCGACTCTTTTTGGTCAGCGCCTGTACCAGATGACCACAGTTGCACATCCCCATGTGCCCCCACTGATACTCTGCGCCCTCCTGAATGCGCTCAATCGTCCTGTCAATTGCGTCAATAAGCCTCTGATTTGCTCTCGCCATTTGTTATGCTCCCAAATACATCGAGTCCTTGTGAGTTACGTCTCGCACATCTAAGATGCAGGATTAAACTCAAAAGTTTCGGAATGAAACCTGACATTCTCATGTTGCTGCACACAAAGCTCTCCCACCTCTTTTGGCACATCATGCAGTGTGATACGTCAAGGTATACGCACGCCCAAAACACAGGAAGAACCATGTCTAAAACAACTGTAGTAGAACAACTTACACAAGACAAGCTCATCAAACCTCCCAAGTTTGTTGCGCCCTATGTGCACTATGAAACTGAGGTCGGGAGCGTCGCTTATGGTGTCTCGCAGAAAAGCTCTGATATCGATATCTATGGGTTCTGCATCCCTCCCAAAGCGATGGTCTTCCCTCATCTTGAAGGCCATATTCCTGGGTTCGGGCGACAGAAACAACGCTTTGAGCAGTACCAACAACATGGCATCAAAGACGAGAAAAACGATGTCATCTGGGATCTCACAATCTACTCCATCGTGCGCTTCTTCATGCTCTGCATGGAGAACAACCCCAACATGATTGAGTCCATCTTCACACCCGAACGATGCGTACAAACCTGCACACCTGTCGCACAGCTTGTGCGCGACAAACGACAACTCTTCTTACACAAGGGTGCATGGCACAAGTTCAAGGGGTTTGCGTATTCACAAATCCACAAGATGAAGAACAAAAACCCCGAAGGAAAGCGCGTCAAACTCATCGAAACCTACGGTTATGACGTCAAGTTCGCCTACCACGCCGTGCGCTTGATGGATGAAGCCGAACAAATCCTCTCCACACATGACCTCGATCTGGAGCACTCCAGAGACAAGCTCATCGCCATTCGCAACGGTGAATGGACACAACAGGAGGTCGAGGACTACTTTGCTCAAAAAGAACACGACCTTGAAGCGCTCTACCTTCAAAGCACGCTGAGGCACTCTCCTGATGAACAGGAAGTGCGCACGCTCCTTCTTGAATGCATGGAAGAGGCATGGGGCAACCTTGATGGATGCTTTGGCTAGGCTGCTCCTTGCATGAAGACAAGAGGTCAGGGCGG
>CATLTV010000092.1 GCA_950059285.1 uncultured Pseudomonadota bacterium | reverse complement strand
CCTGTGGGAGCTCGATCTGGATCTTCTCGACGTTGGGGTTTTCTTCAATGATGCTGGGGATACGGTCGACGACTTCACGGAGGGCGTCTTCGTAACCTTGAGGTGCGCGATCGGGGTGTCCAAAGAGGTCCGCGAGGATGGTGCGGATATCGATGGGCTTGTCGGGGTTGATCGGCACGTTCTGAGCAGGGTTGAGGATGGAGCCATACACGACAGCAGGAAGGCGGGCAGTGCCCTCGACCTTGGCGCGTTCACGACGGGCTTGATCCTCACGTCCGAGTTGCTCGTAGGCGGAGGCACGCAGCGCGGTGATGTCTGGGATGTCCTTGATATTACTTGCGAATTTTTCGGCGGTTTTCAAGGTCTTGAGAGTCTCTTCACCCTGCATACTTGCAAGTTGGCAGGCAGCCAACTGGAGGTAGCCCCAGGGTTGCTCTGGCCAGCGTTCGATGGTGATCTGAGAGTCACGAGCAGCAGCATCGGTGCTACCAAGGGTCATGGAGAGCTGGCTACGAAGGAGCGCGCCAGTGGCGACGATATCGTCGTTGTCACCGAACTCCATCAGTGGTCCAAGCAGCTCCATGGCGTCGGCGGTAGCGCCACCGCGAGCGAGCAAGCGCGCGAGGTGAAGGCGGCTCTCTTCATCGGAAGGATCGGACTCGAGTGCGTAAGCGAAGTCACGGCTAGCCTGTTCCATCTCACCGCGCTTGAGGAAGATCTTTCCGCGAAGTGCGAAGGGCTCAGCTTCCTGGTCGTCAATTTCGATGGCGTGCTCAAGGTCGAGCAATGAGGCGACCATGAAACCCATGCGATCATGTGTGGTGGCGCGGCCTACAAGTGCGCTCCAGTTTTCGGTGTCGTAACGAAGCGCCTGGTTGAAGGTGCGGCGTGACTCATCAAGATGAGCGAGGTAGTAGGTGGCGTAACCGCGCAGGTTGAGGAGGTGGCTAAGGACCTCGTCATCAAGTTCGACCTGGGGTTCTTCGGAGACCTCTTTCTCGTCGGCGGGAGCTTCTTCGGATGCTTCAGCAGCTTCCTCGGACTCTTCAGCGACTTCAGCATCTTCAGTGGCTTCTTCTTCCTCGGATTCCTCAGCGGCTTCATCCTCGTCGGATTCGAGGTTTTTCTGAACGGACTGAGGGAGTGCCTTGGAGAGGACTTCATCGAGGATCTTCACACCTTCGAGGAAGTTTTCTTCTTCGATTTCGAGTTCAGCTTTGGAGGCAAGGAGCATCACGGCGTCGGGTTGAGCAGCGATGGCTTCATCGATGAGTTGTCGAGCCTCTCCAAGCTCATCGTCCTCCATAAGGGCTTCAAATTTTTCAATGATGTCTTCAATCGAGTCGTGGCTCATGTGTAACTCACCTGGTCTGGGTTAACGAAACTTATGTAATGCAGTAAGCGAAGCTTTGAGGTTTTGGCTCTGTGAATCAAGAGCAGTATGAGGGACTCATTTACCTGAAGCCTGGCTGATCATCTTTTTTAAGCTGAGAACTGAAATCTCAAGCGTGGTGGAAAGAGGTGGTAAGTGGAGGTTGGTCCATGACTAACACCTGTATAGATCACGCGTGTGATGCCCGTTCTTGGTGGCGGACAATCTTGCACGACTGGGCTTAGGAATCAAGTCAACCGTGCGGATAGAATAATCTCTTGCGCAACTTTTTTTAACAAAGCTGCATCTCAACTGCTCGAGGGTCTGGTATGATGCCAGCCACCTGTGGCCAAGGATGCTTCAGGTCGTGGTGTTAAAACGTTATACTTTGCAATATGTTAAGCGTATATAAGTCGTCGCAAAGATAGAGTGTATAAAGGTAAGGAGCCTGAGATGTCGTCGTTAATGGATGAACTGCAAGAGCTAAATCATGAATATATGGGAGCAATTCTTGCGCAGATGGAAGATGTGTTGAGCTCGCAAGTTGGCGCAGATACATCACTTCTGGAGATGACGCGCTATCACCTCTCCACGGGAGGCAAGCGCCTGAGGGCGCTGTTGCCGTTGGCCGTCGGGCGAGCGTTTGGCAAGAGCTGTGAAGAGATGGTGGCGTTTGGGGCGGCCTGTGAGATGTTGCATAACGCGACGCTGGTGCATGATGACTTGCAGGATGGTGACGTGGTGCGTCGCGGCGAGCCCACGGTATGGGTGAAATATGGAAAGCCACAGGCGATCAACCTGGGTGATGCGATGTTGTATGTGACGATCCTGTTGTTGGATGGTTTGTCCGTGTCAGCAGAGCAGCGTCAGAAGGCGATCAGGAGGGTGGCTTCGGAGACCTTGCGCGTGGTCGATGGTCAGGAGCGTGAGTTTGCGTTGCAGCAGATCGAGGAGCCTGGCGCGAGCGATTATTTTGCGATGGTCGAGGGTAAGACCAGTGGTTTGTTCGCGCTCCCCGTGGTGGGAGCTGCCGAGCTGTGTGGAGCCTCGGATGATGTGCTTGATGCGCTTCAGGAGGCATCAAGGCACCTGGGCGTGATCTTCCAGATTCAGGACGACATCCTTGACCTCTATGGTGACAAGGGGAGGGAAGCACCTGGTTCGGATGTGGCTGAGGGCAAGATCTCAATGTTGGTCATCAGCGCGCTGGATCTTGCCAGTGATGAGGATTCTGGCTGGTTGAGAGCGTTGCTCAGGCGTGAGCGTGAGGATGTGAGTCGCGAAGACATCGATCGTGCGATGACCTTGTTCAAGGAGTGTGGTGCGTTGAAGGCGGCATTTGATGAGATTGATCGCCGCACGGCGCTTGCTCTTGAGCAGGATGCGCTCAAAGGTGTGCCTGCGATGCACAGGATTGTCAGCGAGATGGTGGATGTGTTCCTTGCTCCGATTCAAAGTGTGAGGTCGCAGGGTTAGGTTCCATTGACCGCAAATGAGTGAAAACCGTGGGTTGCTATTTTCTTCACAAAAGGGCAGCTCACGGTATTTCTATTTCTTGTCAGTGTGACTCAAGGATGAGGATACAGGAGCATGAAGCAGCAAGAGCCATCAGGTGATGTGGCGCAGTCGGAGAAGAAGGACCAGCAGAGGAGCATGGGTCGCAGGATGGGTGTGGCCGCGTTGATGTTATCAGCGAGCACCTTTCTGAGCGGGATTCTGGGGTTTTTGAGGGATGTCTTGGTGACGTCTTGGTACGCGGCAGGCATTGAGAGTGACGCGTATTATGCGGCGTTCAAGTTGCCCGATATGATGAACTACTTTCTTGCGGGGGGCACGCTGTCGATTACGTTTATTCCCTTGTTTTCTGCGTATTTGGCGCGCGGGGAGGAAGAACAAGGGTGGCGTTTGTTTTCGACAGTTGCGACCGTGTTAGGCGCGTTGTTACTGGTCGCGACAGCGGTGATGATGATCTTTGCGCCCGAGATTATTCCTGTGATTTTCCCTGGCTTTGAGTCTGCAAAGCAGGTTGAGTTGACGGTGTCGATGACACGCATTGTGTTGCCCGCACAGGTTGCGTTTTACATTGGGGGTTTGGTGCAGGCGACGTTGTTCTCGAGGGAGACGTTCTGGCCGGCAGCGATCAGTCCGTTGGTGTACAATGTGGCGATCATTCTTGGTGGTTGGTTGTTGGGGGGATGGTTTGGTATTCAGGGGTTTTCGATTGGCGCGCTTGTAGGTGCTGTGTTGGGACCGTTGATGATCCCATGTTGGGTGGCGCGACGCGATATACGTTTTAAGCCCAATGTGGAGGTGAGGAGCGAGGGGTTCAAGAAGTTTATTGCGTTGACGTTGCCGTTGATGTTGGGGGCGACATTGATCACGGTGGACAGCTGGCTGCATGCTTATTTTGGTTCTTCACAGGCCGAGGGGAGTGTGACGCTGTTGAACCACTCTCGTAAGTTGATGGTGTTTTTGTTTGCGATCATTGGTCAGGCTGCGGGACAGGCTGCGTTGCCATTTCTTGCCAAGTTGCATGCGCAGGGCAAGGAAGAGGAGATGGGAGAGATGCTGTCAGGGAGTCTGTCGCGCGTGGTCTTTCTGGCCTTGTTTGCGGCGGCGGGTCTGGCGGTCGTGGGGGAGCCGTTGGTGTATGTATTGTACTTCCATGGCGCGTTTAGCGTGGAGGATGCGAGGATCACAACGGGCTTGCTCTGGTTGTTCTGTTTGGGGATGGGGTCATGGGTTGCGCAAACGATCGCGGTGAGAGCCTTTTATGCGCGCCAGGATACGTTGACGCCGATGATCGTGGGGACGCTGGTGTTGGGCGTGAGTTTGCCCGTGTACTGGAGCTTGAATGCTTCGCTGGGGGTGTATGGGTTGGCCTTGGCGACGAGTGTGTCGATCACAATGAATGTGATGGCGATCATTGGTGTGTACAAATGGAGAGGGGGTATGTTGCCGCTTGGTCCGTTGGGAGGCGCAATTTTCAGGGGTGGTGCTGGGGCAGTGCTTGCATTTGGCGCTGCGTATGGTGTGGGGGTTTTGATGGAGCGTGTGGTGGGGCTTGATCACTTTGAGAGGATGTGGGAGGCGTTGGTTGTATTATCCACGCAAGGCGTATGTTTTGTGGCTGTGATGCTGGCGTATTTTTTGGTGGTGAGGCCAAGGGAGAGCGAGGTTGTGATGGCGAAGGTACGCAGGAAGTTATTGAAGCGAGGATAGTTGTGATGAGGGGGGACAAGAAAAGAAGAAAGCCTGAGCATGTGACATGCTCAGGCTTTCTTGGCTTCTCATTCTGACAGGATACTGAATTTATGTTTAGTGATTCAGCGTCGTGTCAGGGCAGCTCTTAGAGGCTGTCCTTGAATGTAGGAGAAGGCTTGAAGTTCACTGTCTTGGAAGCAGCAATCTTGATGGGCTCTTTTGTGCGAGGGTTACGGCCTTCGCGAGCTTTGCGGTGCTTGACGGTGAATGTACCGAAGTTAGGGTAGGAGAAGCGCTCTTCAGCTTTGACAGCTTCGGAAACTTCAGCGAACACGATGTCGATGAGTGTTCCAGTGTCTTTTTTGGTGAGCGCGATGCCCTGAGCTTCAGCAGTTTCGTTCACTTTGTTGATCAGATCGCCTTTTGTCATGACTTGACCTCTTTTTGTAGGGTAAAAAGTGTTTGTAGTTAAGCCTGCGAATTACATTGAACTCAATTTTATGTTTACGCCGCATTGCAAAGTTAAATTCGCAACACGTTCGTGTTCTCGTTGATGCTCAAAGACCCGCATGAATCAAGGCGGAGTGTAGGTACAGTGTAGATGACTGTCAAGTCTTCAGCATTGAAAAATGCGGGGATGTAATCATTTTTCTACAGGATATATAAGCGCTTTTTGAGTCCTTTCTTGGACCTGTTGTCGGCGCTGGTCGTGAGATAGAATGATTTCATTGCTTTTGTTGTTGTTATTCAGACGTTTAGGAGTGTTTTTGCTTGCTCGATGGTCGCCAGTGGTCGACCTACTTTTTGAGCATACTCTACAACCTTCTCCACAAGCTCCGCATTGCTCTTTGCAAGCACTCCCTTGGACACATAAATATTGTCCTCCAGGCCGACTCTGACATGACCTCCCATATCGATCGCTGCATAAGCCATGGGGAGCTCGTGACGACTCACGCCAGCGACGCTCCATGTGCATCCTTCTGGGAGCATGCTGACGAGGAACTCAAGGTTTTCTATGCGTGCGCCCATGGCACCTGGTACGCCAAGAACAAAGTCAAAGTGCAACGCATCGGGATCGAGTAGTCCTTCCTTTCGCAGTCGGAGCGCGGTGTCGACCATACCCGTATCAAAGATTTCAACCTCGGGTCGAATGGCGTGGGTTTGAAGCCTTTGTGCGATGGTGCGAATGGTGGCCATATCATTCCAGAAGACATCATCGCCAAAGTTGACGGTGCCTGTGGTCAGCGTGGCCATATCGGGCTTGAGATCGAGTGCTTCAATGCGTTCTTCCACATCCATGCCCACGGCCCCACCCGTGGAGAACTGGACGAGAATATCGGAGCGCTCGCGGATCTTTTCCAGGATCTGTTGAAACGTGGCTCTGTCCTGTGTGGGTGTGCCGTCCTCACGACGCCCGTGGACGTGCGCCATGATCGCCCCCGCCTCCCGACACCTTCGTGCCTCTTCGGCGATCTCCTCGGGCGTGTATGGCACGTAGGGGGTCTGTTCTCGCATGACTTCTGCGCCCACAAGCGCAGCTGTGATCATCAATGGGTTACTCATGACTAATCCTTGTTGGGGGTGAGGGTTCACTTCTTCTGGCAATCAAGAGGCACAACACATGTGCCCGTGGCGCGGCAGACCACCACAGGCTCTTCAAGCACGCGAGCCTCTCCAGGTTGGTCGGGGTTGTCGGTCAGTTCAATGACCTTGCGGGCCTCGAAGGACATCTTTCTGCTGGTGTTGCCAAGGTGTGTGATCTTGCCTGTGGCCTCAATGTAATCGCCAGCGCGAACAGGGGCGAGGAACTCCACGCTGTCATAGGCGCGAAAGAGTCCTTCATCGCCATCCTGGTGGATGAGGAGCTCTGTGGCGACATCGCCAAAGAGTTTGAGCATATGTGCGCCGTCCACGAGGTTTCCTGCGTAGTGGGCTTGCTCCATGCCGATTCTAAGGCGGATCTTTACTTCCTTGTCATAAGGGGTCTTGCTCATGGGGTCTCTCCTGAGGGTAGAGGTTTGTGTAGCGTGTGATAAAAAAATGGCGAGCAATGCTTATCAAGCATTGCTCGCCAGAGATAGTAGGTTCTATGTGGAAACCTCTCAAGTGGTGTTCAAGAGGTTCCCTGTCGATGCCTTACTGAGGGAAGCCGAGAGTGATCTTATCGCTGATGAAGATCTGGCGGCTTGGCCATGTGATGGTAGCGACGCTCCAGAAGACGTCTTCTTTCTCCATGTACTTGTCGCGTTGCTCGAACTTGAGCTGACCTTCGATGTAGATACGCACGGTAGCGTAGCTGGCTTCGAAGCCATTGTCATCGTAGTAGTAGACGCCTACAGCGTAGCTCTGGTTTGCTGTGGGGTTATCGTGGTTGATGTTCTCAGGACCTTTACCGTCGGTGTCATCGATATCGAGGGAGGGGTTGTCATCTGCGCCACTTGTTCCCCACTCACCTTCGACGTTCTGCCAGAACACATCGTATGTAGGATCGTTCCACCTGCTTGTGGGAGAGATCTGCATGTAGTGCAAGTCAAGGTCAGTACCTGTGGAGTCGAGCTGGTCGCCGTCTGCAGGAGTATCCCAGGAGAGCTGGACGTGGATATCTTCGTCGGGCTCGGCGAGGATGGTCACGGTGGATGATTCGCAGCTTGCGAGGCCGAGGGCATCGTAGACGACGAGTTCAACTTCGTACTCACCAGCGACGTCGATGAACAGCTTGGGATCTTCGATGCGGTTGCTAGGTGTCAAGCGGCTACCAGAGTCGACAGGAGCGCTGATGATGTTCCACTCGTAACGCTGCACGGAACCATCAGGGTCGCGGCTGTTTGTGGCCTGGAACTGAATGGTCTTCAGAGGAATGGTGCTGACGCTCTGAGAAGGACGGCCAGTGGCGCCGACGATGGTTGCTTCTGCGTTGGCAATGGGGCAGACGTTGTTGGTGCCTTTACCAGAGAGACCCACGCTAAGCTGTGCGTTCACTTCATCGTTGTTGGTGAGGATGAGGAGACCTTCGTTGATTTCCTCAGCTTCAGGTGTGTAAGCGACCTTGAAGGTGGAGGACTGCAAGGGCTGGATGATTGCGCCGTCGCCGTCAAGACCTTCTGGAAGAGAGTCTTCAACGATGGCGAAGTATCCGCCGCCATCATCAGTGATGGCGATATCAGAGACGTTGAGTTCCTGTGTACGTGAGCAGTTTTCAATGGTCACGGACTTTTCTGTAGCCTGTGCAATCTGAGACTCGCCGAACTCAAGTTTGTGGGTCAAGCCAGAGCTCTGGTCCTCTTCAGCGACCACGCCGCCAAGCTTGATGCAGGGTGTACCTGCGTTGCCCTCAAGTTTGATCTCGACGAGATCGTTGTTGGGGTCGTTGCTGCTCACGAAGACAGATGCGTTGCTTGGTGCATCGGACTCGGGAGTGAAGATGACGCGCATGGGGACTTCCTCGCCTGGTGCGAGTGTGCTCTTCCATGTGGAGGAGTCGCGAGACTCATCGTCAAGGTTTGCAGGATCGGGGAAGGTCAACTTGAAGTCTGTGGTGGATGCTGGGCTGAGCACGACATCCTTGAGCTGCAAGGGAGATTCACCCGAGTTAAGCAAGGTTGTGATTTTGGTGCCGCGAGCGCCTGCTGCCACACGTGGGAACACGACCTTGGCTTCCACGCTGAGCTCAGGAGAGAGCATGGGAGTTTGAAGGCTCACTTCTTGGTTGGCCTTCTGGGGGTCGTTGTTTGCAATGGTCAGTGTGGCTGCGTCAGGTGTTGTGTTGACGGGCTTCCACTCAAAGGAGAGCCTGATGCTTTGATCAGGTGCGATGTAGATCTTTTTACCAGCCTGCAACGCCTTGAAGTAGTTGAGGGTATCTTCGCCGATAGGTGAGATCTCACGATCGCTATCAGCCTGGTCCTCGGCAAGTGTGAACTTGTCAATTCTCAGGTTACCCTGTCCAGTGTTGATGATGGTCAACTCTTTGACGCTGGAGCCAGTGTTGACGTCAGTCTGGTCGAAGTTAATGCTGGGAGAACTCAGCGTGAGCTGGCCAGCTTCGTTGGTTTCCACCGAGCCGCCTGAGTTTTCGCTTGCTTCCCTGGCCACATCAACCACATCACCCACGAGGATCGCTTTGTCCTCTGAGTAAGCGCTCTCGTCAAACCCATCATTCGTGTCTCCAGAACAGGCTGCCAGTGTCGCTACGCTCAGCAGGACCAATCCAGCAAGTTTGGAGTTTTCTCGTGTCCACAACATCTTCATTCTTTACTCTTCTCTGTCTTTGAACCACCTGAATGATAGCTCATTATGTTTGAGTTCTAATCAGATCCACGTCGCGTGTCGATAACCGTAAGGGGTTGTTCTGGGCGACGATAGCTCCTGTCTTCACACCTTGATTTAGTTGTCTCACACTCTGAGGGAAGTGCGGATAAATCGTGTTATCCGCACACGTTATACCCCGTGTTGGGGTGTTCTACAAGTTCATGTAGGAGAGTGTGTGAACGCCTCCGACACCTATGTGTTCAGTGTGCCTTGAACGGCGCTGAGTGGCGAATCATAGAAATTCTAGCAGTGCGAGTCAATTAAAGCCTTTAGAAATGCTCTCTTTGCCTCATGCTATCTGCTACAACTCGCCTCTCACATTCTTCTCTACGTGTGTGATTCGCGGTTGGGTAAACTTTTTTTGATTTTCCTGCCTCTTCTTTGAGATTTTCTTGCAACACGTTGAATCCAGACGTCAAAACATGACGTTTGGTAGTCCTCGTGTTACTCTGCGGCGACTGGTTCTGCCAGCCGCCTTGCTCTTATATCTCCCGAGGTTGTTTCGTGAACTCTCGCAACACTTTCCAATACAGGACATGGTCACGCTTTACTGCGATGCTCCTCCTTGCCCTTGGATTGTGTCTGCCTTCATGCTCCACGCCAACTCCAATACAGAACTCTACACCTCAAGATCCAGCCCTCTCTTTTGAACGCATCATACAGCGCCAGCAAGAACGTGATCAGGAGGTCCATCAGCGACGCATCGCCGTGGATCAATCCATCGATTCTAATGAGGACTGTCGTCAGGTCGCGTCGTTGCCATTTGAAGATGCGCGTGAAGCCTGGCTCAAGACATGGTGCGCCTGGCGGACCGAGCGCTGGTCCGACGTGCTTGAATACTCATCCCGTGCCATTCGTTATTTTGAACTCTCTGGTGAGCTGCGACGTGTGATTGAACTGCGTGCGATGCGGGGGTTCGCAGCGTTCAAGCTCAACGACTTTGCTCTCCAACAGCAGGAGATCGCACAGGCTCAGGAGTGGCTTGATACCAGTCGTGAACTCCTGCCTGGCGCTCTGCATGACCCGTACTCAGGCGATTTGCCTTATATTCTTGCGCGTCTTGGAATGCACGGCATTGCCGTGAAACCATTCATGATTGAGACGGTGCCATCAGCCACGTTTTATCTCGACTTTGCACACCACGAATATCAGGCGCAGCATCAAGGAGGAGCGCTCGCCGCTGTATGGCGTCTGGCAGCTCGGAACGCCTGGGAGGATGGACATGTGTCGCAAACCGCAAAGTTTCTAAGGCGAGCGCTCCTCCTTGATGCCGAGCACAAGGCGTCGCTTGGGCTCGTACAGAGTTATACGCTGCTTGCCGAAGTTGCCGATGCTCTGGGTGATAAGGAGCTTGGTGATCGGGTGCTTGATTCTGTCATTGATGCACGCACACAGGTTGGACACACCCACCAACTCGCGCCGCTTTCCAGGGTAAACAAGAAGCGTTCTCTCAAGGAAGTGCTCGCAGACTCGGATAAGCGACTTGCGTTGCTGACGCTGTTTCGTGCTCGCCATCACAGAAGCACATCCGAGGAAGACCTCGCCATGTTTAATCACTACCTTCGATGGTTTGAGCGTCTGAGCGATAAACCTGAAGATGTGTTTGGTCAGGGAGCCTTTCCGTTGATCTCGGAAATCGGGGCGATGTTTGCTGAGCGTGGTCTGCAACATGAATCAAAACAATACCTTACGCTGGCCGTCTCTCAGATTGAGCGCACGCGACGGTCCATTGCTGATATTTCAGTGCGTCAGCGTTTTCTCCACACCTGGCGTCATGTGTACATCGCTTTGCTTCATCAGATGGTTGGTATCGATACCGATCGACTCCCTCAACATGATTATCAAGAGGCGCTCAAGCTCACAGTGGCGCTCAAGGCAAGAGGGCTGCGAGACCTGTTTGAGGGGTGGTCTTATGAAGTCCTGTCTTACAAGCAAAGACAGGAGCTTGAGCGTGAAGAAGGCAAGCTCCTACCTCGCCATGTGACGGGGGATCACAAGGCACTTCTTGTCGACTCGCTGGCCTCGTTAAATCAGTGGTCCAATCCTGCAAAAGTGCCTGGTTTTTATCGTGGTTTGCGTGATATTTCTGACGTGAAACTGCCTGAGAATACCGTCGCATTGGAGTATATTCTTGGCGAGCGTACAGGCTATGTCATGGTGATGACGGGTGAGGATATCAAGCTGCGTAAAGTGGCTGGTCTGCGTGAACTCGCTCCATTATGGAAGGCGTTTCGAGAGGGGCTCGCAAACCCTGATCTGTCAGTGTCACAGTATGCCTCTCACCGAGAGATTTCCGAGCGATTGTATGTGGCGCTGATCGCTCCAGTTCAGGATATCGTCGCGGATTATGATCGTATCCTGATTGCTCCTGATGAGATGTTGTACGAGCTTCCCTTTGAGGCGCTTGCACGACCTGCTGATAGTGGGAAGCCTGTCGATTACATGTTTTTAAAGCATGATATTTCATATGTGCCCTCCATGAGTATTTTGGAGCATCTTCACACCTCTGAACATGCACACAAGCGTCGTACTACTGCCCCACATATGTTTTTGATGGGCGCACCTGTGTTGAATCAGTCATCACTGCGTCTGGCTGCGCTCGCACGTGAACTCCCTGGGCAAGGGCTTGAGAGCATGAGCAACCTCTTTGGCGCGATCCCTGAGAGCAAGCAAGAGATCCTTGGAATTGCAAAGCTCATGCGTCGTCAGGGCGCATCTGTGACATATGCCACGGGAGAGGATGCCTCGGAAGGATTCTTACGTGCGCAGGAGGCGAGCACATACGATGTGCTTCATCTGGCGACGCATGGTTTAAGCGATGGTCCCCGCTGGAACACTGAACTTGAGGCCGCTGTGGGTCTTGTGCAACCTGCGTTGCTGCTGTCCAGGGATGACGAACATCCTGACGATGGTGTGTTGACCTTGGACGAGGTGTTGAACATGGATAAACAGCCTGAGCTTGTGGTGTTGTCAGGATGCACAACAGGCCGTGGTTGGAAGGCGCTCGGCGCAGGTGCGTACGGTTTTGCAGGTGCGTTTCTTTACCGTGGGAGTCGACAGGTGGTCGCGACTACCTGGAGTGTGTCTGATCGCATGACACGCGACCTGCTCACCTCGATGTACACCTATATGACACCATCGCTTGATGCAGTTGGAGGTTTGAACAGCGCCCGTCGTGCGTGGTTTATCAAGGAGCAACGACGACGCAAAAAAGCGGGCGAGGCAGTCACCACACCAGCTCCGTTTTACTGGGCGAGCTTCAAGGTTGTTGGGGAGCCCTGAACGACATAAGGCGAGGTTTGCTCAAGCAAACCTCGCCTTATGTCGTTTAGATATCTTTTCTATCAGGGTTCAATGGTGAGGGGATAAGGTGTTGTCGCGCCCTGAAGTGAGTTGTTTCCAAGGCGACCATTGGAGCCAGAGCCCCAGCAGTAAGCAAACTGGCTGTCATCAAGTGCGCAGGAGTGGATATCGCCAGTGTCCACATGGGTGAAGGTTTGTGTGCCGACACGAACAGGGGTGACGCTTGCAACAGTGGAGCCGTTTCCAAGCTGTCCGTTGTTATTTGCTCCCCAGCAGTAGAGTTCTCCTGCATTTGTGAGAGCACATGTATGTATGCTTGCAGAAAAGACTTTTTCAAAGGAGAAGCCTGTGACCTCAATATGTGCCACCGAGTCGGAACCTTGTGTGTCTGTGCCAAGTTGGCCGTCGGAGTTTCCGCCAAAGCAGTAGGTTGTGCCTGTGCCCTGTTCAATGACGCAGGTATGTTCAGGACCCGCAGAGAGTGCTGAATAGAGTCGGTTATTGTCGATCTCGGTGGGGCTCAGGACATTGCTTGACATGTTGTTGATACCAAGTTGTCCAGCATCGTTGCGACCCCAGCAGTACACTTTTTGTGTCGCGCTCTCGAGTGCGCAGGTGTGAGATCCCCCTGTGGAGATACTTGTAAAGGTGCGTCCTCCCATCACAACCTGTGGTGTGCTCTCCTGATCGATGGTGCCTGTGCCAAGCTGTCCATAATCGTTGTTACCCCAGCAGTAAGCTTGACCTGCGGTGTTGAGCGCGCAGGTATGTGCGCCGCCTGTGGAGACCTGCGCAAAATCGAGCGTGGGAGAGATTGCGATTGGGGATGACGATGAGCCCACAGATGATCCCTCTCCAAGTTGTCCTGCGAAGTTTGCACCCCAGCAGTAGAGCTTGTTGGTTGTGGAGATGCCACACTGGTGCAATGTCAGTGATGAGATGCTCTCAAAGATGTAGGGTTGGGTCACGAGCGTCGGTACGAGCCTGTCTGATGAACCTGTCAGTCCAAGCACATTGAATTGATTTCGTCCAAAACAGTAGAGCTCATCATTGAGCGTCACCGCACATGAGTGGGAGCCTCCTGCAACTACATTCTTGAATTGTACGGGGGCAATCACGTTGATCTGAGCGCTCTTTCCTTCGCTCTGAGCGGTGATGGTTGCTCGCCCCTGGTTGAGCGCCGTGATAAGCCCTGTCTGATCGATGCTAATCGTGGTGTCACTGCTGCTGCTCCAGAGGATCGAGCGCCCCTGAAGGATATTATCCTGGTCATCAAGGGTGTCTGCCTGAAGTTGCTGTGTTTGACCTTGAAGCAAGGTGATTGGGCCACCTGGTGTGATGAGGATGTCATCCACAGGCTTGGGTTGTACGGTGAGCTGAATGGCGCTTGTGATCTGATCAACCTGTGCAGTGATTGTGGTTTGGCCCGCTGAAAGAGCGAGGATCAGACCATTGGGGTCGATGGTTGCCACTGACTGATTGCTGCTGCTCCATGTGATCTGTCTAAAGAGCTGTACATTGTTTGAGTCGTAGACTGTGCCCTGAATGGTGGAGGATTCACCCTCTGTGAGGGTGAGCATTTGTGGCGTGAGATCGATGTGGTCAGGCACTGTAACCACGGTGATGTAGCTCTCGAAGCTAAGCACCTGAGGGTTTTCAAGTGACGCGGCCCATACGCGTGTTGTGCCTGTGTTTTCAGCCAGGAACGTGCCATCTCCAAGGTGAGTCAGGACATCGGAGCCTGTGGTCAGGAACCATTCCACATCTTGATTTGGGTGGAGGCTGCCATCATCAGTAAATACCATGGCGGACATGGTGATCATGTCGCCAATCGCGATGGTGTCATTGTCAGGGATCAAATCAACGCTTGTGATGGGGCGGTTGAGCACGGTCAATGTGGTGCTGCTTGATAGACCTTCATACGTGGCGATCACATCTGTTAAGCCAGCTTTGAGCGCGGTGAGTTCACCTGTCGCGGGGTCAATGGAGGCGATGGTGTCATCTTGGACGCTCCATGTGACCTCAAGGTCGTTGAACACGCCGCCACGGTCATCGCGAACTACAGCGTTCATGGTGGTCTTGTCATTGACGAGGAGTTCCGGGTTATTGGTCAGGATATCGACGTTATCCGCAGGTCTTGCGGTAACTTCGACAGGGATGGTCTCGGTGAGGTTATCGAGAGAGACCGTGATGGTGGTTGTGCCTGGGTTTTGTCCAGTCACAAGACCACTGGAGTTGATGGTTGCGATTTGATCGTCATCGCTTGCCCATGAGACGCTGCGGTCGAGGAGTTCAAAGTCATCCTTGGCAAAGACCTTGGCATAAAGCTGAACGGTGTCGCGCTGAACAAGCGCGATATCTTGAGGAGACACATCGAGGCGCACAGGCACTCTTGGTGTGACTTCCACGGTGGCTTGAGCGGAGGCATTGTTACCAAAGTCGTTGACCGTGAGTGTGACTGTGCCTGTGCGTACGGAGCGAAGTTGCAACGTTTTTTCGTCAGCAAGGTGTGTGACATCTACAATGCCTGCATCGCTGTTGGCCCACAAAATTTGGACGGGCTCAGTGAAGACCTCTCCCTGTTCGTCGTAGAGTTCATAGCTAATGGAGCTCATCTCACCAACTTCCAGTGAAACCATGGTTTCATTGAATTCAATGCGAGCAGGAACAGGGGCGTCCTCATCCATATCAGAGGAGTCTGCGTTCATATCCGAGGACATATCCTGATTCATGTCCCGTGTTGAGACTGGTGCAGGTCCTGTAGGAGGTTCGTCCTGGCAAGAGCTACATGCCTGAGAAAAGAGCAAGAGCAAGAGGATGCTCGTGAGCTTTGTGAGAGAGCGTGGCGTGAACAACATGTCGGGTCTCCGATTGAAATATGCTTTTGTTTCAGTGTCTTGCTTTGTCTCTTGTTCGTGATTTGGCGCAAGGTTACCACGAATCAAAATGTGATAAAATACATTGCAGTTGGATGGCACGTGAAATCTTTGGCTGAGGTGTGTTGGCGTTACGATTGTTGCTATGATCGTTATGGTTTGTGCGCGGATGATTGTTATACGTGATATTGAGGTTCGAAACTATTTTGGATATTTTATGGTGCGTGGTTCATAAGCTTCAGAAAAAAGATCATTTTTTCTGAATAAGTTTCAAGAGGGCTGCGTCAGTAAGTGTGTAGAGCACAGTGCGCCTGTGAAAAGGTGTCAAAGAGATAATGAAACAAGACCGTCATACAAATAAACGGCTGATTGGAAACTTGAAGGAGAGATGGATATGAAAAAGCAGTTGATTACAGCACTGGGTACGATGATGACGGCTTTGACCTTTGGCTCAGGCTGTTTGGTGGTGACAGACAATGATTACGACAATGATGGGTGTTACCAGCAGTGTCAGGATTACGAAGTGTGTCAGACCTACTGTGATGCATGGGAGTGTTGGGATGAGTGCTGGTACGAGACCACATGTGATGTGAGCTGTCCTACACCTGACCCCGCAGTCGACCTTGTGGATTGTATCGATGACCTTGATTGTTCAGGCGATGATATCTGTGTGGCAGACCGCTGTGTGCAGCAGGATCAGGAAGCCAAGAAGAACGCCGATGCAGGTCTTTGTCAGGCATGTGAATCCACCAACGACTGTTCTGAAGAAGATGCACGTTGTGTGCGCTTGAACTACGAGCACAGCACCAAAACAGGTGAAAAGATCTGTAGCCGAGTGTGTGAGCTTGATGATGACTGCCCCATTGGGTTTGAGTGTGTCAACATCAGCGATGAAGTAGGCGTGCCTGCTCAGTGCTTGCCCAAGATTGACCCCGCAAACGGTGACCTTCGTACCTGTACAAACAACGCGAGCCTTGAGTGTGTGAAAGCCAAGGAGTGTGGTGTTGGTGAGAGTTGTGTGAACAACGTGTGTACTCGTCCGGGAACAAGCACTGGTTCTGGCTCTGGTTCCACAGATGTGTGCTCCTCGGATTCAGACTGTGCATCTGGTGAGAGCTGCCGCGGCTCAAGCTGTGTAGCTCAGGACGCTGAAGAGTGCATCGACCGTAGCCAGTGTGCTTCAGGAGAAATCTGTGTAGACGCCAAGTGTGTCGCCGAGAAAGTCTCCTGCGTGTTCAACTCCGAGTGTGATGGTGGCAAGTGTGTCAACGGCGAGTGTACAGCGTCTTGTGCTGACAGCACCGAGTGTGGTCCTTACGAGTACTGCCGCAAGTCTGAAGGCGCAAGCCAGGGTCTGTGTGAGATGGCCGAGTGTCGCCGCACAGCGGACTGTGATGCTGGTAACATCTGTGTGGAAGCTCAGTGTAAGCCTGCATGTTCCACCGACAGTGACTGTGGCACAGGTTACGAGTGTAACTCCAACCGTTACTGTGACCGCGACTCAAGCGTTGAGTGTCTCTCAACCTCCGAGTGTTCTGCGAACGAAATCTGTGTGGACAACGCATGTGCAGAAGCCTGTGCATGTAACCAGGACTGCGCTGATGGCCTCGTCTGTGACTTGAACAGTGGCACCTGTGGCCAGCCTGCAACCAACGATGCAATCATCACCTGTGCAAACAGCTGCGAATGCCCCTCTGGCAAGACCTGCTCTGACCAGGGTGTATGTGAGTAATCAAGACATTCTCCACATGGAATATGGTGGCGAATACATCAGAACACAGCCCTTGTGGGTAAGGGCTTTCTGAAAGACAACCAGAGAGGGCAGCAGGTTTAAACCTGCTGCCCTCTCTGGTTTTTTGTGTCTGCATGCACACTCAAGGTGGAGAGCCAGGCTGACTTGCTTGAGCAAGTCAGCCTGGCTCTCCACCTTGAGTGTGCATGGATAAGTGAGAGCGTATGAGGTCCTCTGGAGTGAGGTTGCTTTAAGCGAGGTTACGCGTTCCATGCAATAGCTTTGCTGAGCTTTAAGCGCTGCAAATGGATAAGCGTATAAAAAGAGGCGACAGGGCACACTTACTAAGTGTGCCCTGTCGCCTCTTTTTATACGCTTATACGGTGAATGTGGTTAGCGTCTGACGCGGATTTCACCAATCTTGATGCGGTTATCTTTGCGATGGGCACCCTGTGGTTCGATTTTCATGCGTTTTTTGCCCATGTAGAAACCAAAGTTAAGGGAGTATGTGCCTGCCTTGGTGTAGCTCTCAACGGGGATGGTGTGCGTGTCTTTGACAATGTCACCAGGAAGCCAGGTGTTTGTGGGGAAGTCACCATTGACAGGGTAATGGTCACCATGGAGGCGATTGCCTGAGGTGTCGACATGAACAAAGAGTTGTTGGTTGCCTGTGACGCGTTTTTTCACGCGGAAGTAGAGGGTCATGTCGAGGTTGTCACCCCATCGATAAAGCGGGGATTGTTTTCCTGCTTGTGTGCCCTGTTTGTTGAGGCTGTAGCCAAGAAACTCAAGCTGGTCATCAAAGGTTGCGTGGACAGCATTGCCCTGAGCGTCCTTGTAGGTGACAGGGTGTTGGATTTCTTTGGGGAGCGTGTCAGTGGGGTCAATGATGTGAGAGGAGATGAAGTTTTGATCCTCTTCATTGTCCTTGATCTGGTTAGAGATAAGCACCAGTTTGTTTGAATTTGCGTTGAGCACATAGAGGTTATGCTTGAGTTCACGACGCGTGTACATGTTCAAATTGGCGAGTTTGTCGCGAGGGATAACAGCGTAGAAACGTTGAGATTCTTTGACGTTGTTGATGAGTTCGCGAGTGCTGTCCGTGGACTTGACATCCTGAAGGTAGAGAGAGGTTTGTGTTTTGGGGATCTGATATGCCATGAGTTTTTCATCAGGCTGACTGCTCTCGAGGTAGCTCTCAAAGATGTGACGTTGGGACAGGTGGTAGGTCGCCTGATGGATGTAGGAGAAGAGCGTCGCGAGGGCAAATCCTGTGAACACGAGCGCGACGAGGACGGCGCGCGATGAGGGGTGCTCCACGAGTTTTGCAAGGGGGAGCGCAAGCTTGGAGAGTCCTTTTTCTGGTGTAGATGTACCAAGGATGAGGTTGGTGCGTTTCTCTGTGCGTTCTTCAAGTGGTGAGGAGTCTTCGGGAGTGATGGGGGCAAAGAGTGGTGACTCTTTTTTGCGCCATGCGACAAACCTTGCCTTGAGTTTATCGAGTGATTCAAACTGAAGGATGGCCCATGAGATGGGGCCAAAGAATCCACCAATGATGGTGAGCAGCATGATGTATTTAAAGGGCTTGTATGTTTTGCCCCAGGAGAAGCCTTCAGGCAGCTCAAGTTTCTTTGGCATCTGCGCATAGACCTCAATGAATCGGTGAGGGTAGCGCTCAAGATCCTTGCCGAGGGTTAGGATGACAGCGACGGCGGTCATGCCCACGAGGTAGGGGTAGATTGGGCGAGCACGGCGTACAAATTTCCAGAACGCGGAGTCACCAAGAAGGATGCCACAACTTGCTGCGAGGGGGAGGATTGCAGGGTAGAAGTAGTGGTTTTGTGTGGATGCAGCGGCCATGACAAACAGGGCGATGAACGCCCACGCAAGGAGGAAGCGTTGTGCCTGTGCAGTAGAGGATGCTGGGTCTATTTCAAGGTCAGCCTTTGCAAGGGATGGTGATTTGAGGTTTCGCGCAAGGTGTGCAAGTCCAGCAGGGATGAGCGCAGCCCATGGGAACGTGGCGAAGCCAATTTGTCGGAACCAGATATCGAGGCGATAATGTTGTCGCGCGAGGCTATCGGCGTGGACATGGTTACCAAGAAGATACCCAAGAGAGGGGATTTCACCAAAGATCTTCCCGCGTTTTAAGAGTGTTGGGTTGACCTCACCATAGGCGTGTCCAATGAGCACAATCAGGGCTGCGGTGACAAGGAGAGGGAGCAGGACTTGAGGCTGCATGAAGCTCTGTGCAGTCTTTGTTTTACGTGCCAGCAGGAGCGCAGATGCGATGCTTGTCAGAGGGATGAACAGGAGCAGCAGCTGTTGTGCATAAGGTGCGCTGAGCGTTTTTACAAGCGCAGCATAGGACGAGGAGGTGATGAGCATCCAGAGGAGTGCGAGTGCAGGTGTGATGAACACCCCTGTTGCGAGGAGGATGTCTTTTTTTGAGGGCTGCAAGTCCTTGCTGTTAAAGGGTATTTCGATGAGTGAGAATCCAGCAAATACAGCGAGTACGAGGTAGAGCGAGATAAGTCGCTGATCAAATGCGCCCATGGCAAGGCAGGCCAGGAGCAGCAGTGATAGGAGCCACTTGTGTTTTTGAGAGTGATTCTGAGCGAGTTCAAACAGGGCGATGAGTGCGCCCGAGGAGGTCACGACAAAGAGCAGTGGAATGGAGAGGTTATGCGAGCCAAGGAAGATGACGGGCATGCTGGCCATGGCGAGCGCCGAGAGGGCGGCCTGGCGGGTAGAGAAGTGTCGTTTTAGCCAGAAGAACAGGCCCGTGATGAGCGCAAGTGTGAGGAGCGCAAAGGGGAGACGAGCGTTGCGCTCGAGGGTGCCAACGACCTCGCGAATATCGTCCGAGGAGGCAGGGAGCAGGGCCGAGATGAGCCAGATCTTGAGGAGGCTCTTGGCGACGGGTTTTTGATCCAGAGTGGGGACAGCCCAGTTGTAGCCTGACGCGGAGGGGTTTTGTTCAATGACAGAGGCATCAAACGGGGCGCGATTTTGATACTCCATGGCAACGAGGACTTCCTGAGCCTCCCAGGGTTCCCAGATGCCAAGAGAGCCAAGCTGAGAGAAGAGCAGCAGCAGGCAAGGCAGAGCAAACAGGAGGAGATAAGGGAGGAGTTTTTGCGTGGTATTGGTCTTCATGGTGATCAGTTCAAAGGATACAGAAGGGTGACATGTGAGAGATATGTGATAGGCCAGTCAGAGGTAGCCCTGGAGTACAACGCACGGGGTTTGATTGTGGGTTTTAAACAAAGAGAGAGGTCAAATACAATCAAACAGACCAAGCGTGTAGCATAAAAGCAAATGAGTTTCACTCTTTCTTTGCCATGAGGGGTAAATGTAAGGTAGTAGAGTAAGGGATGAAAGTAACAGGGTTGCCTGAAGAACCTCGGGATAAGGAACAGTTTCCGAGCGAGAGAAGAGAGCGCAGGGCACCAGAGCATAACCAGTGTAGAGTGGAGAGGAGATGTTTAAGGAGAAGTTGACACGAGTTATTGCCAACGTGGAAGGCGCGATTGGGTGTTTGTTGATTGGTTTTGATGGGATTCAGATTGATCATGCGTATGCATCGCATGAGTTGCCCGAAATGAACGCGATCGCGATCGAGGTGAGTAACTTGTTGGACAAGTTTCGCCGCATGCAACTGCACGACATTGGGGAGGTCAACGAGGTCAGCATTACCACAGGTGAAATCACCACATTGGCGAGGGTTGTCGCCGACGAGTATTTGTTGGTTTTGGCGATGAGTGCACGCGCAGACGTGAACCGTGGTCAGACGATGTTGCGTTTGATCTCACCATTTATGGAAAAAGAGATGCGATAAAGCCAAGAAAGGGGGTGTGTTGAGGGGCCTGATGATGTAGAGAGGGGCATGAGCCACACTTTACAGCATGAGGAGTTGGCTTTAGGTATCATCAAGATGAGATAAAAAAAGAGGGCGTTCAAGAGCCCCTGTGAGAGTGAAGGAACTATGTATTCAACACAAGATTTTAAGAAGAATTTGAAGATCGAGATCGACGGTGAGCCCTTTGTGATCGTGGAATGCCAGCACGTCAAGCCAGGCAAGGGTAACGCGTTTGTGAAGACCAAGTACAAGAGCTTGATTACAGGTCTTGTGAGGCAGGACAGCTTCCGTTCAGGCGACAAGTTTGAGAAGCCCGACCTCGTGTCTCGTGAGATGCAGTACCTGTACCCAGAAGATGACATCTACATCTTCATGGATCTGGACACCTACGAGCAGATTCGCATCACAGAGGACAAGCTTGAGGAGGTCCTTGACTTCCTGAAAGACAACCTCCTTGTGGAAGTGTTGTTCCACAACAACAAGGCGATCAGCATCGAGCTTCCTACATTCCTTGAGCTTGAAGTGACCCAGACAGATCCTGGCGTCAGGGGCGACACCGCATCAGGTGGCTCCAAGCCCGCCACACTTGAGACAGGCGCAGTGGTGAACGTGCCGCTGTACATCAAGGAAGGCGAGGTGATCAAGGTGGACACCCGTGACCGCACCTATGTGGAGCGCGTCAAGAGCTAGTTCTTTTGGATTGAGCAGGCATTCTCACCCACAGGTGAAGATGCCTGCTCAATTGCTTGTTGACTGGCTTTTGGTGGTAAGTGTTTTTTGCACGTCTACTGTATTTGGTATACAGTGGTAGGTCCATTCTGTGTATGGCATGTTCTTTCAGTATCCAGGCTGATGTGTATGGTGCCACGTGTATGGGGGCACAGAAGGGCAATCGAATTTAAATGGAGAGTGGTGGTCATGTGAGTTGTATCATGTGGCCCTGATTGGTTTTATTTAGAGAGAAAGGTTAAGCGTCGTGGCGATCAATCGCACAAAGGTTCTTGAGGCAGCTCAAAAACATCGCCGTAAGGGGAACCTCGAGAGGGCGATCAAGGAATATCGCAAGCTCATGGAGGATGATCCTCAGGATATGAGGACATTGCTTGTTCTTGCTGATCTGTACGTCAAGACGCAGAAACCACAGGATGCTCTTAGTGCTTATAAATCAATTGCTTACCACTATTTGAAGGACGATATCTACGACAAGGCTGTTGGTGTCTTCAAGCAGGCGCTCAACCTTGACCCCAAAGATCCTGCGCTACGCCGAGATCTCGGTGAGGCTTACCATCGTATGGGGCGTCTCAAGGAGGCGGTAGGCGAGTATCACCACGCCCAGCGTCTGTATGAGGGGCTCAAGGATGCCCACAGTCAGCGCGACATTCTTGAACGTATGGTGCGTCTTGAGCCCGATGAGCCAGCGCTTCGCATCAAGCTTGCCGAGCATTATGTACGTCTCAAAATGACCGATGAGGCTGTCAACCTCTTTGAGTATGCCGCTCGTCAGTTTGACGAGGATGGTCGTCTTGATGACTACCTCAAGG
>CATLTV010000091.1 GCA_950059285.1 uncultured Pseudomonadota bacterium | reverse complement strand
CCTTGCCTTCACGATCGGTGACTGCTTCATCAAGCATCTTTGCGCTCGACTCATCAAAGCCTAACGCGCTCTGCATCATGTCATGGCGCTGAGGTTCTTCAAGCTCCACACACACGCGACGCTCCTGAGGCAAGACCTTCTTACACAAGGCATGACGCTCAAGCGCGGAGGGCAAGGACCGACCACACAACAGGAAGCTCACAGACATATCACCAGCAAGTTGAAAACGACTCATCAAATGAAGCAGCAGCTCAAGTGATGCAGAGTCAATCCACTGAATGTCGTCCAACACAAGCACCACACGTCGCTGATTTCGACGCGTCTGGCGCTTTAACTCCCTGACAACACGAGCATAAAGCTCGCCGCGATCACTGACCGAGGACTCCTGCCCATCATCTGAAGGCAGCAGCATTGAGACAATTGGAATTGCTCCCATCACTCGCCCTTCAATACTTGAGAAAATATCCTCCTCGGGCTCAAGCATCTCAAAGACGCCCACGCTGTCAAACGCACGCACAAAGACATCAAAGGGACGACTTTCGCCTGCGCCCTCATCTTCCTTACCTGGAGGAGAACAGGCACCACGCAAAATCACAGCATTTTGTGGGAGTTTTTCCAGAATTGCCTGACTTGTTGAGGTCTTGCCACTTCCTCGCTGACCATAAAGAAAACACCACTGTACTTTCTTGTGCGCGTTGTCCTCGGAGCGCTCTACTGCGAGCCAGTTACAGACATCATGGTAAGGTTGATACGCCTGGAATGAAGGACGGCGCACACGCTCAACAAGCATGGCAAGCTCGTTGTCATCAAGATCCCACTCGATCTCAACGGGCACCTCTGCATCTCCATCAAGTCGCTCATTTTCCTTCTCTTTTTCACCCTGAACACGCGCACCCTGAACACTCGCGGCAATCACAATGACAGCACACACAGAGACTCCCACCAGAGACATGGAGAAGAACGCAGGACCCGTCGCAAGCAACGCCAACACAGCAAGTCCTGTGTAGGTCGAGGAAATAGAGACTCTGTTACGAAGCTGCGCCACCAACCTGGCCGCTCCCACACACGACCCCACCATAAGCAAGGCAAGCAACCAACCCCACTCGGGGTCGTACACCACAGGACCACGCGCAAGATACGCAGCGACGCCCGCACCATGAGCAAAGGCCAGATGGGGTGAAAGATCACTGGCACGCTTGAACACGGGCACGGCACCACCCATACGCTTGAGCAAGGATGTGTACGCAATCGGCGTCCCCATCAACACCACAAGCGCAGCAAACACAGTCCACCACGCTGACAAAATCGACAGCTCATCCATGGGCGGAGCGATACCACCAAGCAGACCAAGCAATGCATTGGGAATCAACATCCCCGCCACAAATGAGATCACACCAAGCGTTAGCGCCTCCTGCACCATAAGGTGCTCTCTGGCGCTACGCCAACTGAGCACGAGGCCAATCAAAAGCATCGTAAACAGCGTCAAAAAAAGTGGAATCTTCTGATCGCGTCGATCGAATGTCACACCGAGAATAGAAAAGGTATCAGGTCGATTTCCATCAAAAATGTGGGCGCTCAGGTTCATGGCGTGCACATCATTGGAGACATGCTGACGATCGATCATCACCATGATAAATCGCTCCGAACCAAAGAACTCCCGAAGCTTTGGGCCAGCCTCATTGTACCTGTGCTCATCCAGCAGCTTTTGCACATCTTCAGGAATGCTCGAGCGCACCTCGGCCATTGGGCGAAGGTTGATCTTTGGCGTGGTAGACAGAAGAGAGAGGACCTTATCATCAAGAGACTGATCAGGAAGCCTTGAGATCACAGTGACATCGGTCTGCGCCATCGCTCCCCATTTGGAGAGGACACCATCACGCATATCATCGGCCAACCGCGACACGGCGACATCTTCAGGATCATCCACCAGCTCGTAGTTACCAAGCGCCCCCGAGTTCAGAAAGAGCGACTTGCGGAGCAGCGCGATCAGAGGAAACTGACCACGCAATGTAACCTCCGCCACAGCGCGTTGTTTTTGAATGGTGAGCAGCAGCTCTTTTTGCTCCTGCTCAAGGCGAGCGCGCGCAGCGTCATCGACCACCTTCGCAATCAAGGGTTGTGCATCAGTGGCATACTGAGCCCCCTGATCAAAGCTGCGTAGATCACCACCCGAGAGCAACCCTGCCCAGTAATAGGTCCAGGCATCTTTGAGCTTGTTCTGTGCGGTGGTGATTGCAGGCGATGTGCTCTCACTGACAGGTTGAGCCTGAGCGACACCTGGTGAGGCAAAGGAGAAGGAGAAGAGCACCGATGTGGAGAGCAGGATATAAAAAAACACGCTCGCGAGCGTGTTCCCTGACCGCGGATAGACTGGTGTTGGCGATGTGGATGATGCGAGCAAAAGATCCTCTTGAATGAAGGTCCTGGTTTGAGCTTCCATACAGAAGCAAACCTGCATCATCCCCGCCGTAAAAACAAGATTCTTCGCGGTAATTCTTGTCACACCAGGCCGAATCACAGCGGCCTGGATATGTAAAGTAACTGCAACTTATGCAGCGTTCTCAGCGCGTTCAATAAAGAGCCAGTCGATCTCATCGCGCTCGCCCCAGTTACGCACCTTGTTCTGATGGGCACGACGCTGAGACGGGCTGGCATTTTTACGCTCATCAACCTTCAATGAAGGCGTCAACACCTCCTCGGTTTCAGCGCTCGCATCAAGCTCGGAAAATACCGCGACGGCAACCCTTAACATCTCTTTTAACATGACAATCCTCCTTGCTGTGGACATCGCGACAACACAAACGTGTCGTCTGTAGGTGAAACACGACTGACTCATCAATCATTCCAGAAAGTGACTCACGAATCACGCAAAAAATGACCACACGATCACTTTTCCTACAAAAAGGCCATCGACACCCTGGCATCCCCCTTTAAAACTTATCAAAAACCCTTCATACCACATGGTTCCCCCCACTCTATTAGCACGTTCAAACCACGCCATGACGACAAGATCAAAAAACCCACCTATCCATGCTTAAACATGCACGCTCATCGTGTCGTTTGATCTGTCACACCCATGAGCGCCTCGCGCTCGATACAATGGAACACACACTCTCTCTTCTCTTTTATTATAAAACAGGTCTTTTACGATGAGCACTACAACATCACTACCACGCATTTTATTGGTCGACTGGGACGATGAATTCGCTCTTCAACTCAAGGAAGCTGCTCAGAACCGATATCAAATCGAACACCTCATCAGCGCTCCTGAACTCCAGCAAGCGATCAATATCACCCCTGAACCTGTCGCGATCTTACTTGATATCGACACCTTCAGGCTTGGCACTGAAACGCGTTTGCTTGACCTGCGTAGACTCCTCCCTGATGTGGTCTATGTCCTCCTGTCACGTGCTCCTCAGGTCATGATGGAGCTCTCGCTTGATATGGGCCCTGCGCTGATGTTCCACAAGGATAACTCCCTGATTCATATGCTCGATATGGTCGATCAACTCTCGGGCAACAACGAGCCAGAACCCCATCATCACCCCGCACCCTCCATCTCGGACCTCTCCAATGAGCTCCCCTTTTCACAGATCGTTACCCTCCAAAGACAGGCGTCCATTGGCCTTCTTGGACAAAACCTTGGCAACGAACTCAACAACATGAACACCGTCCTGATGAGCGTGATCTCTGAACTCCAACACATCACGGAACGCACCATCAGCAACGATGATGAAGAACTCCTCCCCGTCCTGCTTGAAGATCTCAACTGGGTCGGCGAAAACCTCAAACAGTATGCGCATAGCCTCGTGACACTCTACGCCTCACGCAATGCCTCTGTTGAAGAGGTCGACCTCAAAGCCCACACCGTCGAAATCCTCTCCATGCTTGAAGGCATCGGCAAGACCAAATACATCGGCATCAACACTCGCCTCGGCGATGGAGACATCTGCATCTCCATCAGCCCAACACACCTTGACCACATCTTGCATAACCTCCTAGTCACCATCTCCAACGCGGTCAAAAGCAACCACGCCACTCGACGCAGCGTCGACATCCTTCTTGTCAATGACACCACACGACAGCTCGCACAGCTCTCATTCCACGTCAGCGCCGAATTTGAGCACTTCCGTCGCATTGAACGTGCTATCGATGGTCACTTCGATAACACCGAAATGCTCGCACCCTATATCGCCAAACGCCTCATCGATGCCAATGGTGGTATCATGACGCTTACGCCTGAAACGCAGGGCGGCTTCTCCATTCATATTGAATTTCCTTTTGAAAATGCTGAAGACGTCACATCTCCTTCGCGCTATCATGATCAGGAACTGCTTGAGTACGATTATCATTATGATGAATTCGCCCGAGAATCCACACAGGTCAAATAACCCATGTCAAACACATCCTACTCATCTGCTTTCGGCCTCCTGCGCAGCGCTTGCGCCTCTGCACACATCCAGGATGCCGATGACGCTCTCAAACGCATCCTCGCCACACAACACCACGGCGAAAGCATCAGCGCGCTCCATTACGCCATGTCACACATCACTTCTCCCCCCTGGCGCTGGGCCTGGTGGGCCCTCTTCCTCGAAGAAGGACGCACGCCCACCACACACAAAAACCCCAAAAGCAACGAGTTCACGCTCTAGAGCGTGATGGAGAAGGAGCAGGTCGAAGAAAAGCGAAGGAGAAAGGAGTGAAGTTCAAGGAGTGAAAACCAAGAAATGTAGCTGTGTTACCTTCTGTTTTTATGACGCTGAAATTCAACCTTTACACAAGCTTTTCACGGCAGATCCTTCTTTATCACGCTCTAGGTCTAACAGACCCAAGTCAATACATTTCACACTCCCCACTTGACAACGTCCTGTGGGGATTTAGTTTTAGGCGCTGGAAGTTTTCATAATTCATTACAATATCTACAAAACTGAGACCAGCACCTATGCCCAGATCGATTTTTACCATCTTCGCCAAGAACCCCTTCCGTGCCATGCAAAAACTTGGTCAAAAGGTCGGTGAATGCGCAGAACTCGTCCCCGACCTCTTTGATGCCTTCTTTGATGACGACCAGGACCGCGTCAAGGATATCTCCGAACAACTCAGCAGCCTCGAATATGAAGCCGATCAACTCAAGATCGAAGCCCGTGACCACCTCCCCAAGTCCCTCTTCATGTCCGTGGACCGTCGCGACTTCCTCGACACGCTCTCTTCCCTTGATGCCATCGCTGACTGCGCTGAAGATATCGGCGTCCTCTTCACCCTCCGTAAAATGGAGCCTCATGAAGAACTCATGGACCCTCTCAAGAGCCTCGTGCGCAGAGTCATGGTCACTGTTCGACATGCCATCGCCATCGTCGATCGCATCGATATCGCCTCTCAGGCAGGTTTCTCGGGCGCTGAAACCACCGAACTCCTCCATATGATCGATGAACTTGGCCGCCTCGAACACGCCGCAGATATCGTTCAGGATGACCTCGCTCGTAAACTCTTCGCCATGGAAGACCGCATCAAACCAGGTAGCCTACTCATCTGGAACAAGATCTTCAACAAAGTCGGCGATATGGCCAACCACGCCGAACGCATGGGCAACCGCGCCCGTCTCTTTGTGGCAAAATAACACCACAAAAACAACAACTTACACCAACCACAGCCATTTGTTTCGGTTCGCATTGCGAACCACAAAGCCCCTCGTACACCTCATAAAAACTGGGCCGCAAATTTCACGCACATCTCCCCAGAATAATTCATAAAATTCCCCCTCCCTGTCAGTACGCTACTCCTCACCACCCAGTAGCCGCTCTCATGACCCCTCCTCACCTCCAACTGACCCACGCCCCCCATCACCTCAAATGCAATCACATCCACCGTGTTTGCTGCACGATGACGTGGGTCCTGGGGTGAAAACCTCTCGGGGACCTCCACACCATCACAAACCTCCACGCTCACACGCTCCATCCCCACACCCTGCCTGCGACACACCTGCCACGCCCACACCAGACTCGCGGCCACATGCACTCGCCACCTCTCCGAACCACACAACCCCTCCCCCTGCGCCTGTACTATCACCTCTCGGCTCGCTGCATCCACCCACCTCATCACATCCTGCACGTCCTCCCCCATCTCACGCCACACTCGCCAAATACGATCAGTCACCTGATCTCGCTCTTCCTCCACAGGCCACGCATCCGTCAACCACACCGATGTCGCCAACGCCAACGCACTTGACTCCACTCGCGATAACACCTCTTCCAACATGTCCCATCGCTCCCCTCCCTTACCTGCTACAATATTATCCATCGTAAACCTCCATAGATGATCGTATGGCGACAATTTAAAAGGATGAACCTTTGCCATAAAAACGTTTATTTTACAAAGAGTTAATCAGAAGCACACCACGCTTCTTGAACACTCTCATTTGTCACCCACGCACCCCAGCAAAGGAGTACACCATGCAAGACCTTCACCCCTACTACCACCACCTGCTCGCCACGCACATGGAACGCCTCGTTGCACCTCACCTTGATGAAACCGCCTGGCTAGAACAACTCACCTACTACCAGGATATTGTCCTCCTCAAGGAACGCATATGGCTGCGTACACCTGGCCTCTTTACATCCCACTGTACACCCTACTTGCACCAGATTGAACTCCTCCTTGAGCTCACAATGCCCCCTCTCAAACACATGATGCATTACCGTGCACAGGAAGAACGCGAGGACTACACACGCCTCACACACTATCGAGGTGCCCTCATCGCTGAACACAAACGCATCACACACACACTTGAACAACTCCAAACGTACACACAGGCAAAACAATGCGCGACCAATGATGACATGGAGCTCTCCTCCATGACATCTCGCTAGAGCATGAGAAGGAGGGAGGTTCTCATATCAATTCTCTTGCCCAGAGGCCAAGGGTGTGCCATGTAAAGACTAGCCGCTGTGCTTTATTCACTTTACCACCCTCTTATCAGTGATTTCTCATGGGATTTCCTATCGATCTGGTCATTATCTTCATCGTGACCGTGTGCGTATCACTCTTTCTCGACCTCTGGGCTCACCGCAATAGCGAAGAGATCACCCTCAAAGGAAGCATCCTCTGGAGCATCTTCTGGATCGCGCTCTCCATGACCTTCTATGGGTATCTCATCTATCGCTTCCCCACACACCCCGAGTACGCCAGCGAATTCCTCGCTGGCTACATCCTCGAGAAGACCCTCTCTGTGGATAACCTGATGGTCTTTATCGCCATCTTCTCCTACTTCAACATCAAGGACGCACTACAACACCGAATCCTTTATTATGGCATCGTCGGCGCGCTCCTGTTTCGCCTGATCTTTGTCGCCCTCGGTAGCGCCCTGCTCGTCGCTGGCCCCTACGCAGACCTCCTGTTTGCACTCATCATCGGCTACTCCGCCGTGAAAATGCTCTTCATGGGAGAAGAAGAAGAAACCGAGGACTTCAGCGATCACAAGGTCGTGAAATTCGCCAAAAAAGTGTTCCATGTCTTCCCTCGACACCACGGAAAACACTTCTTCATCTCGCGAGAAGAAGCCTTGCAACGCGTCGAAGAAGACCCCACCATCGACATCCCCAACGATAGTAAAATCACTCGCTTTGCCACCCCCGCGCTTGTATGCCTCATGGTCATCGAAGCGTCCGATGTCATGTTTGCCTTCGACTCCGTCCCCGCCGTGATCGCTGTCACGCGCGAACCCATGCTTGTGTATGCCGCCATGATCTTTGCGATCCTTGGCCTCAGGTCACTTTATTTCGTCCTCGCAGCGCTCGCCAAGCACCTGATTTATCTCGAAAAAGCGGTCATACTGCTGCTCTTCTTTATCGCAACTAAATTGGGATTGCATGCATCTAAAAAGCTGCTCGGCTGGCCTGATTTTGAAATATCTGCCAATATGAGCCTGATCGTCATATTCTCAATCCTGGCTCTTGGCATCCTCGCAAGCTTTATCTTCAAACCTTCCCCCGAGGACGCTTGATCTGAGCCTGTATAACCTTTGGTAGGGCTCCTCCATGAGTGATAAACATCGCGAACAACACGTTCAGAGCTTCAGCGTTCAGTCCATCCGTGACCGCATCCTCCCCGACCCCGATGCCACTCCAGAAGAACGCATCAAAACACTCTGCTACTACATCGAACGCGATTACCCCTCATGGAGAGCACGCTCCCTCCCTGACCACAACCTCAAAGACGCCTACGCGCAAATCCTGCTCTCCCAGCGTATGGCCAAAATCACCCTCACCTTTGAGGTCCTCCCCACCAAAAGCCCACTGGTCTACAAGGCGTCTCTCTCTTTCCTGGATTATACCATCCCCATGCCTGACTTCCCCACACGGTCACTGCATGATCAAGCCATCAATCACTGTATTAAAACACTGATATCATGGCTTGAAGACTGTAAAAAAGAGATCGCCTCATAACACGCGCTGATGCTACTCAAAGCTCATCAACACATCCTTGACCTTCATCTGGTTGTACGCCTCGGCCACGTCCAGACACGTCGCGCCACTCTCAACCTCAACGCCCCTTAAACGACACACGTCCTCGGTGCGTAAATCGCGATCTGCACCCGCATCACACAACAACACCACGCTCTCGGCATCGCCCTTCGCGCTCGCCAAATGCAACGCGCTCCAACCATACTCGTCGACAAGATCAGGGTCTGCTCCTCCTTTGAGCAACATCTCGGTCAAGGCTGGCTGACGACGGTTCACAGCTTCATGCAATGGTGTACGCCCTGTAATCTTGCTGACGTTGACATCCGCACCCCGCTCCAACAACAAACGCACCAACCCCTCATGGCGATTCTTCACCGCAATCTGCAACAAACTCTCGCCACGATGATTCTCCTGCTCAAGCTCACAACCAAACTCAAGCAAACACGACACCACATCCTCCATGCCATCCATGCAGGCCATCTGAATCGCTGATGCATTCCCCTCATGGTCATCGGCAGTCTGCGCATCAAGCTCTGCACCATAACGATACATCGCTTCCAACACCCTGGTCTGACCCTGCTGCGCTGCATCATGCACCAGAGTCATGCCTCCTTCCTGAACCCCATCAAGCCTTGCGCCTCGCTCAATTAACTCGATCGCAAAGTCCTCTTCCCCCATGAAGATACACGCCCTTAACAACGACATCGGTGAAAACAAATCACCAAAATCAGCATCCACCGAAATACGCTCTTCTTCGATCAACCTCGTCACGAGAGGTCTAAAATGCTTTTTATTTGAGGCAATTAACTGTGCCACAGTCTGGCGTTGCTTCTTGTCCATCTCGTGCAAATACTCTTCGCTCAAGATCAACTCCACAATCTCGTCTAACTTCCCCTTCTTCAACAGGCGCTCAACCTGCTTGTATAGCCTCATTTGATGGCCCATCTCTCTTTCTCCCATAATCTTCGCTCGCATCACGATCCAGATGCATTTGCTCTTTTTTATCCCAAAATGTTATCACTTTACTGCTGGGACTTAACTCTTTATGCGTGTTGACAGCTTTTTTAGAAACTTTCAAA
Source organism: uncultured Pseudomonadota bacterium (assembly GCA_950059285.1). Lineage (GTDB taxonomy): Bacteria > Myxococcota_A > Bradymonadia > Bradymonadales > Bradymonadaceae > CATLTV01. Next base: position 12,687 of record CATLTV010000091.1, on the reverse strand, counting down.
TCAAATCTTACAAAACCCCCTATGACTCAAGATACACAACAACTCCTCTCCCAAATCGATACACAACTTCACGACGTGTTCGGCTTTAACTCCTTTCGTCCAGGACAGCGTGAAGCCATTGAAACACTCCTTATAGAAGGTGGCTTGCTCTGCCTCCAACCCACGGGCGCGGGTAAATCCCTCCTCTATCAACTCCCCGCCTCGATGCTTGATGGCCTCACCCTCGTCATCTCTCCACTGCTCGCGCTGATGCGCGATCAAATCGGACAGCTCGAACAACGCTTCGGCATTCGCGCTGCCAGCATCAACTCCGATCAATCCGAAGATGATAACGACCTCGCACGCATCCGCGCCAAACGTGGTGACCTCAAAATCCTCTTCATCGCTCCCGAACAGCTCGATAACCTCGACCGCTTTGAGTTCCTGCTCGACCTCAATGTAGAAATGGTCGTCGTCGATGAAGCACACTGTATCTCAAGCTGGGGACACGACTTTCGACCTGCCTACCGCGAGATCGCAAAGCTCGTCGCCATGCTCCGCCAAAAACACCCCGAGGTCAAGGTCCTCGGCCTCACCGCCACCGCTGACCGACGCGCTGAACACGACATCAGCGCACAGCTCGCACCCACTCCTGACCACCCACTCATCGTCCATCGCCGAAGCATGGAACGTGAAAACCTCTCCCTTTATGGTCTTCACACACCAGACATGGCACACAAGCTCGCCACGCTCAAAAAACTCATCCCCATGCTCCCACAACCTGGCCTCATCTACTGCGCCACACGCGATAACACCGAACTTGTCTCGGACTTCCTCACCGAGGAAGGTCTTGATGCCCCTGCCTACCACGCAGGTAAAACACCCGAACAAAAAGAAGCACTACAGCGCTCCTTCCTCCTTGGCGATTACCCCGCCATCGTCGCCACCAACGCGCTCGGCATGGGGATCGATAAATCTGACCTGCGCTTTGTCCTTCACGTCGATGTACCAGGCTCAATTACCGCCTACTATCAGGAGGTTGGACGTGCTGGCCGTGATGGCCTCCCTGCGCAAGGCATCCTCCTGTTTAGCCCCGATGACCGACGCATTCAGGAACACTTCATTCACTCCGCACGACCCACTCGCGAGGACTTTGATACCATCCTCCGACTCACCAGCGGACACACAGGCACCGATGCACTCCGACTCACCGACATCAAACGCAAAAGCGGACTCCACCCCACACGCGTCATTGTGGTCGTCGCCGAACTCATCGAACAGGGACTCGTGGAAAAGGTCAAACAGGGCCGCTCTCAGGTCTACGAAAGAACCTCCGAAAACCATCCGCCAGACCTGTCACGCTACGTGCGCCAGGAAGAAGTCCGCACACGCGAACTTGAACGCATGATGGATTACGGCCACGGCGATGTGGACTGCTACATGCGCACCCTTCGACTCGCGCTCGGTGATGATGAAGCTGAACCCTGCGGGCGATGCGGACAGTGCACCTCAAACAAACTGCTTGATGACCCCATCACCAAGGACGAAATTGCCGAGGCACAAGCCTGGATCGAAGCTCGCCCTGTAGTCATCTCGGGCGCTCGACGCCCCGTCATGAGCGAGGGCCGCGCTGTCTATGACAGTAACCTGCGCTCCGAAAACTTCATGACATTTATGAAGCAACGCCTGCGCTCTCCTGTAGATCCACAAAACCCACTTGAACCTGTCACGCTCCAACGACTTGAACGCGCCATTGAAAAGCTCATCGAGGAACATCACCAGTTTGATCTTCTTGTTGCTGTGCCCTCTCGACGCTGGGCGCAACGTGATGAAGTCGCGCGCTGGATCTCCAACACCTTCGACATCCCGCTCAATCTTGATGCGTTACAATGGATTCGAGAACCTGATTACAAACAGGGTGAACTGCTCAACAACGACCAACGCCGTGCCAATGTCAAAGGCACCATGATGAGCCGATCCTTTATTGAGCCCGAGACACGCATCCTCATCCTTGATGACTACACAGGCTCCAGCGCAACCCTGAAGGAAGCTGTCACCACGCTAAGAAAACAGGCGGGAGCAAAGGGAGATATCGTGCCGCTCACCATCGCCAGCGTACGCTGGCGTCTGGGAAAAGCAGGCATCGTCTAACCACGAAAAAAGCAGAAGAGGGGCGAGCCATTGCTGCGCAATGGCTCGCCCCTCTTCTGCTTTTCTCGTTCCAGTTCAGAACTGAAGCATCACACCCACTTCGGAATGCTCACCACCAAGGCGCAGAGTCGGCACGATCCGTGCGCTCTCATCCGATGCCTTTGCCTTCTTACCCTTTGTAAAGAGTACAGACCCTGCACCCATCATCAACACACCACCGCCCAACACACCAAGCCCCACACCAATCTTACGGTTCGCGCTTATATAGCGTGTGTTAAAATCTCCCCTGGTATTTGCTGATTTATCAATCGCATCAAGGTCTTTGCGTGCCATCCATCCCACAATGCTCAACACACTTCCTGCGATGACCGCACCGCCACCTGCTGCGCCCACACCAATGCCAACCTTTTGCAAAGAGTGCAGACCACCTGAACTGGCGGCATCCTGAGTGTCCTGCGTAAGCAGCAAGAAGACCTCCTTCTCCACTCCTGACTCGAGCTCAAGCTTTTGTGTCACGGAACTATAGCCATCAAGCTCCACAGTCAGTGTGATGCTGTTCTTTGCCACCACGATCGACTGGGGCGACACACCATGAAACTGATCATCAATCAGAACCTTTGCACCTTCAGGTTTGGTCTTGATGACCACACGCGTTTCCTTGAGCGCATCCAGGCGAGTGATCGTCTCTTCGATCTCCTCTCGCTTACTTGTATCGGGAACCTCTTCAAGGAATTTACGGTAATATTCAATTGCTTGCGTTGCATGACCAAGCTGATTATGACACTGCGCAATAAGATACAAAAGCTTCGGTTGTGGAAAGACATAATACGCCTGTTCAAAGCTTGAAAGCGCCATATCAAAGCGACCATCTTCAAACGCAACGCGACCTTGTTTCAGGAAAATCTCAAAGGTGTCCTTCTCGGATTCACTTAAATCCTTGAAGTTCTTCACATCTTGCGCCCAGGACTCCTGCGCAGGACAAACCCCAGCAATCCCCACAAACACACAACCAATCAACAGTCTTTTACACATAAGCCACAACACATTCTTGTACTACTTGACTCATGAACCCTCATCGAGACCACAAGACGAAAAGCGAACAATCTGGCCATGTCATAGCATCAATAAAGACACCTGACTATACAAGAGTTGTCCCCTGCAATGTGTTCTAATTTCGACCAAAAACAAGAACCTCAGATGCTCTTGAGCCAGTCAAGATCTGTCTGCTTCTTGTCGCCGTTCTTGGTTTTTGTACGCGACTTCTTTCTGGACGATTTACGCTTCTTTGATGACTTCGTCTGTGAACGAACCTTTTTTGCAGGCTCCTCCACAACATCCTCACCCATATCATCATCAAGGATACCCTCACCTGCCGCCACACCTTGATCCACATCAAGCACAACAGCCCCCATATCAGCAGGTTCCTCCTCGACCACCACAGGAGGCTCGGGCGTTTTGACATCCTCCACGACAGGCACCTCTTCAACGTCAGAAGGCTCCTCTGTCCCTGCCATAACCTCAACCGTCGAATCCACCGCCTCATCACCATCAGGAGAGCTACTCATCAACATAAAGACAATGACACCCGCCACACACAAACCAACCACAATCACCACGGGCCATAATAAACGCTCCGCAGATGATTGCTGCTGCGCAAGATAAAGATCCTCACGACTGGCAAGGTCTTCCTCATCACTCGTATCTTCAACGCCTTGCTGTCCCCCACCCACCTTGATAAAAAAGGACTGAAATGTATCAGATGGCGTTGGTGCCGACTGAGGAAAAACCCCTTTACTCTCAAGACGATCAGCGGGCATAGACACCTTCGTCACAGGTTCCTGCGCTGGTGTCTGTAACGATGCACCACCATCCACGAGCGTCATCACATCGGACACATCCAGATCCGACATGTCATCGTTCACATCTTCACTGTAGCCACTGTGATGAGGTGACTTGATCTGCGTCTCAAGCTCCTCAAAAGCATTCCCCAAAAGCATTGTGTTTTCTTCTGTCCAGCTTGGCTTTGCCACAGGACGCGCAGGCGTCAACGTCATCTCGGCGAGGTTGATCTTGACCGTTTGTGTGTGATCCCACTCGGTCTCAAGAGGCTCTAACTCTTCGGCTTCAAATTGCTCTTCATCCACCTGACTGGTGTTGCCATACACAAGCGCAGCACGAGCCTCCTGCACCGCAGGCATCATCCAGTGCTGTAACTCCTGATACACATCTTGACGGCCATCAAGTCGAATCACACCTCCAACCTGTGGATAGTTTGCGCGAATATCCTCAAGCCTGCGTAACACAGCGATCGCATCCGCAGGACGATCACCAGGGCGCTTCTCCAACAACTCATTCACAAGCTGCTCAAGCTCTGGCAATAACTCGGACACATTCAGGAATGCAGATAACCTGCGTGGACGATCCTTGATGTGCTTGATGATTAACTCAATCGCATTACCCGCATCAAACGGAGGATAACCACACAACATCTCGTACATAATCAAGCCAAGCGCATATAAATCGGCCCGACCATCGATGTTTGCACCATGACGCGCCTGCTCTGGTGGCATGTAACGCGGCGTGCCACAAATCGCCCCCTCGGCAGTCAATTGCTTGTCCAGCGTTTCCAACGCCCTCGCCACACCAAAGTCCACAACCTTGAGCTGCAAACTCCCGTCAGACATCCTGCTGAGCAAAATGTTGGCGGGCTTCAGATCGCGGTGCACCACACTCTTGTCATGTGACTCCACCAACGCACGACAAATCTGGATCGCGATCTCAATCACCAATGACTGCTTGAAACGATGCGTCCTCAAAAGCTCATTCAGGGTTGGCCCCTGAATAAACTCCATGACCAGGAACAACAAGTCACGCTGCTCATCATTTCCAAAGTCATACAACCTCACAATATGCGGATGCTCCAGCTTGGAAATAATCTTGGCCTCATGAAAGAAACGGTCCACGCTGCGACGGTTCAGTGCACGCTCATGATCAATCACTTTGATAGCCACACGGCGATCAACTGACAACTGGGTCCCCTCATACACCATCCCCATGTTGCCGCCAGAGATCTCCCTGTCGATCCTGTAACCAGTCCCTATCGTGGCACCAAGGAGCACCTGCACTCTTACCTCTCCATCACTATTTTATTTGCGATTAATCCTCTCTTTCACTCTAACACAAGGCGCATAACATCGTGCATAGAAAACATAATTCTCACGCACCAAGCATCATGCCGCCACATACCCTCAACACCTGACCACGCACGCCTTCTGCTAGCCCCGAGCCAAGAAATCCAATCGCTTCCGCCACATCCTCGGGCCTGCCACCCTGACTGAAGGCATTCATCCTGCGACCAACTTCACGAATCGCCAGTGGAATTTCGTCCGTCATACGCGTCTCGATAAACCCTGGAGCAACCGCATTGACTCTCACATCAGAGGCATGCCTTGAACGCCACTTCATGTACTCAATCAACCCGGATTTGGCGCTCGCATAGTTACTCTGCCCCATATTTCCTGCGATCCCCGCGATCGAAGACAGATACACCTGCGAAGCACCCTCACGAAACAGCCCCTCCCTGTCCAAAACTGCATCGACACGTTCGATCGCTCTCAAGTTCACTTCCAACACAGATTCCCAACGCTCAGGCTTCATACGCATCAAGGTTCTGTCTTGTGTCAGCCCTGCGTTGTGTACAACAACATCCACACCGCCATGACGGCTCTTCAAAAACGAAGCAATCCTCAAGGGGGCCTGTGCGCTCAACAAATCCACCATCAACGAGTCGCCACCTGTCTCATCCGCAACCTTCACCAGACGCTCGCTTGCTCGCGACAAATCGAGACACACGACATGTGCGCCCTCGGCAGCAAATCGACGCGCAGTCGCCGCACCAATCCCCTGCGCACTCCCCGTCACCATCACCACTTTGCCTGCAAGCACACCCTCACCATCCACGCCTTGCACCGACGCCTTGTGCTCACCAACTTCCAACATTTGCCCTGTCACATAGACCGAGCAACTCGATAAAAGAAAACGAAATATACCCTCAAGATCAACATCTTGTGACATACAACGCACGAGGTTCGCGCGCACGCCTCGGCCACCAACCTCTTTCATGATGCTCTTGACAAACCCTACCAACGCACCCCTCGCAGCGGCCTCACTGGCGCTGCTTGCCTGCTCAGGATCTGCACCCACAACTACAATGCTTGCACCCTTGGCGAGACGACCCACTACACCATGGAAGAACGCATACAACGCATCAAGATCCTGACTGCTTCTCATCTGACGCGCGTCATAACATGCCACATGCACACGCTCTTCCTCGCCTGGCTCTACAGATGTAGCGCCAAGTCGAGTCAACAACGCTTCAACGCCCTGAACATCACCAAAACCTCCCACGGCAGCCTTGCTCCCTGAAAGTGGCATGGGTTCATAACCCTCACCCACAACCTTGCGCTCCAACACGGGTGGCACAGGTACACCAAGACTCTTGGCCAAACCTTTTAACTGTGGACGCTCTGAAATTCCTAACAATATATCTGACATCGCTCTCTACTCCTTGACCCAACCCTGAAATACCTGTCCAAACTCTCTGGCCCAGTTCGGTGGAAACTGATGACCACCATCATGCCTTATGACACCAGCAAGATGCTTACACCCCTCAAGATAACCTCTTGCAGCCTCTGTTTTTTTTGCAAATCGCGGACGCTCATTAGAGCCCGTCACAACCCACACAACCTTGTCCTTTCCTCGAGGACCACACTCATCAGGGATACTTGCCCACCCCGCAGGTGCGACCGCCAACGCCCCCACATAGTCATCGGGGTACATCTCGCTTAAAAGCGCTGCATACAGCCCTCCCTGCGAGAACCCCATCAACCACACACGGCGAGCGCTCTGCTTGAGGTTGAGCCCCTCAAGAGCTTTATCCATCTGCTCCTGCACATAGTCATGTGTAGCGGGCAGATCATCCTTCTCCCACTGAAAACGTTCTGGCGCATTTTTAATAGGAGCCTGAAGACTCACCGCAACAAGACCATACTCTGCTGCGAGCTTTGCAACCTTACCAAAGTCATACTGGTTGGAGTTATAGCCATGCATCATCACCACCACCCCCAGAGGCTCACCTGTAGGTTCAACCACAAGAGCGTGACCTCGTGGCGATTTATCTTCTCGTGAGAGCTCTGTTTTTGCATCTTGCTTAGCCTCTTTTTGCTCCACCACGGGCGATGTTGCCTGGGGACCTTTATTTTTATCATCCACCTGATCCACGATGGATGACTTCACCGAGGCGCTGTCACACCCCAAGCTAAAAATGCAAAACACAAAGGCCAACTGAGTGAACACTCTGTTTCCTCTTATTACACGGCTGAACATTGACTCCTCCTTGAATGCGCGAACGTTAATCCCTGCGCTTGCTATATCTCATTCAGGCCAAGAAAGAAAATCCTCCTTATACTCTCTCCCCACAATTTGCCTCCCCATGATTATTTCTCCACCATGATACATTCTCTTTCCTAGATAATAACTTACATATGACTACCGCACATGTCCCAAACCAAACAACCTCTCCAGACGCACTGCCTGGTGAGGTAAAACCCATTCTCGTATTGCTCGCCATTGTCGTCTTTATTGCTGTGGTCAATGGCACCATGATTAACGTCGCCTTGCCCTATGTTGGGCGAGAGTTTCAAGTCGGTGAAGGCACCTACGGGTGGCTCGTGACAGCGTATGCGTTGAGCTTTGGTATCTTCAACGCCATCAATGGTCGCCTGAGCGACAACTTCGGCAAGAAGAACATCTATATGATCGGACTTGCCACACTGGGTATCGGCTCCCTTACGGTCGCCGCCTCTCCCACCATTGATTTCGCCATCGCCGTGCGTCTGATCCAGGGCGCAGGTGCAGCCGCGCTCCCTGTTCTTGGTACATCGATCATTAAACAGGTCGTACCCGCGCGCCAACAAGGTAAGGCCGTGGGCGTCATCCTCAGTACGGTGGGTGTCGCCGCATCAATTGGTCCTTTTCTTGGTGGTATCATCGTACAGTTTTTGAACTGGCGCTTTGTCTTTGCTGCCACAGGGCTGAGCTTGTTTGCGCTCCCACTGGCGCACAAGCTGTTACCTGATAGCCTCAATGAAAAGAACCACAGCCCATTTGACTGGCCTGGCGCAGTGCTGCTGGGACTGGGCATCTCCACGCTGCTCTACAGCTTTGAGCTGATTCAGGCGATGGTAGAGTGGTGGAAACTTGGACTTCTCTTCACAGTGAGTTTTGCTTTACTTGGTGGTTTTCTGTTGCGACTCAAGACCGCAACATATCCTTTCATCTCACTGGAAACATTCACAAAACCATCTTATCTCGCAAGCTGTGCTGTCGCCGCAGCGACCAACGCGGCCCGATTTGGTAGCGTCGTGATCGCCCCCATTGTGTTGACCGAAATCAAACATGAACCACCGCTGATGATTGGCGCGACACTGTTCCCAGGTGCGCTCGCCATCGCATTTTTGAGTTCAAAATCAGGTGCATGGGCCGATAAAAAAGGGCCACGCTTGCCCGTCTCCATTGGTCTGCTTTGCCTCACCGCAGGTTCTGCGATCATGGCTCTTTCAGGAGGCTCTGTCTGGGGCATGGCCGCAGGACTGACACTCTTTGGGGTGGGCTACGCGCTCGCACAAAGCCCGCTTGTCAGCACAGTCAACCGCACACTTCCACAGAAGCTCGCAGGTACAGGCGTTGGCGTCTTTATGATGATCTTCTTTGTCGGTGGCGCAGCAGGTGTGGCCGCCTGTGTCACCATCAGCGACATGTTCCCCACCGATCATGCCCTGTTCTTTAACCTCGTTCCTGCTGAAACCGCACCCTTTGCCGTCGCGCTCACGCTCCTTGGAGCGATCAGCCTTCTGGCTCAGATCCCAGCGCGCATGCTGCCATCCAAAGCGGCCTGAAATAAAAGCACATGTCAAAAAGGGGCGGCCTGTTGTTTCCACAACAGGCCGCCCCTTTTTGACATGTGCTTTCGCTTACTACGTTCTACATCTCAGGGAAGCAGTGTCGTGGTGCATGGCAATCATCAGTGCACTCCCAGACATTACCCAGGTTCTCATCACACATACATGTTGAAGGCACGCACTCCTCGATATCCTGCTCAACACAGAAGTTGCCAGCAGGGCAATCTGCGTCCACATCGCATGGCTGATATGAGGGGTCAGACATACCATCACAAAGTGCAGCAGCTGGCTCACATGTGGTCACATCTACACAACCATCGTAGCAACCATTGACGATCTTACCAATCTGACCCACAGGGCAAATTGGCTCGGAGGAATCGCACAGAATCTCGCTACCATCACTACAGGGCCTCTCGCTGGCAGGTTGGCAAGCCAACGGCTCACCACAATCCTCTGTACATCCCCAAACACCAGTGCTCTCATCACACACACAGGTTGAAGGCACACACACTGCATCTTCTGTAGGAGCACACTCCTCACCTGCGGCACAGTCTGCATCCACACTGCAAGGTTGATGCGAAGGATCTGGCTGACCTCCACACATCGCAACCACAGGCTCACAGGTCGTGGCATCGACGCAGTCACCAAAGCATCCATTCACAATCTCCACGACCTGACCTGCTGGACACTCGGGAGGCTCAGCAAAACAAACCAGTGTGCTGCCATCTGAACAGGGTGACGTCTCATCTGCCACACACCTGTTTGGTGAACAATCTGCGCTGCAATTCCACACGCCCGCATTTTCATCACAGGCACACACCGATGGCACACACTCTGTATCATCACTTGCAACACAGCTCTCACCATCTCCACAGTCCGCGTCGTTACTACACCCTGTTTCAGGCGCATCACCGCAACTCATGCCTTGCCCCGACACAGGTTCACACACCATGACCTCCTGACAATCTGCGGTACAGCCCCACAAGCCTTCAGCAACACCGCATGCACAACTTCCCGAGATGCATTCACCCTCATCGACAACACATGCCATACCTTCGCCACAGTCTGCATCCACAGCACACTCCTGCTCGCTTGGATCAGGACCGCCACACGTGCTCGCTGCATCAAGACACATCTTATTAGGACACCCCGCATCAAGCACAAACTCGCATGTCTTTCCATCATTGCAGTCTGCATCCACGGAACATTCTGTCGAGACCACATCACCACATGTCACGGTCGGGGGAGGAGACGTGGTGTTCTCAACCCACACACCTGTACCAGGATCATCACGCACAAAATCTTTCAAGGGCTCAACATCACCCACAGGCAACGTCATCTGATCGGAACAGACCGCGCCACGCACTCCAGGCACATCATGGAAGTAGCTCAAATCACTGGGACATGAGAACCCCTTCTCGATGATATTCTGGCCAATCACACAGTACTTGTGATCATCAAGAACAACGCGGTTCTCTTCAGGGCAAGTCTGCTCCTGCTGTGTGGGTGTACAGGCCACCGCACCTTGCAGCAACAGACCCATACCAAGCACACGAATAATTCCCTTCATTGTTATACTCATTTCCTTGTTCTCCTACTTTACACACAGGTTTTGTCGCCACAACATCACCCAGTAACACACTGAATAATAATACTTTATCACTTAATTTTAAAACTTTTCGCGAAGCTACCTAATGCAGGTCTTCATCGTCATCTTCGCCTTCTTCCAATGACTTTCTCGACAACACATCAAGCGTCAAATCCATGGGAGCCCAGCACAGCGTCGCCCCCATCGGAATCGCGTGAGGATCATCTTTTGCGGCCTCATCAAGCTCGCTTAACGTCTTCCAGACAGACTCCTCATACATCGCGCGAAGCTTGGGTAAATCCTCGGCGCGAATACGGAATTGCAGTGAACGCGCAAACGCCTTTTGCTCCTGGCGAAAGAAACGCCCAAAGACAGCATCCGTCACCTGACCAAGCAATGTGTTGAGCGCATCAATCCTCGACATCAGATCATCACGCACCAGTCGCTGCGCACTCTGTGCAACCTCGTAGGTCGTGGTGCGTCCATCAACTTCGCGAATGCGCTGCTGCTCAAGTAAGGTGTCGATCGCGTCATCCACCACATCCTCATCCAACGAGGGCAAATACTGCTTGATACGTTTTCGACTCAGTGGAAGCGCCCACAACATGAACTCAATGCGTGCTGGCAGCTCATGCTCAAACTCGGGCGTAAAGAAGTTCTCGCGCATTCTTGAGGCTAACTGCGACACCTTCCTCACAGACACGCCGAGCAAATCAGCAGCATCCTTGAGCTTGACGTTGTCCTGAACAAGCTCTCGCAGGTAAGCAAGCTCAACCCACTCACCAACCTCCTTGAGGCCCACATCAAACATCCTGGAGAGCCTCACACCTGGCACGAGCATCGCGTAAATCACACGTCGCTCAAGCTCGCGTAGCAACAACTCGCGGTCTTCCTCCTCCACACTCACGTTTTCTTTGGCGTTGGAACTCATAAAACGCACCTTCCTTCATGAACCCATAAACAAAACACGCAATATTTTGCGTCATCAACACAACTAAGACTAACGACTCCCAAAACACAATTCAAGCATTTTTTTGCGTATTTTGTTAACAACACGCAAACAAAGTTCCCCACCTACGCTCAAACCACTGAATCCAAAGGATAAAGCCCCACTGGACGCACCACTGCGCGCGCACATAGTTTTGTATGCGACGGCGTATTAGCGCCCGATTTTATGTGCCCATTTTCTTATGCTTAAAGGTTACGTTATGAAAAACACAACCACAACAACCCCCAATTTTGACAACAAGGTCGCTATTATTACAGGAGCAACAGGAGGCATCGGCAGCGCCGCAGCGCGCCACTTTGCAAGCCTCGGCGCCAACCTCATGCTCACCGACCTTGACGAGGGCAAGCTCTCAAAACTTGCCGACGAGCTGCGCAACGAGACAAACACCATCAAGATCAAGGCGTGCGACATCTCCAAGGAAAAGGATGTCAAGCAGCTCATCTCACAGACAACTGACACCTTTGGCAGGATCGACTACCTGTTCAACAACGCGGGCATCGAAGGCCCTACCACACCTGTCTCTGAATACAGCCTTGAAGACTTTGAAAAGGTCGTCAATGTCAACCTGCTCGGCGTGTTCCTCGGCGTGAAATACGCCATCCCCGAAATGCTTAAAAATGATACAGGTGGAGCCATCGTGAGCACCGCATCTGTCGCAGGACGCAAGGGATTCCCGGGACTCTCACCCTACGTCTCTACCAAACATGCTGTGATAGGTCTGACAAAAACCGCTGCGCTTGAAGTCGCAGACAAAAAGGTGCGCATCAACGCCATCTGTCCTGGCGTCATTCATACCCCCATGGTCGAAAACGACCCCAGCGGTGACATGGAGAGCTACAAAGAAATGGAGCCCATGAACCGTCTTGGAGAACCCGAAGAGGTCGCACAACTTGTCGCATTCCTCTGCTCCGACCAGGCAAGCTTTATCACAGGTACTGCCATCGATGTGGATGGTGGCCTGATGGCTGGCTAATACTGACGTAAGCAAAAAGCAGACGGGG
>CATLTV010000090.1 GCA_950059285.1 uncultured Pseudomonadota bacterium | reverse complement strand
GCTCCAACGCCTGTATGTCATACCTGCATCCAGCGTGGGACCAAGCAATCCAATGCACACTAATTTCTTTTGACTCACCAGAAACCTCTCCCTATCGAAACTCAAGAGCACGCTACAATAGCAGTATCCTAGAAGCCATCGACCTGATTGAGAAGCCTGAAAGCAAAACAAGAGAAGGCGAGGTGCATATAATATGCACCTCGCCTTCTCTTGTTTTGCGTCAAATGATGGTGATGTTCAGGGTTTATCTCTTCCTTGCGTTGATGCTCCATGCGCAGGAGAGTTCATGACATGCACGTGAGCAGAGCGCGGGAATTACCGTGGAGATAAGCGTACTTGCCATGATGAACGTCATCATGGTGCCCACGGAGAAGAAGGACTTGAGCGAGGTCAAAAATGGTGAGGGGACAAAGCTCAACCAGACGAAGGTCACGATGCTAGCAAGCGCCAGTGACATCAATGGGAACAAACCGACACCGAGCAAATATTGGAGTTTGCTTGGCTCCTTGTTCTGAGTCATAAAGCCGCCTGACAGGCCAACCGAGCTGATGCTCATGCCTGCACCTGCAAACATCATGATAAAGGAGAGATACCAGGCACCAATGCCAAGGTAAAAGAGTGCGCCGCCTGCGAGCACGAGCATCAAACCAGGGATGATGGTCATCGCCTGCTGAAGTGTGCGCAGGAACCTGCTTCGTGTCCAGACCAGTGTCGCCCAGCTACCCCACGTCGCCGTGAGGATGAGCGCGAGCGTCATCATCACCGAGAGCTTGAACGGATTCCAGCCAAGAAACTCGTGACCCACGCCGTACATGGTGCCTCCAACAAGACCCACACATAGCGTGTTTGCTAACCCCCACAACCCCAATTCACCGAGGAATGACAATGCTCTGACTCTCTTTCTCATGACTTCTGCCCCTGGAAAATATCACCTAATCATCACAGGTTATGCACCCATCTATGGGCATCGACACAACCTGTGTTTTATTCTAAAGATCCACCGTGACTTAAACAAGGGGCCACGCACAATTCTTCCTCAAACACCCAAAATTTCTTAACTTTGTCTTGCATAAGCCCCCCTATTCTCCTAGTGGTGAGGAGCTTCGTTGGGGCTTCCCCACACACAATCATGACCCCCAGACGCCGAGTCTCTTATGGCACCACATACCACGCATGCAATTATTCTGGCCGCAGGGTTTGGCTCCCGCCTCAAGGCCGAGGAAGGACACAAACTCCTGGCCAAAATCGGTGGGCGCACCATGCTCTCCTATCATATGGATAACTTTCAACGCCTTGGCGTCACTCACCTTACCGTGGTCACAGGATTTCGCCACGAAGCACTGGAACAGGCCGTCGAAGAAGCTTCCAACCAACAGGATAACTTCAAGGTCATCACGGCTTATAACTCGGACTTCTCCAAATCAAACGGGCTCTCTGTTCTGACAGGCATTGAAGCTGCCCGCGCTCATATTGATGACGCTGTCCCCTTCTGGCTTACCATGGGTGATCATCTCTTTGATCCTGCCCTCTTTGATGACATCGCACAACGCCCCGCCTTTGAAGATCACATCCAGGGTGCGCTCTATATCGATCGCAAGCTCGACACCATCTTTGATGTCCCTGATGCCACCAAACTTCGCTTTGATGAACACCAGAAGCTCGACGCCATCGGCAAAGAAATCGGCGACTTTAACGCGGTCGATGTCGGGCTCTTCTGGGGCAAACAAGGCTTTATCGAATCACTCCAGGCCGCACTCCATCGCCGCGATGACTGCTCCACCTCTGATGCAGTCACCACACTTGAAGCTTCGGGCCACTTCGCGTTCCCCGATGTCAAGGACGCACTGTGGCAAGATGTCGACACGCCCGAAGCTCGCGCTCACGCAGAATCCATCCTCCCAACATTCTCGCTCTGACGCACGCGGCATAAACAAAAAGAGAGGGGGCGGCGACCTGACATGTCAGGTCGCCGCCCCCTCCCTTTTTGTCTATGCCATCAACATTACTCCACAAAGAGCACGCCATATGTCGCTAGATAATTATCTGTCTCGGGGGTCAAATCAAACCCGTATGGAGACTCTGTCGTATTTGCACCCTGCCATGGCTGGTAAAAACTCCAGTCCTGAGAGCCCTTGTTGTGAGGCCACAAGTGCGCCTGCTTCTCTGCGATGCTGTAAGACATCAAGTTGCTACCCTTGCTAAATCCAGACACACCCGACACACCTGATGCCCTGATCCACAATGACTTGCGGCTCGCTGTAATGCTTGGCCCTGTGGGAAGATCCTGATCAATCGAACCTGCAAGTGATGGCGCCCAGGACATGATGTACCTCTTGTAATGTCCCTGGTTCACATCAATACCAGGATCTTCTGCTGGTGTGGATGCATTACCAATGTTGGTCAATCCCTCATGACCATCCACGTTCTCACCCTTGAAGTCAGGATGAAGCGCTGGCACATCACCCTGATCAAGCGCAAGTGGCAACACCATATAACGGTTAAATGTCTGGCGATCATCTTCACTCAGCCCCATCTGGAAGTAGAAGTGGAACTGTGACTTGTACTGAGGCAACACATAAAGAATATCTCCGTCTGGAGATGTCGCAAACCTTGTATACGCATGACCGAACAGCGTCGCATCAAGATCCATCGTACGTGCATTGTCAGGCGCAAGATCCACACGCTCCTTCGCGCCCAAATCATAGGCGGCAATGCTGCTACAACCTCCCACAAACAACAGCTCTCGACCATCATGGAAGCTCGCACGAGCCAAACCTGCGGTTGTACCGCCATCGCTGCTCGACACAGTACACGCAATGTTTCCATCAGGTCGTGTCACACCATCCTTTGTGGGCATCGCCACCCAGAAATCATACTCACCACCAGAGCTAAAGGATGGCCTTCCGCCCTCACCGATTTTACCCAAAAAGACCGAGTGGTTCCCAAGCGAATCCGCAGGCGCTTTTCCATTGTCTGTCTCATCAGGCGTGATGCTCAAATACAATGTGCTCTCGTAAGCAGCGATCGCGTTGATACCTACATCCAACAACACATCCTCGTCTCGCCCCATATAAGTCGCCGCAATATCCCCCTCATCAAATCCCTTGGAGAGGTCTGCATACCAAAGGCCACTACCACCTACTGCAGCACCCGATGCGCCAATGTTAATGGCATACAAGTAACCCACACCCTTGTTCTCATGATACACGCCCTGACATGGCGTACCTGAACCATCAAACTGAATCAGGTTACCGCCACCGATTTGCTGGCGAGTCTTGACGTCAAAGGGAACAGCAAATCCAGCGCCAGTACCGCCTTCATACATGATGTAGATCACATCACCTGCGCCTTTCACCATACCACAAATGCTACCCTTTGCTGCCAGATCATTGCCCTGCCCATCAACCAGGTAATAGTCATAATAACCACCACCTGCATCGGCCACACTGAAGCTATCGAGTTCGATCATACGCAGACCATTCTCTGTCACCACAGCGATCGCCCCACTCTCGGACTCAGGCACTGGATCCATTCGCCTTTCATGGAAGTGTGCCAGACGAATTGTGCCCAGATCCACAGGTGTATCTGCGCTTAATGTCACCTTCACAGGTGTTGGCTCCGGGTTGGAACCCGCGGCTGGATCCTCATCAGGATCACTCATCATCACATCAAATTCACTGACATGACCACCCCAGGCAGTCTCGCCTGTTTGTGATGGAGTCTGGCTCCAACCAAGACCACGCTCTCGGGAAAGCTCCGAGTCGAGAAAGATCATTGCCAAAAACTCGCCCTCGGGCAAATCGCTCATGGTGATATCAGGACCAAAGCTGTTCTGCACAATCTTGTCAGGCTTGACCTCAACAACCTTCACGGGCGACTCACAACGCGTGTCATTGACATCACACAACATCAATACCACAGGAGCATCGCCCTGATTTTGCACACCAAGACCTGTTCGCCAGGATGCAGGAATCTGGTTTGGAAAGTTTGAACCAAATGTAGGCTTGAACTTCAACACAGCACTCCCCACGGGAGAAGTCATCTCCTCCTCACCGCCCCCCATATCACCACCTGTCGCAGGCATGTCTGTGCTTGATGTGCCTCCCATATCCTCTGTGGTCGTCGCATTATTGCCCCCACATGCAGCTCCAAAGAGTGCAAAACTAGTCACCAACGCAAGCGTACGAAATTCAATATTACCAAGATAATTCAGCATGTTCCTTCTCATATATCACATCCTTTAGTGAAATTGATGGTGGTCTTTCTTCAGGATGACATTGCACCCCTCTTACTGAGTCCTATAGTGTACACTTCTTACATTTAAGGCAGCTTAAAGAAGCTAAAACTTTGCTCATGACCACATGGTGGCCACACTCAAAGGCAAGACTCATGGAAACATTGTTTGAACACATCAATATACTGGTGCTCACAAAACCATCTCAAAAAGAGGATCATGATTTTGTCTTACCACCACAAATCCCCGTCCTGAAAAAAGCGCGCATCTCAAAAAATCACCAGCTCTTCCTGATTCAAGAGCCACATCACGCGCTCGAAGCAGCCATGCGCTTGCAACATCAACACCCCACACAAAGCATCGCCCTTGGTCATGGACATGTCCTGTGCATTGAAGACCAGCCAAACCACGCATCTTATCATGGCGACTCCTTGCATGAACTTGTTCAACTCATGCCCAAACTCCCCACAGGTCATCCCATCTTGACCTCAGCCTTTTATGAACGACTCCTCCCCTGGGAAGATGATGACATCCTGCTCTCTCCCATCCAGCAACAAACACTCACACCCCTGATGAACACGCTGTACACACTCCACGAACAGGACACTCAACCACATAAAATAAGAAGCAATATAAATCACATAAATACACCAAACTTCGCACACACACACACTATCAATACTCTCATCAAAGAGTTCGCAGAACACTCCCTCTTACAGGTGTGCGGTGCCTACCAGTCAGGAAAGAGCCTGCTCGCACAACATGCCTGCATCTCCCTGCTCTACACACACCCTGCACTTTCATGCTGGTGGATTGATGCCAGCCGCTTCACCACCCGACAGCACCTCACCGCTGCGCTCGAAATGCTGTGGAACACCACGCTCAACACCTCGGACGAACACCTTGAACTCCCCCATGTAAACTCACAACTCATCGTGCTTGATGGGTGTGATCAACTCGATGATCACGCCATCACACTGCTGGAAAACCTCTCCACACAGGACCAACGCACCTCCTGGATGATCACCTCATCAAAACCCAGGTTCGCCTCATGGAAAACCATTACCACACAACCACTCACATCATCACAATCGCTGGCGATCCTGCTCGATCCTCGTCACAATCACACCGCCCCCTCATTTAATCATGCGCTCAAGATCGTGGACTCCTGCCAGGGCAACCCCTCCGCACTGCTCGTCGCGCGCAAACATCATCAAGACACGCAAGAATTCACCCCACAATCATTGCGCGATCATATTCAACATCAGTGGCATAAGCTAAGCCCCTCTGAACATCATGTGCTCACTCAACTGGCCCAACTCTCCACAAGCTATCACACTGAAGAACTTCATAAATTCATCAAAGAAACTGCACCTGACAGCGCACCTTCGCACATGCTTCAAAAGCTCATCGATATGCTCCTCGTACAGCAAAGTCAGGCATCAGAGAGCCTCAGCTTTGGTGTTCCACGACATATTGCGCATGCGCTCCCTTCACATACAGACAGCAGGCCATCAAGGGTGTGGAGTAGCGCGCTACTCCACACCCTTGATGGCCTGCTTGACGACCTACACACTGGTCACGAACACACAGCACTCATCAAACTCAGAAACCACCAACCAGACCTCCTGAACGCCCTTGAACATACGATCGTTCATGACCCCACTCTCGCCATTACAATCATCATCAAGCTGCGCGCTTACCATCAACGCCAACACACCACATTTGATTACTTGCCATGGATCACACGCGCACAATCACACCCCGAACTCTCACAGGAACATCGCACCGAACTTATGCTCAGCGAAGCCATCTGTCTTGACCACATGGCAGGTCGCATCGACGACGCACAACAACGCTTTGAGCAATGTGCTCAACATGCAGAACACCTGAATACACTCTCACGGTTTGATCTCTATTATCACTACGCCATCTATACTGAAGATAAGATGAACAGCGAGGAAGAGTTCAACCTCGCCAAAAAACTGCTCCAACAGGCACTGGAACTCATTCCAGATGATGACCACACACAAAGCGCACGACTATCTGGTGCGTACAATGTACTGGCACAACTTGCCATGCAGAAAGGCGATCATCAGGAGGCTCGCAGACAGGCCGAGCGTGCACAACATCACGCTCACCTCTCTCAATCGGTCCTGCGCACAGCTTCATCCTCCTTCACACTACATCGCATCTTACATCTGGCTGGAGAACTTGACGCCGCTGAACATGCAGCCCGACAGGCCCAGTTCGCCTATGAAAAAGCAGGCCTTGTCTCTGGCATTATCATGACACTCGCAAGTCGCGGGTACATCGCCATCAAACGCAACGAAGACAAGCGCGCACAAAATTTCTTGCATCAGGCCCTCACCATCTCCAAGGAACGACACCACAAGTTTGGACAAATGAACTGCTCCCATCTGCTCGCAGTTTCTTACATGCTCAGCAGCAAATGGGATGAGGCATTCACCTACTTTCAAGAAGCACAACACCTTCAGCGCGAACTTGGTATCACCTGGAATGAACACCAGACAAAGATCGTCATGACGCTTATGTACTCTGCGCGCGGCGAAATCATGCTCGCCAAAGAAGCCATTCAACAGGCTGAGGAGTTCTTCAAAGATCAACCCGATCCAGAGATCATGTACTCGATCTCACTGATGAAACTCGCTCCCGATATCTATGAGCAAGCCTTCGTACATGAGGATCGCGACGCGCTCCTTGCCATCGAGGCACGCATCCAGACGATCGAGCAAGAGTATGACAAGCCAGCCTCCTCAAGCACCCACATACACATCCTCAGACGCTACCTGAATCAGGCCAAGTCACACCTCGACAACACAACAGACAGCTCCAATGTGTTCTTTATCAAGGACGATGCTTCAGTCTTCCAGATCCCTGGCACAAGCGAAGAGATCAACATTGCCAGAAAACGCACGGTCAAGCGCATCCTCAAAATCCTGCTCGACCTGAGACAGGAACACCCTGGCGAGATCATTGAAGCGCATGATCTGGTCGAGCAAGGCTGGCCTGGCGATCGTGGAGAGGTACGCTCTGGACTCATGCGACTGTATGTCACGATCAATACGCTGCGAGGTCTTGGGCTTGAAGAGATCTTACAAACGCATGGAGAAGGCTACAGATTAGATCCTGATGTGCCGCTGAAAGTGTTAGCGTAAGACACAAAAAAGGAGGCGCCTGTTGACAAGTCAACAGGCGCCTCCTTTTTTGTGTCCTATGCTAACCGATTGAATTAGCCAAGGTTTTTGTATGTAATCACCACGGATGTGCGGTCATCACCACCCATGTTAGCGGTCACGCCAACAGCAGGTGTTGTGGGGATCTGGTAATCGCCACACTCGCCTTTCATCTGACGGAAGACTTCAAGAGCCTGCTTGACACCAGTTGCGCCAACGGGGTGACCGAAAGCGATAAGGCCGCCACCAGTGTTCACAGGGAACTTACCTGTGATGCCTGTCTCACCAGCTTTGGCAAGCTCTGTACCTTTGCCCTTCTCAGCGAAACCGAGAGCTTCGTACATGAGGACTTCGGTGATGGAGAAGCAGTCGTGTACTTCGCACACCTGAACATCGTCAGCCTTGATGCCAGCGTCAGCGTAAGCTTCAGCAGCAGCTTTCTTGGTTGTACCAAGCTCGGTGTAATCCTCGACCTTACCAAGAGCGCTTGTAGCCACACCGTAGGATGTGATCTCAATGCATTCTTCAGGGGTCTTGCCAAGCTTCTTGAGACCTTCTTCTGTCGCGAGGATGATTGCAGCACCACCATCGCTGACCTGAGAGCAATCTGTGACCTTGAGGTGCTCGCGGAGATCTTCGTTTTTAAGGAACTGAGGGTTCTTGTCACCAGCGGTGCTGGCTTTCTCAAGATCCACGTTCACGGTGCGCATGTGAGCGTATGGGTTTTTGTTGCCATTGCTGTATGCCTTGACCACGACAGGAGCGATATCTGCGTCGGTGACGTCGAAGGCTTCCTTGTAGATCTTTGCGCGACGAGCGAACATGGCGGGGAATGTGAAGTCATCGATTTCACGCTCTGTTTCCCAGTGAGAAGCGCGAGCAAGGAAGCCTGCACCTTCACGAGCAGAGACAGTGGTCTGAACTTCGCTACCTGCTGCCATGACGACATCAAGGCCAGCCTGAAGGGATTCGATTGCGCCCACGATGGCGAGTCCGCCAGATGCACATGCACCTTCCACACGGATGAAGGGTGTACCGTTGAGCTTCTCATCAGCACGCACAGCGAGCGCGCCCATGTGGCCCTGGTTGGAGAACAGTTCACCTGCGAAGTTACCAATGTAACCACGCTGGATCTGGTCTGCGCTCACGCCTGTCTTCTCAAGAGCACCCTGAATTGCCTGAACAGTGAGGTCTTCAAGTGTGGGGTTCTCACGAGTACCAAAGTCGGGGTGACGCTTCCAGATAAAGTCGGGGTGTCCCTTTCCAATAAATGTGGTGAGATCTCCTCCGACGATAAATACTTTCTTTGCTGGTTTCATTGATAGCTCCTTAACTTGGCTTATGAAATCTGTTTTGCGAGACAACAGTGAGACGACACAAGAATTAGTTTGACTGTCATAGTCGGTTTGAGGCGATTTTCCAAGCGAAACCCTGGATCTTTTCCAAACCCTTAACCCACGATGGCGACCAAGCTAACCACCCATCCACAAGAGGCAAACATCCAGAAACAAACAACTCCTGACATATCAGGGGTTCAAGCGCTGGACGCTCCACTCAGACAGTGTAACATCCTGACGAACAAAACGAAATCGGTCGTGAAGGCGATGTTCACCAGAACGCCAAAACTCAATGGCAGTTGGCACCAGCCGCAGCCCTGACCAGTGCGGAGGTCGCGGCACTTGCTTGCCCTCAAACCTATGCTCAAACTCCTTGACTCGTTTCAACAAAGCGTCCCTGCTCTCCAATGCGCTGGACTGATTCGAGGCCCATGCGCCGACCTGAGAGGCACGCTCTCTGGAGGCAAAATACGTATCAGCCTGAGCATCAGAGACCTGCTCCAACACGCCCTGAATTCGCACCTGCTCGCGTAATTCTCTCCAGAAGAAATTCATCGCACATCCTTTGGTGTGCAACGCCTCCTGTCCCTTTTGACTGGTGAGGTTGGTGTAAAATACAAAACCACGCTCATCCCACTCCTTGAGGTACACCACACGTGAAGATGGCATCCCATCCTCGGACACTGTGCTCACCACACACGCATGTGCTTCATCGGCATGTGCCATCGCATGATCAAACCAACGCCCAAACCAGGCAAACGGATCATCGCTCAGCGGCCCCTTTTTCATCTCTTCTACATCCATCATCGTCGTCCTCATTTTGTCGTGTCATACACATGTTCAAACACCGTTACCCTTGTAGGATTCATCACAAACAATCAAGATGCATTTCCTGCAAGTTCGACCTTTATCCAACAACAAGGCTTGAAACCCACTCGATCCGTTTTATGTTCATGGTCGTGAATTCGCGTCACGACCTTCATGTATACCTGTATAACTGTTCGCAATGACTTACCTTAGAACCATATATCACAAGGAATCCGACGCAAAATGAGCCAATACGAAAACGAATCAGACGTCCTCACAAAAAAGAAAAACAAAACCAAAAAGCCAAAAAAGTATAAAGTCATCTTCCACAATGACGACTACACAACCATGGAGTTTGTTGTCTACATCCTGGAATCTGTCTTTCACAAAACAAGCAGTGAAGCTGCTCAGATTATGCTTAACGTGCACAAGACTGGTGCGGGTGTCGCTGGCGTATATACCTACAGCGTCGCTGAAACTCGCGTGGCTCAGACCATGGAATTGGCCCGCAGCGAGGGCCATCCTCTCATGGTCACCATGGAACCTGAGTAGTTTGAGGAATGTTCATCCTCTCCTCATGTGTTCAGTCCTGTGCTTCTCTGTCTCACGCCACTTACAGGCGCTTACAGAGAACCCAACCCTTCGTTTCTCTCACTGCCCAATGTCAAGGAGCTTAGCACCGCGATGATCCAAAAAGATCTAGAAGTCGCCCTCTACGCCACCATGCGCGAAGCGCAAACAAGGCGTCACGAATATATCACCCTTGAACACCTCCTCTATACGCTCTGTTTTGACAAGACGAGCATCAAGATCCTCAAAAATGTGGGGGTCAATGTCGATCAACTTAAAAAATCCCTTGAAGACTTCCTTGAAGAGGAGCTCGAAAAGCTCCCCGAAGGAACCTACTCCGAACCGATGCAAACCGTCGCGTTTCAACGCGTCCTGCAACGCGCCATCCTGCACGTACGATCCTCAGGAAAAGAAGAGGTCGATGGTGGAAACGTCCTCGTCGCACTCTTTGCAGAGCCCGACTCACATGCCGTCTACTTCCTTGAAGAACAGGGCGTAGAGCGCCTTGATCTTGTCTCTTACATCTCACACGGTATCTCCAAGGATTCCGATGAAGATGCTGAAGGAAACTGGTTAGATAAACCAGCCTACTCCGCCAGCGGCGATGATGAAGAAGACGAGGAACAGGCCAAAAATCCTCTTGAAGCGTTCTGCACAAACCTCGTAGAACGTGCCACTCAGGGCAAGATCGATCCTCTCATCGGACGTGACGCCGAGGTCGAGCGCACCGTGCAGATCCTCTGCCGACGCCGTAAAAACAACCCCATCCTCGTGGGTGATCCAGGCGTGGGGAAAACAGCCATCGCTGAAGGGCTCGCGCGCCGTATCTCACAGGGAGATGTCCCTACCCCCTTGCTCGATGCCACCATCTGGTCTCTTGACCTTGGCTCACTGCTTGCCGGCACCAAGTTCCGAGGCCAGTTTGAAGAGCGCCTCAAAGCTGTGGTTCAGGCCCTCAAAAAAGAAGACAACGGTATTCTGTTTATTGACGAAATCCACACCCTCGTGGGCGCAGGCGCAACCAGCGGCGGCACCATGGATGCGTCAAACCTCTTGAAACCCGCGCTCGCCGCTGGTGAGTTGCGTTGCATTGGCTCCACAACACATGAGGAGTTCAAACGTAGCTTCGACAAGGACCGCGCTCTTGCACGACGCTTTCAGAAGATCGATGTCCTTGAACCCACCGTCAAGGAGACCCGCGAGATCTTGCGCGGCCTCAAGAAGTATTACGAAGAGTTCCACGATGTGACCTACACAGATGAGGCGATCGATGCAGCAGCAGATCTCGCGTTCAAATACATGCGCGAGATGAAGCTCCCCGACAAGGCCATTGACGTCATTGATGAGGCAGGCGCACGTTACAGCCTCTTCCGCACCGAAAAGTCTGACAACGTGATTGGACTTGCTCAGGTGCAGGAAGTCATCGCCAAGATCGCTCGCATCCCTGACATCAACGTCAAGGGCGACGACCGCGAGAAACTTCGTAACCTTGAAGACACGCTCAAAAAACAGGTCTACGGCCAGGATGACGCCATTCATGCACTTGTGCACGCGGTTAAACTCAGCCGCGCTGGCCTCACTCGCCCCGATAAACCTGTGGGCAACTTCGTCTTCGCTGGCCCCACAGGCGTGGGTAAAACAGAGGTCGCAAGACAGCTCTCCAGAGCCCTTGATATTGACTTCATTCGTTTTGACATGTCCGAATACATGGAGCGACACGCTGTCAGCCGCTTGATCGGCGCACCTCCTGGTTACGTGGGGTACGATCAGGGTGGTCAACTCACCGAGGCAGTCCGCAAATCTCCACACAGCGTGGTGCTCCTTGATGAGATCGAAAAGGCTCACCCCGACATCTTTAATATCTTGCTCCAGATCATGGATAACGCACGACTCACAGATAACACGGGTCGTGAAGCCGACTTCAGAAACGTCATCCTTATCATGACATCCAATGCAGGTGCTCGTGACATGCAGAAAGGTGGCCTGGGCTTTAACAACCAATCTGTGGACACCTCCAAGAGCAACAAAGCTCTTGAAAAACTCTTCCCACCCGAGTTCAGAAACCGCCTTGATGCCACGGTTGTCTTCGCACCTCTTCCCCGCGAAGTGGTCAAGACCATCGTCACCAAGTTTGTCGCTGAACTTGAAGTTCAACTCCTTGAGCGCAAGGTCCGCATCAGCCTGGATGACGCAGCGCAGGGCTGGGTCGCTAACGAAGGCTACGATGAGTTCATGGGCGCACGTCCTCTTGGACGCGTCATCCAGGATCATATCAAACGCCCCCTGGCCGATGAGATCCTCTTTGGCGATCTTGAACACGGTGGCCACGCTTACTTCACATTAAACGAAGAAGGTGATGGCCTGAAGTTTGAGGTCAAGCCATTGACCAAGGAAGAAGTCGCCGAGATCGATCAGGCGATCGAAGAAGAACATGATGAGGAGAAGGATTTAAGCAACTAGTTGCTTAAATCCTGAGACAGCAACGTGAGAACGCCATTGGGGCGGCCATTTACTGCGTAAATGGCCGCCCCAATGGCGTTCTCACGTTGCTGTCAACACACACGACTAGTTTTTCTTTTGCTCCATGGCGATTCGCTTCTTCGTCGCTGCCCATGAGCAGATCGGGCATGTCGTCAAGTCATGACCTCGTGCAGGACAGTACTCACGACCAAAGTAAATGATCTGCAAGTGAAGATCGTTCCAGTCCTGTTTGGGGAAGACTTTTTTAAGATCCTTCTCGGTCTGCTGCACATTCTTACCCGAGGTCAGTCCCCAGCGTGTGGCTAACCTGTGAATGTGGGTATCAACAGGAAATGAAGGCTCTCCAAACCACTGTGCCATCACCACGCTCGCGGTCTTGTGCCCTACCCCAGGGAGCGCTTCAAGTTGTTTAAGCGTATCAGGGACCTCTCCCTGGTACTCATCCACAAGGATTGTGGAGAGCTTTGAAATGTTTTTGGCCTTTGTTGGCGCGAGCCCACATGACTTGATCGCCCCCTGAATGGTGGACACATCAAGCGTGGCCATATCATGAGGATTATCTGCCAGAGAGAAGAGTCCGGGCGTAACCTTGTTCACGCGCTCATCGGTACATTGCGCCGAGAGGAGCACCGCAACAAGCAAGGTGTATGCGTCTGAATGGTCGAGAGGAATGGGAGGATCAGGATAGAGTTGTTTAAGCATGTCGGCGATTTTATCCGCCTTGTCCTGTCGCTTCATGTTCAAGAGTCCCTAGTGCAGTAGCTTGTGTTCATGGTTTTGATGTTCAAGTGCACGGCGCTGCGATTTGGGTTGAATCACAAAAAAGAGCGCCTCCCCCACGGGGCCAAGTCCTAGCATACCCGCACGATGGCCGCCAGTCAGGCGCCATATTGCTACCAACGCTGAAAGATAAAGGGGAATTAAAAGCCAGAACAGGCTCGGTGTCACCGAGAAGGAGAGGAACAACACCGTATAAAAGAGGAGGAAGTTTACCGCAGCGGCCTTGGCGTGATGAAGAACGAAGGGATTATCTCGATTGAGAAAAGACAGCGCAAAGATGGGCAAGCCACACAGGATGCTCATGTGCATAAACAGGGCACCAAGGCGCTCCCGCGAGGCCCCCTCCGAGAGAGGTTTCATCTCGGAGGGGGTAGTCTCGGGCGATGGAGGGGTCTTAATGATTTGATTGTGGGAGTTTTTCAATGGCTTGCTTTATCTTGAACTGGATCATCGCAGGGGTGGTGTGCTTGCGTGAGAACAACGCATGGAGCGTATGATTCTTCACGGGCAAAGACACCATCACATGATAGCGATCGCCATAAGAGAGGTAAAGTTCAAGCTGGTCTTGCGGGACTTCATTGTTTTTCATCGCAAGAATCAAGTCCGAGGCGAGGGACTGTGCACGCGCGTCTACGGTGGTGGAGTGAAGGCTACGTGAGTCGAGATCAATATCGATCACCTGATAAGAGACGAGTCCATCGATTGACTTGAGTTCCTTGCGTAAGGTCTCACCCCAGACAAGACGTAGATATTGTTGATACGCCACATCGTGACCCGTCAAGGTTTGACGCACGTCAATATGAGGAACAAGTTCACTGATCTCCGAGAGTGTGTTCTCGAGCGAAATGTTCTCTGTGGGAACATCATCGTCTCCATCTGAACTCAAAGCCCCTTTCTTCATGACTTCATCATATGCGTTCATCAGGAGCGTGGACAGGTCCGTATCGATGGTGCTGTGCACCGATCGCTTCACCACACGACGGCTGATCTCACCGCGTTGCCAACGCATGATCCTGTACAGAGCATCCTCGCCTTCGGAAGGACCTGCGACTGCATGGATCACACGACCATCCGCAATAGCGATCACACCACGCTCTCCCCAGCTGCTCTTCATCATCAACATGCTAGGATCATCGTTGAGCGCATAAAGTTGTATAAAATCCGCAATAAAAGAAAAGAAATCAGGAAGTTCCATCACCCGTCCTCCGGTGTATTTTGGCCTTGTGGCCTCAAATCACCCGCCATTTTTTTAAAGGATTTGAACATGTGTCGATAACCACCCTGTTAAACGTCATCACATCAATCCATTGGTAAGATGTAATAAAGGATTTTGATGCATATGCACAGCATATATTTTTGGCATGAATCGTAGATACCTCTTTTACGATTCATTCAAACAACAATGCGTTGCATGCATAAAATTCTTAAAAGATAAAAACCAATTGCCAAACCCATGTAAAATCACTTACATTAGAGTCATAGAAAACGACATCGCTCATCCCCTCTCTAAGGAAGAGTTACTGAATGCAAAGGTCCGTCTTGGCTGAGTTACAACAGCTCACCATCACCTTAAATACACGCATGGTCCTTGATCATGTGTCACTCACTATTCACGATCACTCCATACATGCGATCATGGGTCCTGGCGCTGCGGGTAAATCAACCCTGATGAGGTTTTTATGCGGCGTCCAACTTGGCAGCATCTTTGCTGTTAAAGGCGGCGAGTTCAATGGCGTGGACCCATCCGAGATCGCATGGGTGCCACAGCGCATTATGATGATTGATCGTACAGTGTATGATTACCTTGCCGAGAATCTCCCAGAACGTCACACGCTCACACGTTCACAACAACTCGTGATCCTGAGCAGATACCTGACACAACACCACATCGACACGGAGCACCTTTTTCAAGCATCCTTGTTGACGCTAGACAGGACTTTACAGCGCAAGCTTTGTATTTTGCGCGCCATGCTTCCACAGCCCAAGTTGTTGTGTGTGGATGAGACCATGGCAGGACTGGAAATAGAGGATGCCCACAGCCTTCTTGATCTGCTGGTTGAACTCAAGAGTGAATGTGCCATCCTTTGGATTTCGCACCATCTCTCACATGTAAAGAACTATGCGGATGATGTCACACTCATCGCGAGCGGCCAGATGATCGAATCGGCCTCCTGCAAGGAGTTCTTTGAGAACCCTCAGTCCGAAATCACCAGGACATACATTCGCACAGGCAGCTGTAATGTCACACCACGTGACACACCACTGGAACACCTTGAGCCCGAGGAAGTCCCCACAGAAGAGATCCCTCCACTTGATCTTGAGAACGTCATTGAGGATCTTGATCTCACAACACTCTCTGATCCTGAGCCTACTTCCTCACTGATCCCCGATCATTTACTCCCTCGTCTTGGTGCCCCCTCTTCACACGTGGGGCCAAACAATTTTCACTGGGTCATCCCTGGACGCCTGGCAGGCTGTGGACAGCCTGGGCTGCTTGAGCCTCTGCGCCGCGATTTAGAAGCGCTGGAACGCACAGGTTGCAGCACGCTTATTACGCTCACTGAAGAACCTCTGCCCGCAGAGTCCAAGGACTTGATTGATTTCGACATCGTGTTCTTCCCCTTTGATGACATGACCGCGCCCGACATGGACGCCACACTCGAAATCACCAAGAAACTTCAGAACCAACTTACACAAAATCAAACGCTTGTCTTTCACTGCAAGGCAGGAAAGGGCCGAACAGGCACTCTCCTGTGCGCCATGCTGATATGGAATGGCCTCAACGCAGAACAAGCGCTTACCGTCGTACGGGAACGTTATCGTTTCTATGTACAGTCTGATGAACAAGAACAGTTCATTGGGCACTTTGCGCAACACGTCGAGTGCCAAGCTCGATACAACCCCACTGTGTATCAAACACTGTCGAACTCTGTCCGATAATGTTACTGCACAAACTTCACTAAAAAGAGAAAGGAGAACCGCCAATGAGCCTTGATCAAACTATCCAAAATGTTACCCGTGAAATTCCTGAGTGCGTCGCTGCTGGTTACGTGGACATGTCCACAGGCATGCTCCTCGCGGTGAAAACCATCGACTCCCACCCACAGGAAGTTCTCAACCTCGTCTCCGCTGCAACAGCAGACCTCTTCCAGGGTAGCAACGTTGTCGCTATTGAAAAGTCCTTCAAAAAAGCACGTGGCCTTGACCCCAATGACAACCACCACTACTTCCAGGAGCTCATCGTCTTCAGTGACAACCTCCTCCACGTCTTCATGCGCGGTAAAAAGTACCCTGACCATGCTGTCGTCTTCGTGTGCCGCAAAAACGCCAACATCGGTATGGTGTTGACAAAGTCTCGTATGAACCTTGGCAAACTCGAAGATTCTCTCTAATCGCCACGCGTTCATCACAAAAGAGAGGGAGATCCCGTGGCCAGACCACAGGATCTCCCTCTCTTTTGTGATGATAATATCAGTCCCGCTTTGACATCAGACCACATCATCCTTTAGGTTCATGCCCAGTCATTTGTGATGGTTTGAACCTTGTCTTGTGTATCCCCCATCACATTGGAGACGCTTGCTCTGCAAGACACCTCCTCCAAAGAGGTGATCCCCTTTGTGATTCAGCGTGTTCTACGCTCTGTGTGACGCACTCCTGTAGTGTCCTCACACCACCAAGACTCTGGCAAACTAACCCCCTTTAACACCGTGATGATGTCGGACATCTCTCATTGACCACACCATCACCTTACCAGGCTAAATACTCCTATGGAACGTCGACTGATTATCATTCAAGGCGATTTAACGCTTCTCCCCCTCAAAGAAGGGGCCATTATTAACCCCTCAAACTCGGGTCTTATCCTCACAAACCGTGGCATAGGACAACAGATCTCACGCCGCGCTGGCCCCCTCATGCAGCAAACACTCCACACCGAAAGGAGCAAACTCAAAGGCGGTCGCCTCGATCCAGGCCAGGTCGTCGCCACAGACGCAGGTCAAATCCCCACCAAAAAACTTATCCATATCGCCATCGTTGGCGGCAGAAAAGTCACCAAACGCCTCGTCTCTCGTGGCATCTTGAATGCCTATGACCTCGCCGATGAAATGGAACTCCCCGTCCTCGGTATGCCTCCCATCGGTCCCGATATCTCCAAGTTCGAGTTCGAAGACTTCCTCGACGTCTTCTGGAGAATAACCTGCGAAGAGTTCTCTCGCCTCGAATACGTCAACACCATCTACCTGTGCCTTGACTCCAATGAACAGTTCGAAGAGACCACCGCTTACATCAAGGAACACGCCGAAGAACTCCCTGATGGTCTTCGCGTTGATATCCAGGAAGGCGGCATCAGCATGGACATGTTCTCGTCTCAACTGATGTAATCTCCCCATATACGCTCTCTTATGAGCATCACTCCTCACACCATGACCACCATGTCCCTTCGTAGATATGGTGGTCTGCTTGCTTCTCCAATACTTTATGTCATCCACTATATATCAAGGCTCTGGCTGCGGAAAACTAATCCTGCTCGGCGAGCATGCGGTCGTCTGGGGTGCTCCTGCACTCGCTACAAGCTTGCCTGATGGAGCTGTCGCGACCGTCTCCCCAGCCACAGACTCAAGCCATAGCAACCTTCATCTCAAGGACGCTCAGGGCTCAACACTCGCCACACTTCAAGTCAACGCCTCTGGCCAACCCCTTGAACAGTCGCTCGCTGCCATCATGGACATCCTTGGCGTACAACACCCCGTCACCATTGATGCCACGTTGAATGTCCCTCCTGGCGCAGGTCTTGGCTCCTCCGCAGCACTCGCTGTTGCCATCGCCAGAGCACTCGGCGAACTCTCTCCCAAAAGCAAAGTCAACATCTTCCGCGCTGTCGCCGCATCAGAAGCAATCTTCCATGGCTCGGCCTCAGGCATTGACCAGTCAGCAGCCATGGGCAGCGGCTTGATCCTGTTTCAGAAAGGCATACCGCCCCTGTGCTCCCCCGTGGAGAGCGCTCTCCCCCTGAACATTGCCATCTGTCAGGCTGCACCTGGCGCATCCACTGCTGCCATGGTCACACAAGTCCTCCAACAACGACAGACACACGCCAAGCTCTATGAGCACTTCCAGCAGGCGATCACATATGTCGTCACACAAGCACAACATGCGCTGAAACAAAAAGATATTCAGTCACTTGGAGAACTCATCAACATCAACCACGGCCTCCTCTGTGCGATGAATGTGTCCACACCAAAACTCGACGCGGCCTGCCATATTGCTCGCGAAGAAGGCGCGCTGGGAGCTAAACTCACGGGCGCTGGCGGCGGAGGCTGTGTCTATGCACTCGCCTCCTCACAAGATCAGGCTCAACACATCGCTCAATCCTGGAAAGATCAGGGATTCTCAGCATTCACCACGACCATACAACCTCAGGAACTCACATGAGCAACCTCAACCCTGTAAGCGCTGTGGCTCACCCCAACATCGCCCTCATCAAATACTGGGGCAAGCGCAACGTTCAACTCAACCTCCCCGCTGCGGGCAGCCTCTCACTCACTCTGGATGGACTCCACACCACCACATCCGTCCACTTTGATCCTGCTCTGGATCACGATAAGATCGCGATCAATGATGAGATCCTCTCGGGCTCAAAACATCAACGTCTCTCCGAGTTCCTTGACCTCGTCAGACAACGTGCAGGCATCAGCCACCGCGCCACAGTCATAACAAAAAATGACTTCCCTCCAAGCGCAGGACTTGCAAGCTCCGCAAGTGGATTTGCTGCCCTCGCACTTGCAGCATCCAAAGCTGCAAACCTTGATCTCGACCCCACTGAACTCTCCATACTCGCGCGACGAGGCTCTGGCTCCGCTGCGCGCAGCATCCATGGCGGTTGGGTCGAAATGTTCCCTGGAAAAGATGACCCGAACGGTCTTGATAGCTACGCCGTTCAGTTGCACGACGAATCACACTGGGATCTAAACTGCCTCGTCGCAGTATGCGCTCAGGGACCTAAAAAAATCGGTTCCACCGAAGCCATGATGAGCACCGCTGAAACCGCGCCCTACTACCCTGCGTGGATTGAAGATGTGCCAAAAACACTCGTCGAAGCTAAACTCGCACTGGCGTCTCGAGACTTCTCAAAGCTCGCGGATGTCGCCGAAGCAAGCTGCCTTCGTATGCACGCCTGCGCCATGGCCGCAAACCCTGGCATCCTCTACTGGAAGGGCATCACTGTAGACCTGATTCACCTCGTACGTCAGATGCGTCAGGAAGGCACACCTGTCTTCTTCACCATCGATGCAGGCCCTCACATCAAGGCATTCTGTACCGCAGAGGCTGCGCCCAAAGTGTCCGAAACACTCGCGGCTGTGCCTGGTGTACAAAAGATTCTACACGCCACGCCAGGCGCTGGCGCTCGAATCATTTGACCTCAAAGAAGAGGGCGTTAACTTCATCGTTAACGCCCTCTTCTTTTTCCCACCACACCACACACATGCCACACGATCACCTCGCCAAAATCCAGACATCCTTTGGAGAAATCAGGAGCATCCTTCAAGCATCCCCCTCCACACAGGCATGGCAACGTATCACTCAGATCATCGATCAAACGCCTGAAGACGCCTGCTCACACACCCTGCTCCCCTACATCAAAGCACACATCTCACAGTGGCCTACCCACCTCTTACACACACCTCGCCACTGGATCGAAGCACTCTTTGCACACGATCCCCCCGAACATACGTCTCTGGTCCGTACACTCAACCTGTCACAACGAGGACTCTCTGACAGAGACATCAAGATCATGTGCGACCATGCCTCATTGAGGCAAATTCAACACCTTGACATCAGCCACAACTGGCTCATGAAGCAAGGCGTTAAATACCTCTGCGCCTCACCGCACACACATGCACTTGTCACCCTCGACCTCTCATACAATCAACTTGGCGATGCAGGCGTATCCGAGTTCTCTCAGAGCAATTCATTAAACAACCTCGCATCACTCTCTCTGGCCAGGAACGATCTTTCCGTGCAAAGCCTTGAGGAAGTATCGCGTGCAAACTTCTCAAGCTCCATTGAACACATCGATCTGTCCAATAACTGGATCAGGTTTGATCCAAACACACCGCTTGCACTTCATCACGAATTTACAGCGCTCACACACCTGTCACTGGCATCCAATCAAATCAAGGATCTGGGCCTTGAACACATCCTCGCCAAAGAACAGATGTTCCCATCCCTGAACACGCTCAACCTGAGACACACCAACCTCACAGGAGAAGCAGGACGTTTACTCGCCTGGAGTGAATTCACATCACAACTCACAAGTCTTGATCTGGCCGAAAACAACCTCACAAATCAAGGCGTCCACCTCTTGCTGGAGTCAGGCTACATTCGTCACCTTGAGAACCTCAACCTCTCCAACAATCAAATCTCCGATGACGCGCTCCTTGCCATGAGTGATACGCCTCACCTCGAATCACTGCACACACTCGATCTATCCAATAACTGGATCACGCACACAGGGCTGCACTACTTGATGAGCGCCAATAATATTGGCACGCTCACACATATCAACCTCTCCAACAATCAGCTTGAACATATCGCCGCCATACAAACGCTGTGCACATGGCCAAACCTTGAACAACTCAACACGCTTGACCTGTCCAAGAGCGATCTCTCTGAAGACGCCTTACATTTGCTCCTCGCTGGCCTCTCTTCAGCGCACAACCTCACCACACTCATCCTCGATCACAATCGATTCACGCACGACAAGAACGCCCAACCCTTTGATCTCTCACAACTCCCAAATTCGCTGCGAAAACTCAGCCTCGTCAACTGCCATATCACCGATCAAACACTCCACACATTGCTCAAAAGCCCCACATTCCAAACGCTTGACACCCTGGATCTACGATATAATCCCCTTGGCGATCCCTCTGCTTCTTGCATTGAACATATGGAGCTTGAACAGTGCCCAACGATTGATATTCGTTACACAAACCTGACCAGTGAAGGGGCAAAAGTGTTTGCCCAAAAATCAAGGACGCATCATGAATGATCGACGCTTTGGTGAAATTCGCAGCCTCCTACACAGCAACCCACCCTCTGAACAGCTCTGGAAGCAACTCACCAGCTTGCTCTGGGGATGGAGAAACCTTTTACCAGCAGAGATGATGGCGTCCTACTGCGAGTCACATATGAGTGACTGGCCTGATGACTTACGAACAATCTCCAAAGGGTGGCTCAAAGCCATCCTGCGTGGTGATGACAACCCGCTCTTTTCTCTGGCACGTACACTTCACATCAAAAACAAACAAATCAATCAGGACAAGTTCAGTACGATCGCAGCCTGTCGTTCGCTGTCAAAGCTCTCAAGCATTGACCTCTCAAGTAACAGACTGGTGAACACGGTCGATGATGATCACCTGTGGATCGAGGATCTCAAACAATCACCGTTTCTCGACACGCTTGAACACCTCTACCTACACATGTGCTCGCTAAATACGGATGCCATTGAGAGGCTCTCCGAGGTCAACTTACAGAACCTCAAATCACTGGAGCTTGATTACAACTTTCAGATTATTGGCCTGCTCACGTTTTTCAAATCGGCGCACGCCCCCAGGAGCCTTGAACACCTGTCACTGCTCGGGAACGTCAATTACCCCGAAACGGATACACACCATAACACGGGCACGAACGTGGACCGAAGACGTCACTACCTGCGCCCCAATCATCTGGAAGACCTGCTAGAAAGCATCCCAACCTTGCGCTCGCTTGACCTCACCATGTGCAAATTTGATCCTCTACCACTTGCACGACAACACCACCTTGCAAAACTCCAAAAGCTCTCTATTTCCATAGACTTCTCCCAGAACGCATGGCTAAAGCTCATTCAAGATCCATCATACTTACCTGAACTCCATGAACTTCACATTCGCTACACAGGCTACGGTCAGCTCGACCTCGATAAATTATGGAGCGTGTTGGAGCAACGTATTCACACAAGTGAACTCACCCACATCGCACTGCCCCAACACGCACTGACTCACATCAAACCACATCTCACCGAGGAGCTCACTCGACGCGTTCACTTCAGCCAAAGCATGTCACCGTTCTAAATTCTCAGGTATGTGAAAAGCAAGGGTCCTGAGAGGGGCGAGCATTTGCTGCGCAAATGCTCGCCCCTCTCAGGACCCTTGCTTTTCATCTTCACCAAAAAGAGGCGGGGTGG
>CATLTV010000089.1 GCA_950059285.1 uncultured Pseudomonadota bacterium | reverse complement strand
TGGATGATTCGACGTAAGTTCGCCAAGCGTCGCGAAGCTCGTGGAAACGTTGTAGCTTGAAATAGATTGCGATTTTCAGCCTCTTGTGTATAAGGTGCTTTGACTCTGCCTCATGATCTCGGGTGGATGCCCGTGATTCGAAAGACATGGGCCCTTATACATAAGGGGCTTCTTTTGTGTTGCCCCTCACAACAGTTTGATAACCTGTGCAGCCTCTGGCGCGCATACACACTCCTTATTTTACAAGACGACCATGGCCAACGACCAAGAACAAAGCCCAGAAGCAGAAGAAGCCAAGACTACAAAGAAGAAGTCTTCCACGCGTCGTAAATCTACGTCTTCTTCAAAAACCAAAAAGAAGACCACCAGCAAAAAGGCGGAAGAGACCACCGAGGTCGCCGCTGAATCTGCTGAAGCCGCTGCTTCCGAAGACGAAGCACCCAAAAAGAAGAAGACCACACGTCGTAAGTCCACACGCTCCAAGGCCAAGACCACAAAGTCTGCCGAGGATACCGAGGCCGCTGAAGCGTCTGCTGATACATCCGAAGAAAAGACCGCTGAGGCTGCTCCCAAGAAGACCACGACTCGTCGTAAGAAGACTACAACACGTCGTAAGTCTGCTCGCGCCAGCGAGCCCACCGTGCTTGAGCCTGTATCCGCTGACTCCGATGAAACCGACGCACCTGTAGAGGCTGCCGAAGAAACCTCCGAGGAGACAGAAGAGGTCAAGGCTGCACCCAAGAAAACAACCAGGAAGAAGTCCACACGTACTTCTCGTAAAACCAAGGCCAAGGAAGAGCAGGAAGACGCTGTTGAAGCTGCTGCTCCCGAGGCTGACGATGAAGACGTGCAGGAAGCCAAATCCAGCGACGACACCAAGGCGACAAAGAAAAAGTCCAAGGTCGTGGAAGAGGAAGCTCCCAAGATGTCACAGCTTGCAGCTGACTTCCTCTCCTCTTATGCATCCAAGGGCGGTACACCTGCTCCCAAAAAGGATGATGACGTTGAGGTTGCTATCCCAGAGATCCCAGCTCACCCTGAAAGTGATGAGCCCGATGTGCTCATCGCAAGTGGTGTGGAGTGGACTCAAGGACTCCTCAAGGCCATGGGTCTTGAGATCGCCGTGGATGGCAGCTTTGATGAAGAGAACGAGATGGTGATCTTCAACCTCTCGGGCGAAGATCTCACACGCATCCTCGGTCCAAGCAACGCATCTCCAAAGATGTTGCAGACTATCGAGAAGGTCCTCGGTGTCTTCTTTGAGCAAGCTGGCTTCAAGCCCAAAGTCTTCGTGGATTGTGATGGTTTCAGAACCAAGCAGATCAAGCAGATCGATCAGGTCGCGCTCAAGCTTGCTGAACTCACCTCTTCCCTTGGCTCCGAGCTTGTCGTGGCAGGCCTCAATGACTTTGAGCGCCGCATCGTGCACCGCAAAGTCGGTGAAGGTCACGGTGTGACCACCGAGAGCACAGGCTACGGCTCCTTCCGCAAGTTACGCATTCAACCCGAGTAAGGTTGACATGGCGAGCAAACACGACGAGGCAGGCTTTTGCTAGCAAAAGCCTGCCTCCTCCTCGTCGTGTTTGCTCGCCAGTTTATTTTTCCCGATCCTCAAACAGAGCACTTACACCATGGACACAATCGCTGCACTGGCAACGCCACCTGGAAAAGGCGGCGTCGGAATTATTCGCATCAGTGGTGATCGCGCAAAGCAGATCCTTGAGCAGATCGCACCACACTGGCCCACAGATACCCCCTCTCATTTGCTACGTCTTGCCAGCTTGAGACAGGATGATGGTTCATTGATTGATGAGGCCCTGGTGGTGTTGATGCAATCTCCCAACAGCTACACAGGGGAGGATGTCGTCGAACTTCAGTGCCATGGCGGTCCTGTTATCCTGCGCAAGGCACTTGATCGTGTGCTCTCCCAAGGTGCTCGACACGCGCGACCTGGTGAGTTCACCGAGCGCGCGTTCCTTCATGGTAAGCTTGACCTCACACAGGCAGAGGCTGTGGCCGATCTGATTGAGGCCGAAAGCGAGGCGGCCCACAAACTTGCCGCGGAGCACCTTGAAGGGGGTCTTGGTGACAAGATCAAGGAGCTGTTAGAGCTCCTGGTGCAATGCATGATGCTGGTCGAAAGCGCGCTCGATTTTAGCCATGAGGAGCACGTCTATCAAATTGAAAAAGACGAGATAAAACGAAGGCTTGATAAGGTATATAGCGAGCTTGAGCAGTTGTCCGCAAGGTTTGATGCAGGACGTCGCGTGCGCGAGGGCATCAAGGTTGTTGTGGCAGGTGCCGCAAACGCAGGAAAATCAACCTTGTTTAATGCCATTCACGGCACCGACCGTGCCATTGTGACGGACATTGCAGGCACCACACGAGACTTCCTTGAGGAGGAGCTTGTGCTTGGAGGCGTGAGCATTCGCCTTGTTGACACCGCAGGTCTCCGCGAGACAATGGACAAGGTCGAGAGCATTGGCATTAAGCGTAGCCTTGAGTGGACACGAAAGGCCGATCTTTTGTTGTGGGTTGTGGACAGCAGTCAGCCTCTTGAGGCCCGCGTCAGTAAGGAGCTTGAGCAAGCAAGTATGCTCGGTGTGGATACATTTATTGTGCGCAACAAATGTGATCTTGCGTGTGGTTTGACCGCACAGGACGAACAGCTGCTCGCACGCTTTGATCATTGTATTGAAGCGTCTCTTGGTGCAGAGCCCCCCGAAGGTCTTGAGCAGCTCAAGGCTGCGCTTGAGGAGAAGGCGATTGCGTTGACCTCAAGCGAGGGCGTGTTGCTCAGTAGAACAAGGCATTATGAGCAGGTCATCAAGTGTATGCGCGCCATTGAGCAGGCGCTCACCGCGCTTGGTCTTGGTGCAGAGCACGAGCTGCTCGCGATGGATATTCGTGATGCCCTTGATGCGCTTGGTGCCATTGTCGGCAAGGTCAGCACCGATGACATTTTGAACAGGATCTTTGGTGAGTTCTGCGTGGGTAAGTAGGCGATCTACCTTCGCTTTTCTTCGGCCAGCGCCTTCTCCATCACGCTTTAGAAGTTTACAATGACACCTGGGTTTGCCTGAATGGAGAAGGCGCGTGGGTCCTTGACGTGGGTGTAGAGTGTAAATCGTGTGCGGAAAGAGAGACCAAAGTTGTCGAGGATCAGGACCACAACCTCGGCATCAGGAGAGATGACAAAGCCAGAGAGTCGCGCGTAACTGTCCCACTGAAACAGGTCGCGCGCGATCATCAAGGCAAGCTCCGTGTAGACTCGTCCCTGTCGTCGGCCCACTGCACCAAATAGCCCAACGCCAAGGACGATGGGGTCTGTGATGATCAGGTCTGCGATGGATGCGTCTTCATCAAGGGGCTCCGAGAGTAACCTTGCCTCCATCACGGCCCAGTCTCCAACGGCGGCGATACCTGCTGATAACAACAGCGGACGACGTGTGTCTCTCTTGCCAGCTGCGGGTGCTTTTCCTGGCAAGATGCTCCATGTTTGCCCCACACGCAGCATGCCCACCTCACCCTGCACATATTGAGGCGTCTGATTCATGGCCTCAAAGAGCCAGAACGCGTTGGAGAGCCCAAAGAACTCCTTTTGAAGCCAGTACTGGCCGTAATCCATGCCCACAAGCACTGCGGGGAAGCGCGCATCGACATAAATGTTGTTTGTTTTGTAACGTGCCGAGATATCTGGGTAAATGAGGGGACGGCCTTGTTTACTTCCCACGAGGCCATGAAGCCCAAAAGAGACCCTGAGGCTAAACGTGTCAAGGAGACCTGGGCGTTTGTTCTCCTCGATCGCCTCGATATCATCCTTGTTGAATGTTGGTTTGGAGTCATCCTTTTTGTGCATGAGATCTTCGTCAACATCCTCACCTTGAGCAGGCTGCTCCTGAGCAAAAACACTCCTCTGAGCGCCCGCAAACAGGAGTATGAGCGCGGTCGATGTTGCGACGAGTTGATGTGAAATAAAGAGTCCCATGGCCACACATTGTACAGGTTTATTTATGACAAGAGTACATCAAATGATTATGGGGTGATTTGTATGTACTGTACAGCGCCGAGCGATGCGGTTTGTCTGAAAACTTGAAGCGATTATAAATGTGACGATAATAGGTTTGTGTGACTTTAATGTCATGCAAAGGTCTAACAAGGTGACAATATTTGTCAGAAAGGGGCTTTGCACGAATTCGAGTCATGAATCGCGTGTCATTTGATTTGAGAGTTAAATAGTTAGCGCTAACAAGATGTTAGGGCGTATGGAGGACACAAGGATGGGAAAAAGTTGCCACAAGATTGAATCAGGAATGCATCCTGCACGTTTAAAGATTGAGATGATGGCGTTGCCGTCATCAGTTGTACCCCATCACGGGGATTTACCCAGGGTGAGCGAATCACCACAAGAGGTGATGAAGCTCTTGCAAGGGGAGAAGGCCATGACACCAGAAAAGTATGTGCCGGATTACATCATCTACGATGAACTCAAGCGTCAACGACAGGAGCGTGCGTCACGTGAAGAGCGCCCGCAACTGGAGATGCCTCGCTACATTCCCTTCTGGCCAGAAGCAGGCTTTGATGAGCCTGGTGATGAGCACAAGAGGGAAGATGAGCAAGGTGAAGAGCGCGGCGAGGTTATCATTCAGATGATCTGAAGCCCTCAAGCGCTGGATAGTTTGTTGATGTTCCAGGTTTGACTGTCCACCATTTCTCTTTCCTTCTTGATCGTGCGCGCACCAGGGTGTTCGCTCACATCAGGGAGACTTCCCCCATCTCTCCCTTTTTTATCTCTCCCCCCAAAAGACTGTGTTCTCACTGCGAGTTTAGTGGCTCGCCGACACGGGCTCCTCTGATTTTGGAACCACATGCTGAATCAGCTTTCCAACCGTGAGCCCCTGCACAAGGATTGAGAACAACACAATCGCATACGTTGCCGCCAACACTGCATCTCTCCCTTCAAAGTCAGGCAAGCTCATCGCAAGCGCGATGGAGATGCCTCCCTTGAGTCCTCCCCATGTCAGAACCCTCACCGAGCCCTTGATAAAGCTCATTCGAATTGCCTTGAGCATGTTCACGGGCACTGCAACCGCGATAAATCGTGCGAGCAAGCCGAGCGGAATCATGAGCAAGGATGCCGTCAGAATCGTCCCTTTGAATGTAAAGGTGATAATCTCCAGTCCAATGAGCAGGAACAAGATGGCGTTGAGCGCCTCATCAATAAAGCTCCATACGATGTCGAGGTTCTCGCGTGTTTTGCTGCTCATGGCGAGCGTTCTGCCACGGTTGCCAATGAAGAGTCCTGCGATGACGCAGGCCAGTGGTGAGGATGTGTGAACCTTGAACGCGATGAGGTTGATAAACATCACCAGTGCAAGTGTAATCAGGATCTCAAGGTTGGCCTCATCAATCGAACATAACGCCTTGTACGCGCCATAACCTGCGATGATGCCAAGCGCCACACCTCCCACAACTTCCTTGGCAATCAATCCCATAACGCCACCCGCGCTCATCGCTTCTGCCCCATGTCCACCAACTTCGCCCATGCTCGCCGTGGCAATGCCCACAAGCACAGCGAAGATCACCACACCAATGCCATCATTAAACAGGCTCTCACCAATGACCTTGACTTCGAGGTTTTTGGGCGCGCCTGCGGCACGCATAATGCCAAGCACTGCGACAGGATCTGTGGGTGCAATAAGTGCTCCAAATATAAGGCAAAAAATGAGCGGCACATGGATGCCGATGGCGTCGAACAGGTAGTAGCTACCAAAGCCCATCAGTGAGGTTGCGATGACGGTGCCAAGGACCGCGAGCGCGCCCACGGGGGCAGCGAACTTACGAAGTTTATCAAGGTCTGTGTGCAGTGCGCCTGCAAAGAGGAGGAAGCCCAACATGCCGTTGAGCAAGGCGTAGGTGAAGTCGATGCCTGAGACCGCAGCACGCACGCTATCTGCCAGATGCCATGTGGGTACAAGCTTGTCGAGACCAATGACAGCGAAACTTGCGAGCATGGCCGAGAAGGTCATACCAATGGTGAAAGGGAGCTTGAACAGGTGGTGGTTGAGCAGGCCAAGCAAGGCCGCCATGCTGAACAAAATAGCGGCCATATCGAGTAGTGAGAGCGCTGTCATTCTATAATCCTTTGAGCAGGGAATCCTTGCATTGTGAAGCGATTTAAACCAGTGTAGAACAGGGTATTCATACATCCAAATATGAGAATTTACCATGAATGGAAGCATAAAAAGTCTACGCACCGACAAGAACCTGGCAGCATGTATTTCAGTCTCGCTGATGGTGTTGAGCTTGCTTGCCTGTTCCACAGGCTCAAGCGCTCCTACAGATGAGTTCAAGCTTGGTTTCATGCCAAGTGATGTGAGCAAGAATCAGGAGCGATCTGAGCGAGTTGAACGTAGGAACGCATCGGTGGAGCCTGAGCGCAAGGTGTCCATGGGTGGAGTGCAGCAAGACATGGATCACGCGCTTGGTGAGGTGCCGCCTCCATCGCGCGCTCATCTGGAGCTTGCCAGAAGCTCCGGGCTACCGCTTCTCACCGATCAACAGCGCATGGCTGGGCCATTTGAAGGTGCGCCAGGGTCGCTCATTTATATTGATTCTCAAGGAAAGGTCTCGGCATACATGCCCGAGTACAGGGCGGTTTACTTTGGGCGTGTGAATGAGAACCGTTTCACATGGTTGTATGGCGCGTCATTGATGGGATATTTTGCGTTTGATCAGGACTACAACTTTCTGGTGCTTGGCGAACCACCCGAACAACTTGTGCAGTGGCCTTTTGCGGTCGAGATAGCACAGCAAATTGCTGACTTTGCAACGCGTTACATCGAGTATCAGGGCACACTTCAAGCGGGTGGCGATGTCCCGCCTGAGATTGAGAGTTACAGGGGTTTTGAGCAATTAAGCCAGGGAGAGCGCGATGCATTCTGGGCCTCAATGACCGAGGTGACCGAGGGCTTTGCCCGGTTGGGTCAGCAGGAGCTTGCCTCTATTGGTGGGCGAGGCTGCATTGCACACTATTTGTACACCTACTATGTGGGGTGTTATTGACAGGCCAGTGTGATTGGTTGCTCCCTTGTATATGTGTGAATCCTGTGTTTATTCAGGGAGTTGCTCTGGCGACAGGATCACAACTTCGGGAATGCCAAGGTGTTGTGTAAGTGCGGCGACATCCTGAGCGGAGGGGGCGACAAGCGCGACAGGAATGGCAGGTGTGCCATGGTGTGGGGAGAGCATGGCCTCAAGGGCGACACGACACATGGCGTGTGTTTTAAGCTCGGGGGTAAGATCTCCAAACCAGGGGAGGAGGATGCGTGGCGATTTGGATTGTGCTTCCTTGACGAGGAAGAAGCAGGAAGGTTCAGGGGGTGAGTCTTCCGTGGTGGGTTGTTGCGCTTCATTGGGGACGATTTCCAGTCGAAAGATCAGTTGAACTCTGGGGGTTGCATCGAGTTTGTCGAGTGCAGGAGAGCTTTGCCAGAACTCACTGGCGAGCGCGTGGATTTGCTGTGCGTGTGTGGCGTGATGGCGAACGTGCTGATGTTTGTGAAGCTCCTGAGAGATGACGGTGAGGACATCGGGTGAGAGCTCGGAGAAGTAGGAGAATATGGGTTTGGCGATCGCGGCGATGACAGCGTAGTCGGCCTCATTGAATGTTTTTTGGGGGAAGAACATGGCGAAGAGGGTCTTTCGCTCAAGTTTTGAGGTTTCAACGGAGAGGTGAAGATCAAACGCGAGGTAGAGGGATGCTGCGACTTCATGTGCAGAGGCCTCAATGCCAGTGATCTGGTCGAGGTTTTTGACGATATAAGCGGTCCAGGCAGAGAGGACGGCTTCGCAAGCTGCAAGGGAGAGATTACGTTGTTTGAGCGCAGATTCGAGGATATGGAAGACCTCCTGTTCACGCGAGGGGATGTCGGGGACATGGGATGCGTGAGCGAGCATGGAGATGAAGTCGTCCGAGAGGGCGTAGGCATGATCGTGCATAATAGACTCAACAAGGGGGGAGGAGCATTAGAGCGTGATGGGGAAGGATCCGTCCGGAAAAGCTTGTGTAAAGGTTGAATTTCAGTGTCGTAAAAACAGAATGTAACATGGCTACTATTCTTGGTTTTCACTCCTTGAACTTCAAGTCTTTCTTCTTCGAACAGCTCCTTCTCCATCACGCTCTAATGCTCAATATCCAGGGTGTTGTTTTCAATGGAGGAGGGTTTGAGCTTGATGGAGAAGTTTGCGCTGTGTGTGTGTTGCGGTGATTGCAGCTCATTTTCACCGTTGTGTTCTGTCTGATAGGACGACAGCGTGAGTTCGTCAATACCTTGAAGGAGTTCGGATTCCAGAATGGAGGGATCAAGCCAGACGCTAAAGCCATGGCGTGACTTTTTGAGAGAGGAG
The DNA here is from genome assembly GCA_950059285.1 of uncultured Pseudomonadota bacterium. Lineage (GTDB taxonomy): Bacteria > Myxococcota_A > Bradymonadia > Bradymonadales > Bradymonadaceae > CATLTV01. Next base: position 15,153 of record CATLTV010000089.1, on the reverse strand, counting down.
AAGCGTTGCAGTTGTTCTTTTGAGAGCGTTTTGGGTGAGGTGAAGTGGTCCATGGCGCGTTCAGCGGCGTGGCTTGAGTCGACCCACATGAGGGCGTTTTCACCGAGGAGCAGCGCGCCGATGGGGGTTTTATCCTCGACCCAGACATATTGAATGACATCATCGACCTGCTGTCGACGCCATGAGTTGTGTGAGAGCTGAGTGATTCCGTTCAGGAGTTGTTCAAGCGCGAAGCTATCCTGAATAGGGATGTAAATAGCTTCATGGGTATGATCCAGTCCGAGCAGATCGAGCGTGCGTTCAGATTTATTGGTGTTGGGGTCTTCATAGAGGATGACAAAGAAGTGTCCCTGAATGTTTTGAACGAGCGCACCTTCGACATCAAGGAGGAGTTCATCCTTGAGGTAAGTCAGGTATTTATTGAATTGTTTTTGTTGCTCGAAGTCCACGCTTTTTTTGAGGAATTCAAAGAGATTGGGAGTGTTTGCGGCAAGGTGGATGACCCCACGTGTTTGATGAGAGAGGAGCGCGCCGAGGTGATCAGGGAAGGGGTGTTCACTGGGGCTCAGGGCAGAGGTCAGGATGGGGGCCTTGGGGTCTGAACCAAGGAGGAGTTGTCCCTTGAATCGTCCAAGTTCAGAGGAAGACCTGTCCAGCGTAATGGCGCTGAGGTGAAGCTCATTGAGGAGTGAGTCGAGCTGATTCTTTGCGTTCTTTGTGGTGGGGTTAAAGAGGTGAGAGAGGGTTTTGGTTTTGAGGATCATATAGAGTTCATGATCGTCTTCTTCAAGTGCCTGCTGCAAGGTGCGGAAGTCTGCACTTGCTCGCCATTGCTTGTCTTTTGGAATATGGAGCAGGTGTTGTGCGAGCGTGTGTGTATCGGGGTTTTGCGCGTGTTGTTGAGGGATGATCAGGACGGAGAGACCATCCTGATGAATCCAGCCCGAGTGTGTGTGATTGTCCTTATTTGAGATGAGTGTAAGTGAAGGATCTGTTGAGGCATTCAGGGAGATGTGGGGTAGAGAAGGGAGAGGTTGAGGGGGATCAAGTTCAGGCGTTGAGGAGAATGCAAGGATCCAGTGCTGTTTATAAAAGGTGATATGGAGAGGTTCTTGCGGTGCGATCCGAAAGGCGTCGTAGAGTTCAGGGGAGCAGAGGCTTTCGCCGAGTGCGGCCTGAGAGTCCTGGCACAATGAGATGATGGGCGTGTCGCGCAAATGCGTGTTAAGTTGTTCAGTCCATGGGGAATTTGCAAGTGAGAGAAGAGGTGTGGACTGTAAGCGGACGAGTGCAGAGGACTCAAGAGGGGAGAACTGCGTGGGGTTGAGAGGTTGTGCTTTTTTGGCCGTTTTTGGCGAGGAGCAGCTCTGTCCAGCCTGACAGGAGAGCGTCAATGAGCAAGAGAGCAGGAGGAGGGCGGAGGCCAGATGGGAGCGAAGGGATATGTAGGATGCGCGGGCACGTGGCGCGTGTGAGTATATCAATCTCAAACCTTTGAACGAGTTCGACATTCGACAGCACGCGCAGGGGGCGCTATCGAGCGAGTACAGTTGAGCCAGGCGAACGTGTGAGGTCGAAACAGCTACAACTGAAGCATCTCAAATGTCTTAATGGATCTGCTTTTGGAAAACAATGATATTCATGTGATGACGAATAAAGAGAATTATGGCACTATGAGAGTGTGGGCGTCAATGTATATGATGCTTGCGTATCTTGTTGATATGGCTAGTGTTACTCAGCTTACAAGGGTGAAATGAGTTTTAGTAGTGGACAGAGCAGGCTCATTGAGTTGCCGCCGCAGTCATCGAGCGATGGGGGCGATGATTCCTCGGGAATAGGCGAATTTTTCGAAGCGAGCAGCCATCAGGAGTTGATGGATCAGCTTGGTTTGGATGATGAGCTGGCGCATCGGTTATTGCTCAAAGGCGAGCGTTTTGCCAGCTATGAGATCCTCAAGTTTATTGGCCAGGGCGGCACCAGTGATGTGTACGTGGCCAGGCATATTGACTCAAAGGGGTTGGGCGCAAGGCGTCCCGTGGCGCTGAAGATTTTGCGCGAGAATCAGCACGAGGGGATCTCGCTGCTTTCGTTGTTGGAGCGCGAAGCCGAGATCTGTCACGCGCTCTCCTCACCGCACGTTGTGCGTATTTATGAGTACGGATTATCCCAGACAGGTCAGGCGTTTATGGCGCTTGAGTTGTTGATTGGGGAAGAGTTGTTCGACCGTCGAATGCGCACGCGCATGTTATCGGTCAAGGACACCATTCACATTGCATGTCAGGTGTTACGAGGATTGGAGGCGATTCACGCACAGGGCGTGGTGCACCGTGACTTGAAGTCCGAGAACATCTTTTTGGTCAAGACAAGATCAGGCGAGGAGCAGGTCAAGATTATTGACCTTGGTCTTGCGCGTTATGTGGGGGACGATCCTGGTGATCCGCTCCTGCTTGACTCCCAACGTTTATGGGGCACTCCACATTACCTCTCTCCCGAACAGACACGCTCGCCCGTGGTCGACCAGCGCAGTGATATTTATGCGATGGGCGTGATGCTCTATGAGTGTTTGACGGGGACCTATCCCTTTGACGCCGAGACGCCCTATGCGATCATGATGGCGCATCAGAGCGAGTCGCCGCCCATGATGCCATCGACCATTGATCATGAGCTTGGTGAGATCATTTACAAGGCGCTGGCCAAGAATCCCGATTATCGATGGCAATCTGCTTTGGAGATGCGAGAGGCGCTGGAGCGCTGGGTCAATTACACCAGTTGGGATGGTGGTCTGCCTGGCATGTCGCCCAGCGCGTTTGAGCCCACACCACAGGATGGGCTCTTTAACAAGTTGTTGGAGGCTCCTGCTGACCCCAAGCGTGATTCAAGCAACCTCTTGCCCGAGGTGCCCATCGATCGTTTTCAGCGAGGTTCAGCCTTGCGTCAGACGCCGATGCTTGGTGAGTTTAATACAGATGCAAAGGCTGCGGTGGACAGCGCAGCGCAGCTTCAGGACGTCTCTTTTCAATCCTTTGATTCACAGCGTGCGGTCTTTGAGGAGGCAGGCGCTGTGCCGACATCAAGTCAGGTGAGCCCCGCGCCATCGCCTGTGTTAAGGCGTACGGCTGACTCGGGCTCACAGCCCGCCCTGCGTATGCCGCAGCGTCACGAGCCACTGCACTCTTCGCCAATTGAGCTTGCGGAAACCAAGGTGAAGAGGGCTCAGGAGCCCGAGGTTGTCAGGCTCAAGACGCCTGAAGAGGTCATGCAGCAAAACACGCATACGAACACTGATGATGATAGCAAGGTTGCGCTGTACGCCATGTTATTGCTCGGGATTTCACTGGTGATCGCCTTGATTTTATTGCTCATTCTGTGAGCGCTGCAAATCCTTGTAAATACTTTCAGAACTTGAAGTTTGATGCGTCGATGTTTAGTATATGACTGATGAGTCATCTGCTGGACTGTATGATGGCGAGATGATCTCATGTGCTTGGACACATATCCGAAGCAGGAGGCGCTATGCTCGCTTATTTTGCGATCCCGATTTATATCTTCTCGCTGGGTCTTGAGATCTGGTGGAGTCATTACAAACAAAGCAAGACCTATGAGTTCAAGGACACTGTTGCGAGTCTGTCCTTGGGGTTGGGGAGCGTCTTTATTGGGGTGGTGTTCGCGTTTATTGAGCTTGGAGTGTTGAATTTTTTCTATCAATTCAAGCTCTTTGATTTGCCCACGGATCAGTGGTGGTTCTTTGTGGTGCTCTTTTTTGGGGAGGATTTTTGTTACTACTGGTTTCACAGGTTAGGCCACGAGATGAGGTGGATGTGGGCCAGTCATGTGAATCATCACTCGAGCACCAAGTACAACCTGGGGACGGCGCTGCGTCAGTCGTGGACGACGGTCTTGACGATGCCATTTTTCTGGTGGCCACTTGCATTGTTGGGCGTGCCCCCTGAGTGGATCTTGATTCAGAAGTCGATCTCCTTGATTTATCAGTTCTTTATTCATACTGAACATGTGCGCACGCTGGGGCCTCTGGAGTGGGTGTTGAATACACCATCACATCACCGCGCACATCATGCCAGCGACCTTAAATACCTTGATGCGAACTATGCAGGGATCTTGATTATCTGGGATCGCATGTTTGGTACCTTTGTCAAGGAGGAGGAGGCTCCCACATACGGGTTGATTCATAACATTGAGGGTTACAACCTGTTTACGCTCGCGTTTCATGAATGGCGAGATATGTTCAAGGATGCGTTGCAACCAGGGATCTCTGTGGGGGACAGAGCGAGGTATATCTTTGGGCCTCCAGGCTGGAGTCATGATGGTCACAAGTTGACGGTCAAGCAGATGAGGGAGCTTGAGCATGAGGAGAAGCCACCACACGATGTGCAGCCGACGCTCTCATAGTTGGTGCTTGCTGTTCTAAGTTGCTAAAATGATTTGTTTTTGCAAGGTATTATGAATTCCCTTCTTGACGCTGAATAAGTATTCACTAACATCGTGTTCGACACCTGAGTATATCCCTCTTATTCTGGAGAACAATGATGACAGATGCTTATATTTTTGATGCGGTCAGGACACCTCGCGGTAAAGGCAAGCGTACAGGATCGCTGCACGAAGTGTCACCGATTGGTCTTGTGACCACGGTGCTTCAGGGCCTTGAAGCTCGCCATGAACTGGACACCTCTTTGGTAGATGATGTGGTGCTTGGTTGTGTGGAGCCCGTGATGGATCAGGGCGCAAACATTGCTCGTGTGGCAGTGATCGCGGCGGGCTATCACGAACATGTTGCAGGGGTGCAAATCAACCGCTTCTGTGCTTCGGGTCTTGAGGCATGTAACATGGCCGCAGCTCAGGTGATGAGTGGTCAGTCTGATCTTGTGATCGGTGGTGGTGTGGAGTCCATGAGCCGCGTACCAATGCAATCAAGTGGTGGCGCATGGGCGGCTGATCCCAAGGTCAGCATCCCCTCCTTTTTTGTGCCTCAGGGCATCAGCGCAGATTTGATCGCCACAAAATGGGGTTACAGCCGTCAGGATGTCGATGCCTATGCGCTTGAGTCTCAACGCAGGGCCGCCCATTCCTGGGAGCAAGGTTACTTCAAGAACTCTATTATTCCTGTCAAGGACGCCAATGGCTTGACCATCCTTGATCGTGACGAGCACATGCGTCCCTCCACCACCAGTGAGTCGCTCGCCTCGCTCTCACCCGCTTTTGAGCAGCTCGCCAAAATGGCTGGTTTTGATCAGGTGGCGCTGATGCGTTACCCCGAGGTCGAGTTCATCAATCACGTACACCATGCAGGGAACTCAAGCGGTATCGTGGATGGTGCTGCGGCTGTGTTGATCGGCAATGAAGAGGCTGGCAAACGTGCTGGGCTTAAAGCACGTGCGAAGATCAAGAGCTTTGCTGTGGTAGGGTCGGAGCCCACAATCATGCTCACTGGTCCAAGTTTTGCGGCGCAAAAAGCGCTCAAGCGTGCGGGTATGACACCTCAAGATATTGATTTGTATGAGCTTAACGAGGCGTTTGCGTCAGTGGTGCTTCGGTTCATGGAGGCGCTTGATGTGGATCATGACAAGATGAACGTCAATGGTGGTGCGATCGCAATGGGGCACCCTCTTGGTGCCACAGGTGCGATGATTCTTGGCACCTTGCTAGACGAGCTTGAACGACGAGATCTTCAGACTGGCCTGGTCACGCTGTGCGTGGGTGCAGGCATGGGGATCGCCACAATCATCGAGCGCGTCTCCTGATTGGTGGTCCATTAAAGTTAATACATACAAAGATTTATATAATCCATGTCTGGAGGTTCTCATGATATCAACACATATTGACTCACATGGCGTCGCAACGCTCACCTGGGATATGCAAGGCTCTCCCATGAATGTGCTCAATGCACAGAGCATTGAGTCCTACAAAACACAGTTACTGGCCGCGTTGAGCAACGACGAGGTCAAGGGCATCATCATCACCAGCGCACGCAAGGAGTTTATTGCAGGCGCTGATCTTCGCATGTTGTCCAATGCAAGCTCGCAGAGCGCAGAAGAACTCTTTGATTGGGTGCGCGACCTGCAAAACCTCTTTCGCCAGCAGGAAACGGGCAAGAAGCCTGTCGTCGCTGCGATCAATGGCACCGCGCTTGGCGGTGGCCTTGAGCTGACACTCGCAGCGCATTACCGCGTTGTGGCTGATGATACAAAGATCAAACTCGGCCTCCCCGAGGTCAAGCTTGGCCTCCTCCCTGGTGGCGGTGGTACTCAGCGCTTGCCAAGATTGATCGGCATCCGTCAGGCACTTCCTCTGCTGACAGAAGGTTCGCATATCTCACCTGAAAAGGCGCTCAAGCTCGGCTTCGTCGATGCAGTCGTGCCTCAAGATAAGTTGCTTGAACATGCACACGCTTACATCCTCTCGGGTGAAGCACGCAGCGCTCAACCATGGGACGATCGCAAGTTCAAAATCCCTGGTGGAGCTGTGCAGACGCCCAAGAGCTACGAGGCTTTTGTGGGTGGAGCCGCGATGCTCCAGCGAGCAACCTGGGGCGTGTATCCTGCGCCCAAGGCGATCATGGCGTGCGTTTATCATGGTCTTCAGATGCCCATCGATCAGGGGCTCAAATACGAGGCCCGCGAGTTTGTGACGCTTGCTCGTGGTGATGTTGCTCAGAACATGATTCGCTCTCTCTTCTTTGCGCTTAATGATGCCAACAAGCTCAAGACACGTCCAAAGGACGTGCCTACACAACGCTACACAAAAGTAGGTGTGCTTGGTGCTGGTATGATGGGCGCAGGGCTTGCCTATTCTTTGGCGATGAGTGGCATTGAGGTCAGCCTCATTGATACAAGCCAGGAGAGCGCCGAGCGTGGCAAGGGTTACAGTGAGAAGCTTATCGCCAAACGTGTCAAGCGCGGGAAAATGACCGAGGAAGCTGGTGCACAGATCCTCGCAAAAATTACACCCACCACAGACTTTGCCGCTCTTGAGGGGGCCGAACTTGTGATCGAAGCTGTATTTGAGGATCGAGGCATCAAAGCCGAGGTGACTCAGATGGCAGAGCAAGTGATTGATAGTAAGGCTATTTTTGCCTCAAACACATCCACGCTCCCTATCACAGGTCTTGCCAAGGCATCTTCACGTCCAGAAAACTTCATCGGACTCCACTTCTTTAGCCCTGTGGACAAGATGCCTCTGGTGGAGGTTATCCTGGGCGAACAAACCTCGGAGGAGACGCTTGCAAGGTCTCTCGATTTGATCAAGCAAATGCGTAAGACTCCCATCGTGGTCAATGACTCCAGAGGGTTCTTCACGAGCCGTGTCTTTGCGACCTATGTACAGGAGGGGCTTGCCATGGTCACCGAGGGTATCAACCCCGTGTTGATTGATCGTGCCGCACGTATGGCGGGCATGCCTGTTGGTCCTCTCGCTTTGGCCGATGAGGTGTCACTTGAGCTGATGCACCGTATCGCAACACAGACACGCGCTGACCTTGGTGAGGATGCTACGGAACATCCATCCGCGCCTCTTGTGAAGCTCTTTGTGGAAGAGCTCAAACGCACAGGAAAGAAGGTCAAGGCGGGTCTGTATGAGTATCCAGAGGACGGTTCTCAAAAGAGGATCTGGCCTGAGTTGTCTACACACTTCCCACTTGCAGAGCAGCAACCTTCTGTGGAGGACGTCCAACAACGCCTCCTGCATATTCAGGGCGTGGAGAGTGCACGCTGTCTTGAAGAAGGTGTCCTGAGAGCATCGGAAGACGGTGATGTAGGCAGTATCCTTGGATGGGGTTTTGCGCCACAGCATGGTGGTGTGTTCTCATACATTGACACCGTGGGTGTGAATGCATTCTGCACACAATGTCAAGAGCTTGCAGCAAAGTATGGTGAGCGTTTTGCGCCACCTTCGCTGCTGACTGATATGGCAAAAGAAGAGCGTACATTTAGAGCGTAAGAAAGAAGGATCTGTTGGGAAGAGCTTGTGTAAAGCTTGAATTTCAGTGTCGCAAAAACAGAAGGTAACATAGCTACATTTCTTGATTTTCACTCCTTGAACTTCAATCCTTTCTCCTTCGCTCTTCTTCCAACAGCTCCTTCTCCATCACGCTCTAAGCGTAAAAAAGAAGTGGGCGGCGCTATAAATGGTTCACCATTTATAGCGCCGCCCACTTCTTTTTTACGTCTTCATGATGAGAGTACGTACCAATTAATCACCAAGCACCTGTCCGACCTCTGCTGTGACGACATGTGTCGTGACGCCAATGCGCTCAAGCTCCTCGGAGAGTGCCTTGGGTGTACCTGTCAAAAGAGGGAATGTGGCGAAGTGTCCAGGGATCACATGCTCCACATTCAGGAGCTTACAGGCGTAAGCTGCCTGCTGTGGGTCCATGGTGAAGAAGTCGCCGATGGGGAGGATCGCCACGTGAGGTTGTTCCATTTCAGCGATGAGGGCCATATCGCCAAAGAGCGCGGTATCGCCTGCCATGTAGAACTTTTTGCCGTTCGAGAAGCTGATGACAAATCCTGCGGGTTGGCCAAGATAGACGATTTCGCCGTTGTCATTGAAGCTTGATGAATGGACTGCCTGTGTCATGGTGACTTCAATTTTGAGGTCATTAAGTTTCAGACGTCCACCAATGTTCATGCCTACGAGCTTGTCCTCGGGCACACCTTTTGTGCCAAGCCATGAGGTCAGGTCAAAGATACCAACAATGGGGCCATTGCATCGTTCGTGTGCTGTGAAAATGTCGCCGATATGATCGTTGTGACCATGTGTAATTAACATGGCATCAACTTCGAGATCATAAAATTCTTCGGGGCAAGATGGGTTGCCTTGAAGCCATGGGTCCACGAGGATCTTCTTGCCTTCGGGGGTTTCAAACAAGAATGTACCGTGACCGAGCCATGTGACTTTTACTCCTCCGAACATGTGTAATCTCCTGGTTTTATTAGTGTAATGCATAATTGAGGTAAGGAGCCAGAAGTTTAACACAGAAGAAGGGGAGGGGGCACTTCATTTTTGAAGTGCCCCCTCCCCTTCTTTGTCTCATATGAAAGAGCGTGGGACTTAAAAAGTCGCCGAAAATCCGAGGTAAGCGCCTGTGGTAAATACGCCTGGAGATGCGTTGGAGTCGTCAAAGATGAGAGATTCCTGAATATCGAGGCGAATCTCTGCGCGTCGATCGATGACCCAGGCCACGCCGCCACCGCCCATGACGCTGGGGAGCGTATCGCTCAGAGATGGAAGCCACTGCATACCACCACCTACGCGCACAAATGGGCGAATAGACCAGGGCAAAAATCGGTACGAGACCGCGCCCCTGATGCCAATAGACTGTTGGCGATCCTCGCCGCCTACAAAGCTCTCATCTTCTACGCGCAAGATGCCCGTGTCGAATTCGGCTTCCATGAGGAGATCGCGATTCCATTGTGCGCCAAGGCGTAGACCTGCACGAAGTTGTCCGTCGTAGTCAAACTGGCCGAGCTTGAGCTTGGTGTTGAGGACATTGTGTGTACCTGCGAGCGCACCGACGTAGAGATGCCATGGCTTCTCGGGCTTTTCTGGTTCTTTGGGGGCCGAGGCGATGTCGCCGCTTTGCAGTGAGACTGTGGCGAGTTTTGCGCCGAGGATGCCAGGCGTCCCGATGCGCATGTCACCGCTTGCGTTGGGTGTGTTGGCCATAAACGCTGCGGTCCAGATACCCTCTTCATTTTGAATGGGTTCGCCGACAGCGGTGAATCCTTCAGGATAGAATATCTCAATGTTTTCAATTGGGTAATCGAGCTTGAATTGGACTGTTTCGACCGTGTCCAGAGAGACTTTTTCAGGTGGTGCCTGTGTCAGTGTCGCGTTGTTTGGTTGTACGATGAAGCGTTGTGGTGGGAGAGGATTACCTTGCTGATCTGTACATATAAGTTCCTGAGGACCACTCTTTGATGTGTAGATCGTGTTGTTACGCAGAGGTTGATCACCGAGCATACAGTCGAGGTTTTCCTGAACGCGAAGTTCTTCGCCAAGGAAGAGCTTTCCTGTGGCCACGCGAGCTTCGCGAGCGGGGTCGTCAAGTCGCGCGAGGATCTCGGCGACAACGAGCTTGAGGGGGTCGCTCATTTTGCTTTCAAAGCCATCATTATCAATGGTGGCGATGCGCATGGTGTACTGCCCTGGCGCGAAGTCTTCAAACGAGACTTCCTTGAACTTGCCATCAAGAACAGCGACATCAATGAGTGCGTCGTCGCTGGCCTGACGGACTTCAACCCTCCATGCGGCAACATCTTTGACGGTATCCCACGCTGCGAGCACGACGCTTTTTCCACCCACGGATGAGACGGCAAGTTCCTTGTCCTTCCACAGAGGAGGATTGGGGAGAGGTTTGGGTGGTGTGGGGTCTTTGCCCTTTTCGACCTTGGTGCCTGTGTTTTTGGGTAGCGAGACGGACTTCTTGGTCTTAGTTCTGCCACGCACACTTGTGGATGGGCTTGTGTGGTTTGCGACAAGTGTGGTGTCGCCTTCAATGAGGCTCACGAGTGTGTCGCCACCTTTGGTGGAGACGACCGCAGAAGGAGTCTCAATATCCACGGACGCCACTGTGCTGGAGCCACCCGAGAGCTCGCCAAGTCGTGATGCAAGCGTGCCTTTTTCGAGCACAGCCTGGCGAGATGTGGAGGGCGTGCTGGATGTGGAGGATGTGTCGCCGTAGATGACGACGAGTGTGTTTTCACGCATGCGCAATGTGGCGCGCTCTCGCATGAAGAACACTTCTGCGGAGGACTTCTGTGCCGAGTTGACTCGCCAGCGTCGCCACAGGTCCTTGTTTTTTGTGGCGTTGGTCCAGTCAGAGGCATCGGGCTCGCGTGTAGTGACGCTGCCTCGAAAGCGTTTGAGCTGTGCGTCAGGACCTTCACTGAGGCGTTCAAGACGTTCGCGCTCGCGCTGCTGTTGCTTGATCTGTTCCTTGGTAGGGAGCTTGAGGATCTGACCTGGGTAGATGCGAAACTTCTCATCAAACTCATTGGAGCCCGCCATGAGGTCATAACACAGATCGCCATCATCATAGACTTTTCGAGCGATCTTGATGCACGTATCTCCTCGTTTTACTTCATATTCGATGAAGTTATCCTGAGCGTAGGATGTGTGTGGCAAAAGCGCGCCAGTGATGCATGTAAGTGCAGCCAACACGATATGTTTGGGTTGCATGTTGGAGAAGATGCTCATGAGTTAATCCTTGTTCCTCTTGAGTTCACGTTGTCTACGTCGTCGAACACGTTCCAGTCGTTTCACGATCTCGTTGATGCCAGCGTCATGGGGCATGATATCCAGGACCCCAGCGCGAAGCAGGGGCATGGCATTGGCAATATCGCCTGCGTCCACATAAAGAATGACTCCTGTACGCTGAGCAAGATACTCAATATCAGGAAGCGTAGCATCTCCCAAGATCAATAGATCAATATCCTGCAACTGTGTGAGATCAAAGATTGTGGAGAGCACAAATCCAGAGCTTGCCAGGGCGAGCTCGTGATCCTCGCCAAGTTCAAGTCCCCAGAGTCCAATTCTGCACACTTGAAGTTGTTTCTTCTTGCTACGATCAAACTTGGCCGTGTCCTGTAAATTATCGTCTCGTTTTGTAGGGGCTTGAACCTGCCTCTCTTCACGCGAGAGGAGTGAACCCCCACGACCTGTCTCTGGCAAGTGCTTTATATCGCGTAAATTCCTTGAGATGGTGTGCGCATCGGGTCTCAGCGAGGGGTCCTTGGCGAGCATGCTCATGATCAGTTCTTCCAGCGGAAGAGGGACCTCAGGAGCTTTGTGTCGCAAGGGTTCTGGGGATTTAAACAGGTGACGCGTCATGACCTTGATGACCGTCACCGCATCACCTCCTTCAAAGGGAGTTTCGCCGCTGACAAGTTCGTAGAGCAGGCAACCCAATGAGTAGATGTCCGTGGCGGAGGTGAGCGCCGCGCTGGAGATCTGTTCGGGAGACATGTACAGCGGCGTGCCTGCGACGTTGGTGTCACTGTCGCGTGTCAGGCGTCCAAGGTCGTCGGACTCTTCAATGAACGCCAGTCCAAAGTCGAGCAGTACGCAGCGGCGTTGTGAGGTGACGGGGTTTTCCTCGACCAATACGTTGTCTGTTTTGAGGTCACGGTGGATCAGACCAATATCGTGTGCTGCGCCCAGAGCATCGCTGATTTCCCAGCCAATTTGCAGGATCTCATGGATGCCGCCAATACGGTTGGTCCACAGTAATTCGGACAGTGGCGTACCATCCAGGTACTCCATGACAATATAAAGTAGCCCTTTGTAGACACCGCTGTCAAAGACCTGCACCACATGTGGGTGATTGAGGCGAGCTGTAATCTTTGCCTCACGCATGAATCGAGTCTGGTAGTCGGTGTCCATGCTCAGTCGTGGTGAGAGGACCTTCATGGCAAACAGGCGATCGATGCCAATGTGACGCACAGTGTACACCACGCCCATTCCGCCTTCACCGAGCTTGTTTTCAATACGATAACGATCGGCGATAACCTCATCAACCTGAGGCATGGATGTATATTTATCAGTGCTCATGGTGTCACCTCAAAGATTTCCAGCGGCTCTTCATGTCCTGGCATGAGTCGCTCCCCTGCGTAGTGGACCTCAAAGAGCTCGTCAATGAGGTTTGCTGTCTGTCGTGTGGTGAGGATCTGGTTTGGACGGGCGATGGCTTCAAGACGAGCGGCGAGGTTTACGGTGTCGCCAATGGCGGTGTAGGCCATACGTGTGTCACTGCCCACGTTACCCACCACGGCAGGACCGCTGTGTAGTCCAATTGCAAGCTCCACGGTGACGCCATAGCGTTTTTGCCAGGTGACGTTCCCCAGCTCAAGCCAGCTCAATATCTCTTCTGCGGCGGTGCACGCATCCACAGCATGATCCTCGTTGGCTTCAGGGGCGCCCCAGAATGCCATGATGGAATCGCCGATGAATTTGTCTACTACACCATGATGACGGAAGATGATCTCTGTCAAAATGGTGAACAACTCGTTGAGGATTGTGACAGTGGCTTCGGGAGACAAGGTCTTGCAAAGTTCAGTGAATCCAACCACATCGGCAAAGAGCACTGTGATCTCTTGAGACTTGCCTTTCATGTTCAGGTCTTCCGTACCATCGACCACAACGCGCTCGACAAGCTCAAGAGGGAGGTAGCGACTCAGGTCGTTTTTGATGCGTTCCTGACGAAGTAGCTCCTCTTCGCTGTCTGCGAGCTGTTGCGCCGAGTCGTTGAGCGTGTGAGCCAGGACGCCAAGTTCATCGTTGGATGCGAGCGTGATGCGATGTGAGAAGTGGCGTTGTGCCAGTGCCTTGCATTGTTCCATGAGGGCGTTGATCGGCTGTGTGATCTGTCTGGAGAAGAGGATCGAGACGAAGATGCCGATGATAAGGATGAGCAACAGTCCAATGAGGACGCCGATGCGCATCTGATAAAGTGGGGCGTAGGCGACGCTGCGAGGCACGCGCGCGACCACGATCCATGGCGCTTGCTCAAGTGGTTTGAATGTGGCCAGCGAGTGCTCTCCCGAGCTTTCTTTGACCTCCTCACTGGAGGCAACGCCCTTGAGCTTACCAAGCTCTCTGGCGCGTTCGGTGAGTTCAGAATCAATGTCGCTGGTGTGTGTATCAAGGAGTGTTTGAGCGTTGTTGTTGAGGAGGTAGAGCGCGTTTGGATCGCCCTGAAACTTTTCATCAACGAGCTGTTTTTGTCGTTGTTGCACCGCGCTTAACGAGACATCCGAGATGACATACCCCGTGAGTGTGCCTTCAGGTGTCTGAAGTGGGACGCCCATGCGCATGCGTGAGGATTGTGTGTTTTTAACCCACTGTGCGCTGATGAACTTTCCATCTTTCATGATGGATTGTCGTGTGTCTTCAGTCAGATCCGAGGTGTCGGGTGTGTAGGTGAGGTTGTTGTTCTTGATCGTGTCAATGTGTTTGCCCTGAGCATCAAAGATCATGGCGTGATCAATACTTGAGCTTGAGCTGACGAGTGTTTGTACAAGTCCAAGCTTGATCGGCCCATCGAGCTCCGGGTTTCCAAGCGCCTGTGCGATGGCGATGAGCTGTTCGGTGGCATCTGCGATCATGACATCAAGCAATACGCTCAAGGACTCTGTGGCCGTGAGACGAACTTCTCGGCTTGATGTTCGGATCATCTCTGCATTGCGTTCAAGCAGGACGGCACCAAGTGTCACAGTGGGAATCAGCGAGAAGAGGACCAATACAAGGGCCAACTTCTTCCAGATCGGGCGCTTTGCTCTGGGGGGTTGTGTAGGAGCATCGGAGGGGGACACGACGGGCCTCGTGGTGATGAAGTAATGAGTCATGACATGCAAGGAGTTACATGTGCTGTCATAACACCTTCTCCCTAACCTATCGTGAACACAAGATGTCTTCGTGTATAATGCCGTCACAAAATTATGTCGATAAAATAGGGGGCGAACCGCTGTATTCACATTTATACGTCTATTTTGTGTTGTTTTGTGACGAGGTGTTGATTTTGTAAATGATTCTAATTATTGTGAAATATATAACGATGTCACACTGTTGTCACAAAGGCGACATAATAGAGTCTTCATGGAGGAATCATGGATGATTATGGTCTGTACGAGATAAAGGTGGGGATTTATGCGTTTTGTGCGCTGTTTGCATTGATCACAGCATTCATGATGCGTCACAAAACACCCTTGCCCGGCGCGTTCAAGCTCCCTCACGCTTATGCGCCCGAGAGGATGCTCATGTCATCCTCGTTCTACTGGGGTGTGGGTGTGTTGGGGATGCTCAGTCGGCCGATGATGCAATATGGTCAGCTTCATGTGGAGGCCATTATGATCAGCGCCTTGATGTGTGTGACCTCACTTGCACTGGTCGCTCGCTCTGTGTCCAAAGCGATGCCTCGCGCGTATTTCGCGCTGTATTCCGTCCTGTGTTGGGGGGGCCTCATTTCAGGCGTGATCATGGCAGGTCCTTCCTGGATCGCGGGTGAACTGTGCTTGTTTGCTTTGGGTACGCTCTCGCTTGGATTGATCCTGGTGACCTCACTTGTGCATCATCTTGAGCGTGTATGTGTGGAGCGCTAACTTCCCCTTTCAAGACAAAAGAAGACAAACACAAGAGGCGAGG
>CATLTV010000088.1 GCA_950059285.1 uncultured Pseudomonadota bacterium | reverse complement strand
CCCCCTCCTCCTCCGAGGCTTTTCTTTTAGGTCTGACCTTGTGTAAAGTGTGGGGGCATACGCGCTCTGATGAGTACCATTTTAAGGTGTGAAGTTGAATAATGTCAGTACGATAGTTCTTGTTTTTGTGCTCTCTCTGGCGGGGGTATTATTGAGCGGTCAGGCCGCCGCGCAGGAGGTTGAGCTTGAGCCTGTCAGGCGATTTGGGCTCCCTTCAGGTTTTGATCCTTTTGCTGCGAGCGTCTCCTCCTCTTCTGGAGGGACGGTGTTGTATTTGACACAGGGCGCTGAGCAATCCGCACAATGTATGTTGGTGGTTGTGGATGATGTGCAAGCACGCGCGTTAACCTATCGTCATCAAGACAGGGCGACGACGTGTCTGTCTGTTCTTGTGGGTGATGAGGGTGAGTTAATCATCAGAGGCGTGGACCCCACGATCATGACCCAGCAGGTGGTGACGGCGTTTACCTCGAGCATCAGTAAATCGGGGGATGTGAACTGGTTTGTTTCAGATACGGAGCTTGTCTCGGCGAAGAGTCGTTCTGAAGGTGGAACAGGCGAGTTCATCGGTGATTATGGTGGCGCGATGGGGGTGATGTCGTATGTGGGTGGAGAAGATCCGCTGGTGATGGCGTTCAGTCAGGGGAGTCTCAGGATGGGGTTATCAGTGCGCTCTGTGCCACAGGCCCACATTGTCGAGGCAGACACGGGGAGGTTGCAGCGAAGTGGTCAGGGGTTTGGTCAGGGAGGCGCAGGTTTAATCACGCGTGTGGAGCGATGGCCGCACATATCAGGCGAGCGCGTGTTATTGTACGAGAGCATTCTGGATGGCGTGGGCGGGCGTTTTTATCTGTACAATGGTCGCAGCACAGTGGATGCGTTTGCCCCGTCGGGAGAGGACTGGAGTCGACGGCGAGTGTTGAGTATGGATGTCCAGCGTGAGCTTGGACAGGCGGCCTTGTTATGGGTCAATACCTCGGGTGCTGTGTATTTGCTTGTGCAGGATACAGACGAAAATCAACCTCTGTATGAGATTGAATTAGCTTCAGATTATGCAGGTGGAGAGCTTGGTGAACCGCAGCGCGTGGTGATGGGGAGTGATTATACAGTCGTCGAGTATGCGGCGGAATCGAGCCTCTATTACAGGATCATGAATACGGGTTCTGGTGCGATGGTGTGGGAGGGGTTTCGTGGTGAGTTTTCAGGCAAGGAGGGTGTGGTCTTCACGTTGATGCGTGGTGACGATGGGGCGTTACATGCGTTGGAGTATGTGGCCGCGACACAGGACGTGTTGGCGTCTGTCTTGCGTGAGGTTGTGGTGGAAGAAGACGAGGATATGGGTGGTGGTGTTGAGGATATGTCCCCTGATATGACAGGTGCGCCCGAGGTCACTGGCGTTGCAGGGAGTGGTTTTTGTGCGGTGGCTCCTGTGGATGGGCATGGTAAAGAGACAGGTCTGTGGTGGATGTTGGGCCTGCTTGGGGGATTGTTCGGTTGGCGCGTGAGAGGTGTTGCGAGCAAGGGATAGGGTGTGTGATAATGACGACAGAAGAAGTCTTTAATTATAGAGCGTAACAAAGAAGGTTCTGCTCGGAAAAGCTTGTGTAAAGGTTGAATTTTCAGTGTCGTAAAAACAGAAGGTAACATGGCTACATTTCTTGGTTTTCACTCCTTGAACTTCAATCCTTTCTCCTTCGCTTTTCTTCGAACAGCTCCTTCTCCATCACGCTCTTGAGCGTAACAAAGAAGCTTTTAAACATAGGTGAACCAAGGAGGTTATATGTCCGTAGATGCTCTTGAGCGCAAACCGCTTGATGTGTCCAACTTTCCACCCAACTTACAGAATCATATTAAGCCCGAGACACCGCCCCCGCTGAAGATGATGGCGGCGCGAGGCATGGTGCCAACTCCTCCAGAATACGCCACGAGGTTGTTGTATCAGTTAAGTTTTGACTCGGATGTGGGTGGTGAGGCTGTGCAAGCGCTCAAGCAGATGCCTCCTGCGATTTTGATCCCATCACTGCAATCAGATCAGCCCGCAGAAGTCCTCGATTGGATCGCAGAGCTTCGTGATGAAGGCGATGTGATTCAGGCGCTTGTGTTGAACAAGGGCGCGGCAGATCAGACAATTGCCAGGATCGCAGCGAGTGCAGACGCTTCCTTGTGCGATGTGATCGCCAACAACCAGATGAGGATCTTGCGCTATCCAGCGATTCTTGAAGAGCTGTACAAAAACGCAAACGCGCGCATGGCGACGATTGACAAGTTGATTGACCTTGCTCGCCGCAACGATGTGAAACTTGATGGCTTGCCTGGTCTTCAGGGCGCGATCGATGCGGGTGAGGAGCTTGTCCTTGATCAGGGTGACTCCCAGAATGTCGAGTCGTTCATTCAGGAGCAGGCCAAGCTTGCTGATGAGGAAGCGGATAATCCTCCCGAGGATGAGAAGCCTTTGAGTCGTCTTGAGCAACTTCGTCGTTCACGAGGCAAGGTGGAGGAAGAAGAGGAAGAAGAAAACCTCTCACTTTACGCTCGCGTCAGTCAGATGAATCTTGCCCAGAAAATCAGGCTCGCCACAGTAGGCAACCGTGAAGCCGTGAATATGCTTGTGAAGGAGAGCAACCGTCTGGTGCACATGGCTGCGATCAAGAGTCCTCGTTTGCAGTTTGCAGATATTCGCAAGTTGTCCTCCAACAAGAGTATTGCAGATGGTGTGATTCGTTACATTGCGAATAACCGTGAGTGGACACAGCATTATGAGATCAAGTTGAACCTTGTGAACAACCCCAAGACACCGCTTGCTGATGCGATGTCCATGGTGACACACTTGCGTACCAATGATCTTCGTATGTTGATGCGTAACCGTAACGTGCCTCACCAACTTGCGCGTCAGGCCAAGACGTTGGTGAGCAAGCGAAACGGATAGTCAATTCACTGTTGCGTGGTAAAAATAGAGATGGAAGTTGCGTGTGGTTGTATTTTACGGAATCATCATGTGTAGGTATCCGTTTCAGAAGACCCATGGGGCTATCGTCGCTCCATGGCCAGGTAGGGCACGACGCCCTGAAGTGAATTAGTTTTTATATCAAGGGTATAGAGTATAATTATGAGTCATGATGACGCGATCGCATCGTACAAGTCGTTGCCTCCATGTGGGGTTTACCGCACAACGAGGCCCCTGCCAGGTAAGGAAGAGTGGGTGAGAGAGAACCTGTTGGTGTACTTTCACAACCACTCACAACAAGGCCCGCCGCTGTTGTTGTTACCTGCGACCAACGCGCACAACCGCTGGCACTTTCATGACAAGGGTTATTTGATCAGGGATTCTGGATACACGCAAACGCTGGAACCCTTGATGGAAGAAGGCATGTATGTGTTGACCGAGCCGATTTACCTGTCTCGTGATGAGTTCATCCCCGAGGAGACGCTGGTTCAGCTTGGTTACAACCGCGCAGGCGATCCCATCCTGTTTTTGGGTAAGTTTCTGGAAAACCAGATTGTCTTCCCTAACAGCGGGTTGAAGTGTACGCCCGAGATCTTCGAGATGCTCAAGCCTGTGAACTTCAAGCTGCCTGGTTATACCAAGGATATGCATCATTAAGAATCATTCATGAGAAGCCAAAAAAGAGAGGGAGGGCGAACTTGACTAGTCAAGTTCGCCCTCCCTCTCTTTTTTGGCTTCTGTTTAGTTTTATCAGGGATTAAATGCGCATCGGACACCCACATCGGTGCGCCCGATGTGTTGTTTCAGGGTGATGCGCTTGGTGGTTCTCAGGTCGTAGGGTGTGCTTGTCCAGCCGCCGCCGCGAGCTTGTGGAGTGGAGTGGGCCTCATCGGTGGCGACCCACTCGGCGACGTTGCCTGCCATATCTCGTAGAGAGAAGGGGCTATCGCCCTTGTGAAAGAGGCCAGGAGGCGCAGTCCAGTCAAAGCCATCAAGTTTTCCTGCGACCGAGGTGCTTGTGATGTCCTTCTCTCCCCAGTTGGCGTGGTCAGGATTCCAGGAGTCTCCCCAGGGAAAGATGCGGGAGTCTTTTGAGCCGCGCGCGGCAAGTTCCCACTCCTGATGTGTGGGGAGGCGGCCCTGTTTCCAGGCACAAAATTTTTGTGCCTGTGGATGGGAGAGGCACACCACAGGGTGTTCGTCTTGCAGGAGAATCTTGGGGACACGGAGTGAGATTTGAAGTCCTTGCGTGGTGTAGACCTGACATGTTTTGAGGTCGATTTCATCGCAACTGCCAGCGCTAATACAGGCGTTGTACTCGGCGTTGGTGGCTTCATTGGTGTCGATATGAAAGGGGGCGACGGTGACAGATTCCTGGGGGTATTCATCCTTGAGGAGGGTGTCCTGCTCGCATTCTTTGTCGGCGTCTTCGCTGAGTTTGTAGCAAAGTCGCAGGATGCGTGCGCGGGTGGGTTCGTCGAGGCCCTGAGTGAAGGAGGTTTGTGCAAAGGCGATGCGTTCGTTTGGTGGAGAGGCGGGCAGGAGATGTTCCTGTGCTTTGCTGTTGCTGTTTTTGGTGCCAATCCATGTGAATGCGGTGCCAAGGATGCCACCACACATCAGGCCAGTGATCAGGGGAATGAGCCAGGCGAGTTTGTTTGGGGGTGGTGGAGCCATGGGCATGAGCGCCGAGATTTCAGCGGGCGCGATGGCAGGTTGTGAATATTCGCCGCTTGGGGGCGCGGGGGTTGGCTGGGGTTGCCTCGGTTGTCTTTTGACAGGTGGCAGTCCTTCCACAAAGGTTTGAGAGGGGGACTGTTGTTTCACCTGGTCGGCAGTGATGGAGGGTTCTTCCTGAGTGGATGCGCGGCCCCGCGAGACAGATTGTAACTGTGATGGTGTGATGGCAGGGACGCCTTCAAGGGCGGTCTCCTGGCTGCGCAAACGAAAGCCGCAGTGTTCACAAAAGGGAGATTGGCCAAACTGGGGTGTTTTACATTCTGGACATATGGAGGAGGGCTTGGAGTCCTTGGATGCCATGAGTGGGTTGTCCTGTGTAACGTGATTATGAGTTTGGTTTTGTTAGTTTTTTCGCCAAGTTTTGAGGCTTCGTTTAAGGCAAATCTTACTAAGTTGAATACTGTTTTTCTCGTTGAAAAACAAGATGAACTTTTGTGTTTAGGTGAGGTGTGTTATTGGGATGGAGTGTTTCAAGTGTAGGATATGTGTCTTGCCAGTCATGAGGTGCAACGCTGTTCTTGTGATGGAGACACTTGATATTTGAGTTTAAGGAGAAGCAATGAAGTCTATATCCAAGATGGTCGTGATGAGCCTGCTCGCAGCAGGTGTGATGTTTGCAGGTTGTAAAGACGAGAAGAAAACTGACACCACAGCTACGGACAAGGTTGAGGTCAAGCAAGCAGAAGAGAAGACTGCCGAGGAGCCCAAGGCGGACACAGAAGAGAAAGCTGCTGAAGAAGCAGGTGCCAAAGGTGGCAAGGTTGAAGTGTCTGAAGAAGGTGGCAAGTGGGTGATCAGCAACCCTTACAAGGTCAAGTTCAGGGTGCCTGAGGATTGGGTTGTGACCATTGAAGATGATGGTCTCTCCGCGACTGACTCTGATGAGACCACCACTGTGGTGTTGATCGGCTCCGAATCACAGGGCACCATTCAGACCGCCGTGGCTGATGTGCAGAAGAAGGTGAAGATCAAGGACGCCAAGCTTCAGGACTCCACCGACACCGTGCTCAATGGTTTCCCCGCACAGAGCGTGACTGGTACAGCCGTACTGACCAAGGGTGAAGGCGAAGAGGCCATGGATCAGGAGATCCAGTTCATCGCATACAACGTACGCGTGCCCGAGGGCGTCGTCACCATGATGATCTTCAGCGATGCGACCATGTACGAGGCCAAGAAGGAGATCATCGACGGTCTCTCCAAAACTCTTACAAAGAGCGCTCCCTGATCGACTCAGGATGTGATATCGGTGCGCATGTGCAAGACGCCTGAGCTGGCAAGGCAGAACTCACCATTGTGTGAACTGTCGAAATAAATATCGAACAGCTCTGGTTTCTCTGCGCGTGCGCACCGATCTATAAACCTAAAAGCATTGACACAAAAGAGCTCCGTTGGAGTGAATGATAAGGAGAAGACGTTATGAGCCTTGCACCAACCCATGCAAGATTGAAAGAAGATATGAAGACCGCCATGAAGGCACGTGAGAAGGATCGTTTGCAGACCATCCGCATGTTGCTTTCCAGCTTGAAGAACGAGCAGATCGAGCTTCAACGCGACCTGACAGAAGAGGACATCCTTAATGTGTTCTCCACCGAGGCCAAGAAAAGGCGTGAAGCTGCAAAGGCTTACCGTGATGGTGACCGCCTGGAGCTTGCTGAGCAGGAAGAGGCCGAGCTTGAGGTGATCGCAGATTATCTTCCGAAACCTTTGAGCGATGAAGAGGTTGGCGCGATCGTGGAAGAAGTGATCGCAAGCGTGGGCGCGACTTCAAAGAAAGATATGAGCAAGGTGATGGGTCCTGTGATGGCCAAGACCAAGGGCCGTTTCGAGGGTTCCAAGGTGAAGGACATCGTGCTCGCCAAGCTTGGCTAGTAGAACAGCAGACAAAACGAAGAAGGGCGCGGCAGGAAACATGTTTCCTGCCGCGCCCTTCTTCGTTTTGTCTATTATTGACAACAATTTGATGCATTGTTGTCCTTGTGATAGCGTGGGATTAGCAACATTTTTAAAGGGGCGAGGATGCGCCTCCCTTGTGATATAAGATTAAGATAATTAAAGACTTAGGTGGTTTTAAATGATGTCGCGAGTACAATCGCTAGGACTCTTTGCAAGCCTGTCCGTGATGTTCTTGGTGAGCATCTCTGGCTGTGGTCGCACAGCGCTCAATGATCGCTGTGAGACGGATAATGATTGTGGTTCAGGATCACAGTGTATCGCAGGATATTGTTCTGCGCCAGCTGTGCAGTGCTCCTCTGATGAGAGCTGTCCCGAAGGGCAATCGTGCATCTCTGGTTTCTGCCAGGATGATACGCTGGACATGTCTCCTGACATGCCCTCCGATATGCCTCCAGATATGCCAGTGGACATGGGTTGTGTCAGCGATGAAGAGTGTGTCCAGTTCCTTGGTGATGGCGCAGTCTGTCAGGAAGGCCTCTGTGTGCTCGAGGATCCCGAGTGTATTGCGGACGACCAATGTGCCAGTAATGAGCGTTGTGCGCTCGACGGCGTTTGCGTGCCTCTGTGTGTGGTGGACTCTGAATGTGGTGACGGCGAAGTCTGTCGTGATGGCATTTGTGTCGACCCCACTCAGGTGTGTGATTGTGGTCCAGAGGGAGAAGGCTGTGCAGACTCGTTTGTCTGCGTGGACGACTGCTTTTGCTTGCCCGAGGAGCCTCAGTGCCGCCTTGATGAAGATTGCGACGAGTTCTTTGGTCCAGGTTTCCCAGGTGTGGCCGTGTGTAACCTCGGGCAGTGTGAGCTGCGTGAGTGCCGCAACGATACCCAGTGTGGTGGTTGTGAAACCTGCGGTGATGATGGCTTCTGTGAGCAAATCGGCCAGTGTTCTCGCGATTCTCAATGTCCCGTGGGATTTGCCTGTGACGCATGTCAATGTGTGACCGATGTCGAGTGTTTTGCAGACAGCGATTGCCCCGAGCCAGAAGATGGCGTCAGCTTCTGTGATGACGGTGTATGCCGCTTTGCAGAATGCAGCGGAGAGAATGATTGCGGTGAGTGTACAACCTGTCGAGGCAACCAGTGTATTAACCTTGGTCAGTGTAGTCAGGACAATGAATGTCCCTCAGGCTTCACCTGCGAGGGATGTTTCTGTGAGCCTGTTCCCGAGTGTACCGCAGATGATGAGTGTGGCGAGTGCGCGCTCTGTGAAGGCGGCGCATGTGAACCCTTTGGTCAGTGTCAGACCAACAGCGATTGCCCCACAGGCTCACGTTGTGAAGGATGTTTCTGCGCAGAGATTCCAGAGTGTGTTGTAGATGCTGACTGTGGCCTTGGTGGCACATGCATTGATAATCAGTGCATCTTCCTTGAATGCCGCACCAACGCTGAATGTGCTGACGATGAGGTCTGTGATGCGGGGACATGTGTTCCTGCTCCTGGCTGTCGCACCGAGCTGGATTGTCCTGCAAACCAGTTCTGCGTGGATGGCACGTGTATTCCTGCACCTCCAGAGTGCTTCAATGACTTTGACTGTGAGACTGGCGAAATCTGTGTTGCTGGCGCATGCGTCTTTGATGCGGAGTGCCGCACCGATGTGGACTGCCCCGTGGGTGAGGTCTGTCGTAATGGTCAGTGTCAACCTCCGATGGGCTGTCAAAGTGATGTGGACTGTGGCGCAGGTGAGGTCTGTTTGAACTCCACCTGTTTCTTTGTCGGAGATTGCCGTACTGATGCCGAGTGTGCTGCAAACGAGGTCTGCAATAACTTCCGTTGTGAGCGTGTGGATCTGTGCAATGGTGTCACATGTGAAGCAGGTTTTGAGTGCGTACGTGGTGCATGTGAGCCTTTGTTTGCCTGTATCAATGACTTCGACTGTCTCCCCACTGAAGAGTGCTCCAATGGTGCGTGCGTACCTGTCGCGCCTGAATGTCAGGGGAGCGCAGATTGTCCCGCAGATGAAACCTGTGTGAATGGAAGCTGTGTCTTCACGGGTGACTGTCGTTTCGACAGCGAGTGTAACGCGGGTGAAATCTGTAGCGACGACAATCGTTGTGTGGTTCCTGGCGGATGTAGTCGTGATAGTGACTGTCCTGCTGGCCAGCAGTGTGAACCAACTTCACGCACATGTATTGCTGATGTGGAGTGTGTAAACGATGCAGATTGTGGCGCGGGCTTCCAGTGTCTTGGAGATCGTTGCATTGACTTCCGTCAGTGCACCACCGACGCCCAGTGCCCCGCAGGCAGCATCTGTAACGGCTTCTTCTGCCAGGCTCGCCCTGACTGTCAGGTTGACCAGGATTGCGAAGTAGGAGAGCGCTGCGATCTCGGAAACTGTGTCCCCACAGCATGTGCAACTGAGGCGGATTGTCCTCCCGCATGGGAGTGCTTCGCCAGTCGTTGTACACCTCCACTTGTATGTCAGAGCGACGCCGATTGCCCCATTCCTGGACAGCTCTGTCAGAACAATGTGTGTGAAACACCAGGCGGTTGTCAGAGCGATGCCGAGTGTCCCTTCACAACAAGCTGTGTGGCAGGTGTGTGCATTCCGCTCCCTCCACCCGACTGCACTCGCGACAACGACTGCGATCGTGGCGAGGTGTGTGAGTTTGGTTTCTGTATCCCTAACCCAGGGTGTCAGTTGAACGCTGACTGTGGTCCTGGTGAGCGTTGTGTGAACTTCCAGTGCCAGTTCGTGGGTGAATGTACAGCTGACTCCGATTGTGCGGCTGGAGAAAGCTGCGTGGGTCAGATCTGCGAGCCAGACAACTCCTGTGTTGTTGACGACGACTGTGCTGACGATGAGAGCTGTGTGCAGGGCCAGTGTGTGCCCTTTGCAAGCGTGTGCTTTGATAATGCTGACTGTGCTCCTACAGAGGAGTGTGTCAACGGTGCCTGTGAAGAGGCTCCTGCATGTATGAGCGATGCAGATTGCTCCCCCGAGTTTGCATGTGTGAACAATCAGTGCACATTTGCACCGTTGTTCTGTGTCAATGACTTTGACTGCCGTGATGGAGAGTTCTGCTCTGATGCAGGCATCTGTGAAGCTGTGGTGGTTCCAGGTTGTCGCTTTGATAATGAGTGTGGTGTGGGTGAGAGCTGCGTCAATGGTCAGTGTCAGGCACAACCTCAGCAGTGTGTTGTGGATGGCGACTGCCTCCCGGGCCGCGAATGTAACGCAGGCACATGTCAGACCGCGCCCGAGTGTCGTAAGGATGCAGATTGCACCACACCAGGCACCATCTGTGATCTGTTCAGCGGTGCATGCATTACAGAGACATCATGCTCGGATAACTCCAACTGCCCTTCTGGCCAGATTTGTGTGGGCTCCACATGTAGTGCGTTGTCAGGTTGTCAGAGTGATGCGGACTGTAGCGCAGGCACCTTCTGCTCTGGCAATGTGTGCATTCTCAACCCTCAGTGTCAGGTTGATGATGACTGTGCGGCGACAGAGCAATGCGAGTTTGGTTACTGTCAGCCAAGCTCCTGCACCACGGACTCTGACTGTGAGAACACCTTTGAGTGTATTGCCAACCGTTGTGTGATTGAGCCTTTCTGTGGTGACTCCAGCGAGTGTCCTGCGCCATCACAGTGTATTAACTTCAAGTGTCAGACACCTGGTGGCTGTGAGGAAGACTCCGAGTGTCCTCCCATGCAGAGCTGCTTTGCTGGTAGCTGCTTCTTCATTCCTCCTGCGGAGTGCAACCGCGACGTGGACTGTGCCACTGGAGAGGTGTGTGAGTTTGGTTCCTGTCAGGACACCACCGTGCAAGGTTGCATGTTGAACTCTGACTGTGGGTTTGGTGAGCTGTGTATTGGTGGCATCTGTCAGCGCGGCGTGGAGTGCATTGATTCCAATGACTGTGTGTTCCCCGAGCAGTGCATCAACCAGGTATGTGAGTGAGTGAAAAAATCAAAGGGGCGGCCCGTTGCTGAAAACAACAGGCCGCCCCTTTAATTTTTTTGCCGCCTGAAAGAATAGAAAAAGGGCCTGATTCATATATGAATCAGGCCCTTTTTCTATTCTTTCAGGCGGTCTTCTTAGATCTTGACGTCAGCAACAGCGTCGCGAAGTTCCTTACCAACCTTGAAGTGAACAGAGCGCTTCTCGTCTACTTTGACCTTTTCACCTGTGCGAGGGTTACGGCCTGTGCGAGAGTCATATTCACGAAGGGAGAAGCTGCCGAAGCCACGAACTTCAATACGCTCATCCTGGAGGAGTGCGTCGGACATGGAATCGAAGAAGGCGTTGACGACTTCTTCTGCACGCTTCTTGGGCATGTTGATACGGTCTGCGACCTTTTCAATAAGCTCAGACTTTGTCATGGATAGACCTCTTTTCTAGTCTTTTAGTGTACAGTATCAAGGAGTTAAAAACTCCCTGATGGGATAGTTACCTACCACTAGGTAACATGAAGAGGAAGAACCTCTATAAGGCGATAATATAAAACGCTAACTCATTGATTTATTTTATGAGTTTTCCCCCTAGCGGAGGGCCTCTATACATGTCAGCAGAGTGCGATGCTGTCAACTAGATTTTTAGTAGAAAATTGCGATAGTACTGACTTTTTACAAAAACATAAAAAAAGAGCCTCATTGAGGCTCTTTTTTTGTCTGTTTCTGGGGAGTTAATGGCTACTTGGGGTCCTTGATATGGATCCTGAAGAGCTGTTGTCCCATGAAGATATAATCATTGTGTTGAAGCGGTGTGCGGTCCCAGATCTTGATCCATGTTCCGTTTGATGAGGTGAGATCAACCAGGTAGCAGTTGCCATCATCGCCCGTATAGATTTGAGCGTGGCGGCTGGACATGAACTTGTCGTGAGGGAAGATGATATCGCCTTTTTCACGACCGAGGACAGCGCCAACTTCGGGGAGGCAGTAGATGTTTTGTACGATGCCACCGATACCGACCTGAAGGATCTTGAACTGGCCACCAGGGGAGGGGCTGCCCATGTAGCGGGTGCCATCGCTGGACTTGGTCTTTGAGGAGAAGGACTGTTCGAAGCGTTCAAAGCGAAGGACTTGACGACCTGCGAGGAATGTATCACCAGGGGTCAGCTTGACCTCATCGCGCAGACGCAAGAATGTGCCGTTGAGGCTGTAGAGATCTTCAATGAACAGCCTGCCATCTCGGATGTGCAGACGCGCATGTTTGGGGGAGAGGAACGCATCGGTGGGGAAGCGTGTGTCGCCATCACGACCGACCGTGGTCTCAAGATACTCAAGACGGATCACCATCCCATCGGAGCCATCCTCGTTGATGGAGATCAGGACGATGTCCCAGGGGTTAGCCTGACGCGAGGCCTCGGTGGCGGGTGGGGGCTGGCGAGTTTCAAGCTTGATCTGTGTCGCGGGCGCAAGTGCTGGGCTGTTGAGCCTTCCGCCACACTGGACGCAGAACCTTACACCAGCAGGGTTTGTGGCGTTGCAGTGCGAACACTGAAGAGTCTTTGACGCAGGAGCTTGTGCGATCGCTCGGACAGGTTGCTCATCGACCTCTTCAAGAAGATATTCACTACGCTCATAGCTGACTTCATTGCCAAGCGTCTCGAGGACAAACTGAGCATTGGTAGATGGCTTGATGTCACTCTTTTGATCAAGTGACATCCCCTGAATATTGGAGGTCTTGGCGTTCAGCCTACGAAAACGATGTGAAGCTCTTGCTAAGCCAGCTTCAGTTTCGGTTGGAATTTCAGGGACATCCAGCGACGAGGATGCTCCCGCACCAAGACGACCTGCTCCAAGCCTTAAACCAAGGTGAGTTGGTGGCTCATCGCTATTTGGCTCTGCTGTTGCAAAAAGATCTGATGGGATTTTTCCCTCTTCCACGCGTGTACTCTCTATTGAATAAACAAGGTGTTGTGCACGAAATATATTATGGCTCCCACATAATATGAAAATGTCTACTTGGGATCCATACTGCCGACAACTCTACTCTGCATCTTTGAAGAGTGCAACCTGCTTATCCCTTCAATCGAACCCTCCAGAACTCCTTTCCAATGCCGTGCTCTTGACTTGCCTGTGACCACCCTGAAAACCCGTTCTTGATCATACACATTGTAAGATTATCCATCGGTCTTCTGCGCTGACTCCAGCGCTTGCGCACGGAGCTTGTACCAGAGCGCGATCGCCTTGTCCGCGTGCACGAGCCGATCGTCGCGAATGTCTACCATCTGAGGTTCAGAGGAGAGCAATAGGCGCCGATCATCATGCTGAACAAACGTCATTTCAAACCATAACATGACTCGCGTAAACCACTTGCCAACCCACGGTAATGTCAGCGATGTCTGATGATAACTGATATACCCCCACGTGTTTTGCTCATCCACTGGACACATATACACGCCCGCATACACCGACGCGCCAAGCTTCAGGTACAACATGCCTGGAAAATACAGATCAAGCTCCGTGGTAAATCCTGACTCCTTCTCGGGATAACGTAACGTGCCCTTGCTCTGCACAATACATCCTTTCTCGATCGTCGCCTCGTATGGATCAAGCAGCGGACCCACGCCCCAGACATACTTGCCATGAGCAAAGGGCAGGTGGTGAATGTCCAACATGCCCTCAATGACACGCGTAAAACTGACTGGCCACGCAAAGGTTGTGATCGCCTCGGTACGCTTCTCCTCAAGGTTACGATCCTTGAAAAATGGCAACTCCTCGGTAGGTTCTGTGTCGCCATACCACAACCAGATCAGATCTTGCTCTTCTCGCACTTGAAATAGCTCAAGCTTGAGATCCTTTCTGATCTTTGCTCCCTTACCCTCACAGGGCATATGTGTGCAGTGGCCTCCTTCATGAAATTCGAAGCCATGGTAAGGACATACAATACAGCCTCGCTCCTTGTTGATCGTACCCAGACCAAGATCAGCACCTCGGTGTGGACACGCGGCGTGATGTACTCTCACCTTGTTGTCCGTGCCTCGCCATAACACCAACTCCATGCCAAGGCGTTTGATGCGGTGCGGTTTGCTGCGCGTGACTTTACGCGCTTCTTCAATGGGGTACCACTGCTCGGGGATGTAGATGCTTCGTGACATGAGCTGCTCCTTGTGACTAAGGTTTAAGGTGTGATGGGTCAGAGGTTGTCCCTCTGCTCACCACACATATTCAGCACATGCTGCGATGTTGTGTATGACTCCTCACGCCAGATCATGGACTGTTGACGACACCCAAAGTAGGATCTCTTGTGCACGCTCCCCAGATGATGGCCAAACCCGCTGCGCTCCTGCTGCACGCACTGCCACTAACTCACGACGAAAAAGAAAGCCTCGCACAAACCCAGCTTGGGTTTACATGTGAGGCGCTCATGCAGGCTCAACTACGCCTTGATGTGCTCGCATTCTATCGCCTGATTGAGGCGATTGATCAGAGGCTTACTTCTGATGACCCGCTCTGGTTTTTGTCCCTGATGCAACACTGGGATATCGAGCACTTTGATGTGCTCGGTTACTTGCTCTACACAAGTAAAACAGTCAGGGATTCGTTTGAACGCTTCGTGCAATACCGCACGCTCTGGAGTGAGGGTGAGAACTTCTGGCTTGAACACGATACGGACATGTCTCGTGTCTGTTGGCAAGCGTTTGGTACGCGTCGCCGTGCGCATGAGATCCTCGGTGTGCTTGTGGCGCTCGATTGTATTCATGGGACAAATTCACTGCTTGCTCAAGGTACTTCGCTTGGCATTGATTCAGTCCATTTGTGTATGCCACGACCTGACGATGCCTCTCAGCTGCAAGCGTTTGTCGGTATGTTTGGTGATGGTGTAAGTGTTCAATTTGATTCTCCTTTCTTGATGATTTGTTGTGCTCCTGAAAGTCTTGACCTCGAGATCGTCTCAGCAGACGCGCTTCTCCACGCTTACTTTCGCGAGGTTGCAAGCACCAGGCTCGGGGAGGTTCAGCCCGACACCTACACGGCCAGAATCAAGCAGCTCCTCTTCCAGGATTTACCAAGCCAACAACGTCCTCATGTGGACATATATGCGCGACGACTGGGCGTGTCTGTAAGAGCATTACAACGATCCTTACGAGATGAGGGTTGTTCGTTTAGCGGGATTGTGCAAGAGACGCAGGAAGAACTCGCCAAGAGTTATCTGAGCCGTGGCTACTCCGTGCAGGAGTGCTGCTGGATGCTCTCGTTTTCCGAGCCCCGTGCTTTTTTGAGAGCGTTCAAACGCTGGACTGGAATGACGCCATCACAATGGAAGCAACAATGACCTCAACACCTCTGGAACCTGCTGTCATAACAAGGGTATTCGGAGCGATGTTTCTTAACATGATGTGAGATAGAATCGATGACACAACACAAAATTCATGCGCAGCCACGTTTTTCAACCACACAGGATGGTAAGCTTGATCTCGCACACATGGTGTTGTTGGATAACGCCACAGAACAGGTCGAGTTTGACCGTGAACTCCTCGCAATCGCCACGTTGGATGAGGTCAAGGATGACAAGTCCGAGCTGCGCTCCATGTTACACACCGTGCTTCCTGCTGACATTGTCGCCGAGCTGACCGCGTCACCATTTGCGCTGCGTGCAGGTCTGTTGGGACTCAAGCGTGGCCTGATGATGAGCTATCATGAGCGTCGATTGCGTATGCCTCCTGCGGCACACCTCCAACCTGATGCAGAGGTTTGGCAGCATGGTCATGAACCCACTGTGTGGCAAGATGGTGTGCTCAACGAACCCAAGTATTACTCCTTCTTTCTTGATGGCCCCATCCCTGCGTACAATCCCAACTACCGTGGAAAATGGCGCTCGCATGAGCTGTTGCATGGCGCAGTGGGGTTCTTCTGGCACCCTCAGCAATCACGCTTTGATGCATACCTTGGCGCGCGACTCGCGGAGCTACTTCCTGTGGTGCACTGGTACGCGTTGGATGAGATCCTTCGCACGCGATGCCCCGAACATGCCCATTATAATGATCCCCCCTTGCAGGAGTGTCCTCGTTGTGAGGCTGTTGCAAGTGCTCGTCCTTACTGGGAAAATGATTGGTCTGATGCACACTTGCCTCGCACCATGGATCTCCTCTCTCAGTCCCTTGAACACTTCTCTCTGGAGTGGCGCTCCTGCGTTCAGGAGTTCCAACAGGGCAAGATCACGCCTGCGTTGTACAAGAATCTAAACGCGTCAAGTGATGCGCTTGGTTATGTGCGTTCACACTGGAAGAGGCTTACTGCGCACACGTTTGGTCAGTGGATCGACATGTTTATGCGACCAGGCAAGGATTACTTTGATTCCATGGATAGCTACATGGATCAGGTGCTCTCTGTGGCTAACTCCCTTTATGGTGGTGAGATTGCACTCTCTCAGCAGGAGATTATCGTGGGACAGGAGCGACGCGCCATCCAGGATCTTGGCTACAGGGCACTGTATTTGATGGAGTATGTGGCTGAAGATCCCAATACCTATCGTCTTGTTGAAGCTCAACTCATGCCGTTTATCCAGTTGCTCGGCCAGGAGGCTCTGCGCGACACGCCTGACAGGGAGCAGGTAGACATTTGTATCAAGCAGTTGCAGGCGTCGTTGGGTATGCTCTCATCAAGCCTCCCCGAGCACCTGACGGATATGGTGTGCGCCGTGGGTCATGACGTGTTGAACGTACAATCTGCACAGAGCGCTGCGCGCGAATTACAGCAAGTGATCGAGGGCGTTGAGAGCGCCGCGCCGACCTTTATATATGCGCTCGCAGGAGCTCAGGTTGACGCAGGACATTTTCTCGAGGGGTTCTTGACCGATCCTCACTTTGCTCGTCGAGGCCCATTGTTGGACAGGTTGGCAAGCTACATGTCAGATGTACGAGGGGAGTTTGATTACGCCGAGGTGGTGAGGTTGGAGGCGATGCTTGTGGCGTGGCCACGCCATGATGAACATGCTGCAACGCTATCAAAAGATGCCGTGGATTTGGAGGATGCGCTCGCGCACCCCGAGAGGTTGAGCGTGAACAAGTCTGTGAAATACGGACGTTTTCGGGCGGCGATTTTGGAGGCTGTGTTGGAGCAAGACTTTGGCCAGGACCCCGAGCAGGAGTTTATCCTGTTGCGCATGATTGATGCGCAAGGTGAGCTGGTAATTCAGCTTTGTGATGACATGACAGTACAGATTCTTGATGATTTACGAGCTGAAGGTGATCTGTCTGATCGGATTCCAACATGGGGTCATGAGCAGTTAGCGCAGCTCTTACAGGAGGGTGTGGTCTGGTGTCTTGATGTATAAGTTTTTGTTTTTAGGTGGTTTTGTGTCTCGTGATGTCAGGTTTACAGCAAGAATTCTTCAACTTTAACGCTGAGGACTTGACAAGATGCGGATGCTCTGCCAATTTGTCGTGCCTCTTGTCCACCCCAAGGTGTGAGAATAAGAGCAATAATTTATCCTTGTTGTTGATAAGACATGTGACAGCCTTGAGTGATTTTGAGCCTGTATGTGGGAGGCTCTTGAGCGTAATTGCAGGGCTGTGGGATAAAGATTTGGAAGAGACATCAAGTTTTCATAAACGATTTTAGATAAGCAAGGAGAGCGCCATGGCTCGCAAGTGCAGCTTGACAAACAAGAAGCCCCTCGTCGGCAACCGCGTATCACACGCTAAAAACAGAACCAAAATGCGTCAGCTCCCTAACCTTCAGAGCAAGCGTATTTTCCTCCCCGAAGAGAACCGTTGGGTCCGCGTCCGTTTGAGCGCTCGTGCATTGCGCACAGTGTCCAAAAAAGGACTCACTCAGTTCCTTCGTGATGAAGGCCTTCGTCTGAAGGACGTCCTTCACTAGGGATGAACGGTACGAACGTTAAAAATTGCGCCTTCCATTTGGAAGGCGCAATTTTTTTTGCTATAAGCTCGGCCTCAATGCAGCGTCTTGATTGATAGCTGGGGGTTAGCTTACCTGAGAGTATCGTGGGTTGTGTTTTCACAAACTCCTGATGAGCTTGACAACTTAAGTATCTATCATCGCCAGAGACGTTATATTAGATAGTTTGTTTTTGATTTTAATATTCAAGTGAGTTCAGGAGGATTCATGACGCTCGACACACCACCCAAGAAAAGAAAAACATGGGTCACCGTACTTATTGTACTTGGCGCAATTGTTGCGCTCTCCATTCCCGTTTGTGGAGTCCTTGGTGCCATTGCAGTACCTGCATTTCTCCGCTCGGTGAAGAAGTCCAAGACTTCCGAATCTGCAATGACCCTCGTCAGGTTGCAGTCCGCAGCAGAATATTCATGGCAAGACACCTGTGAGTTTCCTCCTGCGTTTGCACCCACAGCTCAGGTTGGTTCGTTCTGCGGTGGCGCAAAGACAGGCGTGAACTTCAGCGCCAAGGATGCGTTTGCAAAGTACAGCGCCACATTACCTGATCCAAGTTACTTTGCTTACTCTGGGACACTTGAAGAAGATGCCGAGGGTAATAAAGTCTACCGCATTCGTGCGCAGGCTGACTTCAATTGCGGTGGTGACGTGCATACCACCGAGGTTGTGGTTGTGGGTAAGAAGGATGAGTCTGGATCTTGTACAGCAGAGTCACAACCTTCAGTGACGATGTATGAGTTTGAATAAAGCATCAAGATGATACAAAAAAGGGGCGAGGAATTGCGCAGCAATTCCTCGCCCCTTTTTTGTATCATCTTGATTCTACTTTTGTTTTCCGATGGTCTCGGCGAGGTTGACCAGTGTGGTTACACCAAACCCAGTGCCGCCAGCGGCCATGGTTCCCTTGGGTGAGTCGAAGTAAGCGGGCGCAGCGATATCAAAGTGTGCCCATCGTGGGATGGTGACCCAGCGCTTCAAAAAGAGCGCGGCGGTGATGGCACCACCTGAGCTGCCGCCGATGTTTTTCATGTCAGCCACCTGACTGTCGAGCTGCTTATCAAGCTTCTTGTGGAGAGGGAGTCTCCAGAAGTCCTCGCCGCTCTGTGCAATCGATGCCTGGAGATCGGCGTAAAGCTCGTCGGAGTCTGTGAACATGCCAGAGGTGTAATCGCCAAGTGCGACCACACATGCGCCTGTGAGTGTGGCGAGGTCGATGATGGTCTCCGAGCCAAGCTCTTCGGCGTAAGCGAGCGCATCAGCGAGGCAGAGACGACCCTCGGCGTCGGTGTTGCCGATTTCGACAGTTTTGTCGCCATAACCTCTGTAGATGTCGTTGGGCCTCATGGCGTTACCGCTGACGGAGTTTTCAGCCGCAGCGATGAGGAAGTGAATCTTGACACCAGCAGGTTTGAGCGCGCCGATTGCCTTGGCCGCTCCGAGCACTGCACCACCACCCGCCATATCGGAGTGCATGTGGTACATGTAGGAGCCTGTTTTGATGTTGTTTCCGCCTGTATCAAAGGTGACACCTTTACCCACAAACGCGATGGTGTGGTGGAATTCGCCATTGTCAGGAGTGTAGGTGAGGTGAATAAGACGGGGCTTTTTATCACTGCCTTTGCCCACGGCCATGAGGAGGTTGAACCCTTTTTCCTCAAGTGTGTGATCATCAAAGATGGTGTGTTCAAGACCATGTGCCTCGGCGACCTTGATCGCTTCCTGAGCAAAGGACTCGGGGTAGAGATCCTGAGGAGGCATATTGACGACATCACGTGTGAGCGCCACAGCTTCGGAGAGGATTTGCGCGCGAGAGAGCGTGTCTTTCAACGCTTCTGTGGTGAGAAGGTCGATGGACTTGATGCCCTTGTAGCTGTCTTCCTTGCTCGTCATGTAGGTGGTGTACTGGTAG
The DNA here is from genome assembly GCA_950059285.1 of uncultured Pseudomonadota bacterium. Lineage (GTDB taxonomy): Bacteria > Myxococcota_A > Bradymonadia > Bradymonadales > Bradymonadaceae > CATLTV01. The sequence continues at coordinate 4,391 of CATLTV010000088.1, read as the reverse complement.
GCGCCAAGGTTAAGACCTGTGGCGATGGCTTCAACCACAGCAGCGTCATCGGAGGGGAGGGCGATGGAGGCTGTGGTTGCCTTTGTACCGCGAGCTTCGCGAGCGGCCTGTGCTGCTGCATCGAGTGTAGTGGCGACTGTGGCGTCATCGGAGGCACCAAGTCCAACGAGCAAGACACGTTGTGTGGGGAATCCAGCGAGGCCACGCAGCAGGAGTGTTTGACCTGCTTTGGCTTCGAATTTTTCATCCTTGGCGAGCTCGGTGACATCAAGTGTGGTGAGCTGTTTGATTTGAGTCAGGACGTCATGCTCGGCAGTGAACTGTTCCGAGTAGAAGAAGGAGATCAGGATATCTGTGGTGATCTCTGTCACTGGAGCTGTTTTAAGTTGAAGTGTAGCAGTCAAAATAAAGACCTCATAAGTTGTGGTAAGAGGGATTAAAGTCTTATGTCAATAGAACCTAAACAACGTATTGTTTTTCTTTGAAGACAAAGGAGCCCACCAGTGCGGCGGTGATGGTAACAAGCAAGATCACCAGGATGCCCGACCAGACTGGGAGCACGATAGGTTTATCGAGAATAAACTGTTCAAGCAATCCAAGTCTGTTGCCTGCGTTGAATTCTGCGATGGTGCGCAGGTAGTAGCGTATGCTCAGAAGCTCCAGGACGGGGAGTGTGGCGAGCACCATTTCGAAGACAACAAAATAAATAATGCTGGAGATCAGGCTCTTGGTGAAGATTGCCCCTAGCGTGGCAAAGACGGTGGTATAGCAGATGATGCCAAGTGTTGCGCCACCAAGCATTTGGAGCATGGAGGGGAGTGCCGCGCCCATATCCTCCGAGGTCACAAGGCATGTGACAAAGAGCAGCAGGAGTGGAATGGCGACAAGCGCGCTTCCCACGATGCATCCTGCGATGAGCTTGCCCATGAAGATCATCGCCTTGGGTATTGGACGCAATGTCAAGTACGTGAGTGTTCTTCCTTCCATTTCGTCGACGATGGTGGGGCCTCCATAGAAGAGGGCGACCAGAGGGACAAGGAAGGGGAATGAGATATGTTCAACGATGTTGCCAAAGAGTGTGAGTCCATCGCTGTCTCTGAGGATCACGTAGAAGAGCGCTGCGATCACAGGGATGAGTTGGACGATGAATAATGCAATCGTTTTTTTCGCGCGCAAGGTCATCTTGAGCTGAGCAGTGATCAGCGCAGGGAGGATGGATGCGGATGATATATTGCGTTGCAACTGTGTGGAAGCACTCATGGGGGACCTTGGGTGTGAAGCTGAACGATGTGATCAGTTGACAAGATATTTGAAGACGGCCATCAGGTTGTTGTCAGGTGAGCTCATGGCGTGGAGGGTGATGTTGTGGTCAAGCGCGAGCGCAGGGATGCGTGCGTAACACTCATCAGGTTTTTTGGTCGCGACCTGAAGCCCTCGAGAGGTGAACTCGATCGAGACGATATCCTCGTACTCAGCGAGCAGAGCAGCAAACCTACGTGGTTCAGAGACCTCAAGGTTGATGCTATGGGGGTGGTCATCAATCATGTTGCGGATGTGATACACGTTGCCATCTGCGAGGATGCGACCACGATTAATCAGCATGATATCGCTTGTCATTTGTTCGACCTCATGGAGGACGTGACTGGAGACGATAACGGTTTTGTTTTCATCGCCCATCTTCTTGACGAGGTCGATGATGTGTCTGCGACCGATAGGATCGGTGCCTGTGAGAGGTTCATCAAGGAAGAGCACATTTGGCTTGTGTGCCAGCGCCTGCGCGATCTTGACGCGTTGGCGCATCCCTTTTGAGAATGAGCGGATCGCATCGTTTTGACGGTCTGTCAGCGCGACCTCACCGAGCGCGTCCTTGGCGAGTTTTTCTGCATCATGTGCAGTGAATCCCTGGAGTCTGGTGAGATAGGTGACAAACTGGAGCGCGCTCATATCTTCGTAAAACGCGTCCTGTTCGGGGACGAGGCCAATTTGCATGAAGACGGAGGCATCCGTGTGGATGTTCTTTTTAAGGATGGAGACTGTGCCCGTCTTGGGGGTAAGTTGTCCTGTGAGGCATTTCATCAGGGTGGATTTACCTGCGCCGTTTGGGCCAAGAAGGCCGATGACGCCCTGGCAAAGATCCACGCTGATGTTGTTAATACCAATGACAGGACCGTACCAGAGCGAGATACGACGTGCGCTGATGACGACGTCACCATGTCCGATCTTTGGCACCTGAGGTTGTTGCGTTTCGTGTTGTTTTTGATTCATGCCACGCCCTCCAGACGAGAGATTCTTCGCGCCAGTGAAGCAGCCCCGAGCCCACACACAGCGAGGAGGATGATAAAGGGCGCGACCACAGGAAAGTCATAGCTCTGGTCCATGAGTGTGATCTGAGAGACAAGCCAGATGTTCCCCGTGATGCTCACGAGGTCGGACGCTGGATTTTGTTCAGAAGCCAGTGAGATGATGGAGTTCAGCAAGCTTGGCACAATTAACAGTCCAAGCCAGGAGAGGACCACATAACGTGTGTGTTCGGTCAATGCGCTTATGCCCATGACAATGATGCAGAACAGCGCTGTAGCACAGGTGAGGAGGAGCATCCCGATGCCCACCTGTTTTGCGATCACCTCACCAAAGTCTGTGCGCATGGCAAAGACCACACGCAGCGCGCCGATCATAAATCCTGGCACGATGGTAATCAGGCTCCCCAATGCAAAGAGGCCAAGGAATTTACCGATGCCATATTGCAGCCTGGAGATAGGTTTCGAGAAGTAGAGCTGGAACGTCTTGTAGCGCAGGTCATCCGAGATGACGCCGCAACCGCTGGACATCAAGAGGAGCGCGAGGCTAATCATTGAGAGCTGAATGAACCAGGTCACGGGGCCTGCGCCAGGAGCGCTCTTCACGCTGTCGGTGAGCTGTCCCACGGAGGAGTTGGTGAGCGCATACTCTCCAAATACACCGATGATAAAGAGAAGGGGCATGAGCCAGAGGATCAGCAGCACGATCTTGGTGCGTGTCAGACCCCAGTAAGTGCGGAGGCTGGCACGTGCGATCGTCCAGGCTGCGCGATCGGTTCTCAGCACGCCTTCATAGCGTACATAGTTTTGTTCATGAATTGCCATGACGTCTCTGATTGCAGGTGATGTGGCAGTTAAGCGTGAGTTGTGTTGTGTTCATCAATGAGCCCGAGGAATGCAGCTTCAAGTGTGAGTTCGGCGGGCATAAAGTGTCGCAGTTGGATGTCGTGCTCGCGAGTGAGCTTGAGGATCTCCTGTGAGTCATCCTTGCGATCCAGCGTGACCTTGAGCTTGAGTCCCTGTTGTACGGCGTTAAAGCTATGTTTTTTCAGAAGCTCGAGGAGCTCATCGGGCTTGTCGCGCGTCATGATCTCAAGCACAAACTTCCCATCATCCTTCAATGTGTTAATCGCGCCACTATACACGATCTCACCTTGATTCATCATGATCACGGAGTCGCACACTTGCTCCACATCCGAGAGGATATGACTGGAGAGGACGATGTTGACGCCACGCGCTTTGACATCATTGATGAGCTGAAGCATCTCATCGCGGCCCTTGGGGTCAAGTCCGTTGGTGGGCTCATCCAAAAAGACAAGACGAGGGCCATGTACAAGCGCCTGGGCAAGCTTGACGCGCTGCTTCATACCTGTGGAGAAGCCTGCGAGCTTGCGATAGCGCGCCTCTTTCAGCCCCACATAGTATAGGATTTCGTGCGCGCGTCGGAACGCTTCTTTGCGAGGCATGCCTGTGAGTTCGCCGCCAAAGCTGACGTACTCAATCGCAGTCATGTAAGGGAGATAGCAGTCGTTCTCTGGCATGTAGCCGATCGCTTGCCTGATCTCAACCTTTTGTTGTGGGAGCTGGTAGCCCAACACAGAGGCGCGACCACCATGGAAGTCAAGCAATCCAAGGAGTGTCTTGATAAGCGTGGATTTACCTGCACCGTTTTTACCTAAAATTGCGACATTATTTTCCGTTGGGAAATCAAAATTCAAATTTTTGAAAATATATTGGGGGCCCATTTTACTGGGGTAGCTCTTAGTTAAATTCTCAATTCTTATCATCGTGACAACACCTTCTTCCATGTGATGTGATACATCGAAAGACTTAGAAAGAGAAAAATAATGGTAATCTCAATTACAAAACCTAATGAAACACCATTAGTGCCATAGGATTCGAAACAAGCGTAACGAGCTAGTTCATTAAAATGAACAAGAGGGTTCCAAGTTAAGTACGGCCAATATTCTTCGGGTAAGTCTTGAAGGCTGAAAAAAACGCATGAAATAAACATTAGTGGGCGGGTAAGCATTGATTTTATCTTATCCACTTCCGGCACGAATGCGGCAGCGATAGCAAAAATCATCCCTATGG
>CATLTV010000087.1 GCA_950059285.1 uncultured Pseudomonadota bacterium | reverse complement strand
CCGCAATTTTCTCAAGGTTTTCAAGCACCTCGTCGGCACGCATCAGGACCCGATCGCCATAACCATCGTAAAAGAAATCAATACGCCCACCTGAATACTTCACGTTCCAGGTCATCACGCGCAGCTCTTGTCCCGAAGTCTTCTCCCAACGTGGCGCACCCTCTGTCTGGTGCGCTGTGGATGTGGTGGCCTTGTAAAGCCGAGCGTCTCCCACAGGGGGCTCATGTGTGGCGAATGGATCTTTGCTCCAGATGAGACTTGATAAAATCCCCGCCATTGAGGACTGCCCCACCGATTTGGCAGCCTCCCATAATGTCAACGCTTGCTTCTTTTCCTGTGTCACGCTTGCCTCCTTGAGTTCATGACAGGCCTACACAACCACAACATGGTTTAAAATAAAAGAGTCGGGCTGTTGCTTCCACAACAGCCCGACCCAAACATCAATATAATCTATTGATTTAAATCATTTTTTTATTCGCACGCACCACCTTCAAGATAAGCGAAGATATGATCGTCATACTCTTCTTCCTCAGGCTGAACACACTCCTCTGCGTCCGCAGCACAGGGCTCAGCAGGTGTGTAATCGTAGGTATCCAGCAAACACTGGTCCGCAGACACTGTAATGGACACATCTCGTTGCGCTGCACTGATGGTCAACGCTCCTGAAAGAACCTTGAGGTGATCGCCATCCTCCTGGAAGAGGAACGAGGGAGCATCCCCTGTCACTGCCACCGTGATTTGCTCATTCATCGTCCAATCCTCAAGATACAGATCTTCAATCACATCATCAGCAAGGTTCTGTCCTGCAAAGTTCATGGCCAGCGACGCAGCCGAGACATCCACCTGAACCTCTCCATCCTGGGGCGCTGAAATCATGCCACTGATCGCATCAGAGAGCGTCATAAAGAAGATCTTCTCGCCATTCACAAACATGCCAGACTCGGCAGCCTTCATGCTCACATTGTTAAAGGAGAGCTCTTCATTCACCACATCAAACTCCACATGCGCAGAAGCACCACCTGTGAAGAGTTTATAAATGATCTCTGTGCCGCTGGTCTCTTCAGCACCATCCTCACCATAGGCCACATCAAACGCAGGAAACTCAATATGTGATGCGCCAATGTCAGAATCTAACACAAGCTTTTTACTTGAGCCGTCCACGGTCCAGCGACTTGCAGGCTGCGCCACACCCACCATGACATCGTACTTCAACTCAGGATCTGCGACCTTGATTGTCTCAAGCACGGATGCTTCAAGCGCCATACTCTTTGTACCTGTCTTGATCAGCTCAACCTTGAAGACACCTTCGATCACAGGAGGAAGATCCTCGGACAGGTCCTCGCCGACAATGTTTGCCAACAACTTTGCGCTCTTGGAAATGTTATCCAGATCACCCTGTACGCCAATGCGATCCTGCCACACGTTCAATGTCAAGGGGTTGTAACGCTTGTTCTTACCAAGGAACACATCAATGTCGATATCTCCATCCTCGGGTGAGGTCACCACAAGGCGCATCTCGGCATCGTCCACTACAAGGGAACACTCACCAAAGGCTTCAGCATTGTCCTTCAAAGGTGCACACACATTCTTGCCCTGAAGTAAGTACGTGATCTCACGCCTTGATTGGTCCTCAATATGCGCCTTAATAAAGACATTGTTACTGAGGTAATCCAGAATAACACCCCTAGCTTCACCAAACTCAGCGTCGAGATCCACAGGCTCACCAGGAGCGCAGCTTTCACTCCAGTTATCCATCTCATCATAGGTTGAGGTACACACTTCACCACCACCAAAGAACTCCTCGCCGCTGACGCCAAACGCTTCTTCAGCCTGGAATGGCTCAAGTGTGGCGACCATACCATCAGACATCGCCGTCAAGTTGCTCGAGACTGTTGTGGGTGCCGAGGTTTCGTCGATGCGCTCATCACGATCACAGGCAACCAACGCGGTTGAAGTCAGAAGTGTCAGGCCAAGTGCTTTAAGGATCTGAGGACTATTCATGTTTAATACTCCACTCAAGTGAAATTGGGTCAATAAATCAGACTACGTTCAATCATGTAGTCAGTATGTCGTCGAACGATTCACCTATTGTGCAGACACCGTGCCAAACAAAAACACAAAAACACAAAACACAACAAAAACAAACACTTACACCAAAACCACATCTATTCACATGCATACGATGTACAGAAACACGACATCGCCATGACATAAAATGCTGCTCCATGGAGCAGCGCTACTCCAGACCATGGAGCACGTCTAATACAGTCTCTTTCTGAGCTTGCCTTGAACCGTATCATGGCGTAGGAGATCATCATCTGTGGTCCAGCACGCCACATGACGCACCATTGCACATCACTCGTCTATACAAAGAGCTGCTCTATGAACTCCAACGCGATTACATGGCGACAACAACTCCACGATTACACCACACAACATGCGCCTCTTGAGCGACCGATGCCTGATGGACACATGCTCCATTCCCTGCATAACTGGCAGCGACGCATCAGCGGTGGCTCCATGCTTGAGTTCCTTGAATGGGCCGCCAGCCCTGAAGCACACGAGCGTTATCCTGTGCTCGACACATCGCCCGTGTCAGACCGCATCTTTGTCTTTGTCTCCGATATTCCCGGGCTAGTTGCATTCAAAGAGCTTGTCGACAAGCAAAGTCAAAGCGCCATCGGTCTGCTCAAACATCAGTGGAAATCCTTCCTCGCAGACACCTCCCTTGAACATGACGATGAACTACAGCATCACTACGAGATGTGGAGCATCTGGCATCGTGAGGTCGACCCACAGTGGGATCTTGAAGATAAGCCCTATGACCAGCTCTGGGTTCATGAAGAAGGCTTCGCCATCGCCCATGAAGCAGGCCGTGGCTCCAAGAACCTCTGGAACTGGAACGGACAACGCATGCAACTTGTCAAACAAGATATCAGCAAGTGGGTCTATTAAGCGGAATAAACATCTCGACAACTCCTGTTCAAGACGCCCCTGTAAGAGGCGAGTTTTTGCTCACAAAAACTCGCCTCTTACAGGGGCGTCTTCTTTTATTCATTCATTCATTCATTCATGCACCCAGGCGAGCATACCGATGACACATCAAAAAATTCCTGAATCTTTACAACGCGTTGTAATTATTGGCTCAGCAGGTTCAGGAAAATCCACACTCGCCATCAAGCTCCATAAACTGCTTGATTATCCATGCATTGAAATGGATGAGCTCTGCTGGAAAGACGACTGGCAATCACGATCCACCGAGGAGCTACGCAACCTCGTGGAGCAGGCCACACAACAAAACACGTGGGTCCTTGCAGGAAACTACGGGAGCTGTCGTGACATCGTCTGGCCACGCGCTACCACAATCATCTGGCTCAACCTCCCCTTTATCGTTGTCATGAAACAGCTCCTCATCAGGACATTCAGACGCTGGTGGACAGCCGAAGAGCTTTTCAACACCAACAACGTCGAAACCCTCGACCGCACGTTCTCAAAAGACTCAATACTGTGGTGGGCTATCAAGACATGGCAACGACGCCAACGTGAGTACCCTCAAGCCTTTGCACTTCCCGAACACCAACACCTCTCCATCATTGAATTCAACACGCACGCGCAAGTAGACACATGGTTACATCAGTTCAAGACCTTAAAAAAACCGTAATACGATCATCGTAAGCGTGACTAATCGTTCAGTTTGCCTTGATTTTTTGGCAAGCCAAAGGGTAAAGTGCCGCCGTATGGGTCATCAGCGCACATTTATCAATCATAAAGCCTTGCTTTCATGGTTAAAGTTCTCTGTGACACATCATCAATACTGCAACTGTCTAGACGCTCTTGCATCAACTCAACGCACCGCGCTTGAATGGCAAGAGTTCACTATGAAACACACATACACGAGTATCTCTCATGAACATGACACTCCTTCGTACACTGCCACTTACAGCAACCATCGGCATGTTCGCTCTCATGAGCTTCACAGGCTGCGACAAAAAAGGTACTGCCAGCATCCCCAAAGATGCGGATAGCCGTATCTCCACCATGGCCGCCAAACTTCCTGCGGGCACCGAAGCTGCTCTCTTTGTCGGCGATGTCGCAAAAATGAGAACAAGCCTCAACGACATCAACACACTCAGCGATGCAATCCCTGAGCTTGGCGCAACACAGAAGCAGGTTGAAGCTGAGATCGGCTTTGATCCTCTGGATGCAAACTCCTGGAAACAGGCAGGCATCCCTGATAACTCCGCCCTCTCTGTCTCCTTCGTGAACAACCGCACCGTGATCATGGTCTTCGTTGAAGATCGCCAGAAGTTCGACACCATGCTCTCTGAAAAGCTCAAGAAAGCCATGGACTCCACTGAAGCTCCCAAGGCTCAGGATGTCGGCGGAAAGCAAGTCAAGGTCATGGGCAAAGACAAGGAGCAGATCGCATGGCTTCACGATGGCAAGCTCGCCATCATCGCGACAAGCGTCCTCGACGAGAAGTTCACCTACGGTGACACCTCTGGCGCGGCTGACTTCGTCGCAAAACTTCCTGCAACCAAGGAAGCTGAAAGCGCACTCAAAACACCTCAGTTTGCACAGTACACCAAGGGTATCACATCCGATTACTCCGTTGGCGCATTCGCAAACATTCAGGCCATCCTGAAAAACGAAGCGCTCCGCAAAGAAATCGAGCAGAACCAGGACCCAAGCACCAAAGAAATCTACGATCGCCTCGAAAAAGAAGCTCAGATCGCAGGTCTTGGCCTCCACCAGAACGGTCAGTCCTTCAAAATCACCGCGCTCTACGGTGCTGATGAAGCGACAAACAAGGAACTTGCTGCGCTTGGTAAGCCCACCGCAAAGTCCCCCTTCACTCCATTTGCCTCCGAGAGCATGCTCCTGGGTGTCCGTACCTCTCTGAACACAGAGAAGCTCTGGGCTTACTACATGAAGAACCTCCCCGAGGAGCAAAAAGCTCAGATCGTCAAGGGCCTTCAGGACGCGGGTAAGCAAGCTCAGATCGACATCGAGAAAGACATCATCAACAACCTCACAGGTAACGTGGGTATCTTCCTCTATGGCCTCAACGCTGGCGCAATGATGGGCGCGATGAACAACCCTCAGAAAGCTGCCCAGAGCTTGAACCTCGCTGTTGGTGTTCAGTTCAAGGATGCCAAGAACATCACCATGCTCCTCGACAAGGTCAAAGCACAGGCAGGCATCACTCCTGTTGAAAAAGACGGCGTTCAGGTCATCATGCTTCCACAAGAAATGGGCGCTATCTACGTCAAGGACAACCTCCTCGTCTTCGGTGCCAAGGAACTCAAAGAAGCTGACGCTCTTAGCCTCATGAACGGCAAAGCCCCCAACGGCAAACTGTCTGGCGAGCTTGGCTCTCAGTTCGCGTCTGACGCACCTTACGGCGGTCTCTACGTCAACATCGACAAGGTCAGCGCCATCGTGAACCTCCTTGCTGCCAACACTCCTGTCAGCGATGTCCTCAACAAAATCGGTGAGGTCGCTTTGACCACTGATAACACCGATGGTGGTGAAGCCCTTAACTTGCGCTTCACACTGAAAGCCACAGGTGGTGCAGAGAAGAAGTAAGCCTTGACTTTGACTCACTTCATCGTCATCAGATAGAGCGAGGATGAACACGACACCATACACACGGTGTCGTGTTCATCCTCGCTCTTACATTATAAAAACACCTTTCATATCAGCACATTACACTTACGACATGAATATTTGCCTGCGAGATCTCAACAAAACTTACGGCCACGGAGACGCAAAGACACATGTCCTACAGTCCGTCTCCCTCACCATCGATTCGGGGCAGTTTGTCTCCATCGTCGGCACCTCCGGCTCGGGCAAGACCACCATGCTCAATATCATGGGCGGACTTGATACCTCCTTCACGGGCTCTGTCACCATCGGTGACCACCAGCTTGAAAAGCTCAAAGAGTCCCAGCTCGCCAGACTTCGCAACGACAAGTTCGGCTTCATCTTCCAGCAATTTCACCTGCTTGATCACCTCACCGCGCTCGAAAACATCACCCTCCCCGAGTTCTTTAATCGCGACCCCAAAAAGAACATCGACCCCACCAAGCGCGCACAAACACTCCTTGACCAGGTCGGACTGCTGCATAAACAAGACGCCAAGCCCACAGAGCTTTCTGGCGGACAAAAGCAACGCGTCGCCATCGCTCGTGCGCTCTACAATAACCCCAAAATCCTCTTTTGTGATGAGCCCACAGGTAGCCTTGACCGTCTCACAGGCGAACAAATCATGGAGCTATTCCAATCACTTAACAAGGAACACAACCTTACACTCATCGTCGTCACACACGAGGAGCATGTCGCAAAAATGGCGAGCCGTATCATCCGCCTTGAAGATGGAAAACTCATCTCGGATGACATGGTCCAACATCACCACGAGGAGGCATAAATGACCCCCGCCAAACTCTCGAAACTGGTCTGGCAGTCTGTCAATCGCAACCGTCGCGACTTCCTCTTCTCAAGTATTGGAATTGTTATCGGCATCAGCACACTCCTCTTCTTCACCTCGCTTGGCGCAGGCATCAAGGAGACCGTGCTTGAGAAAGTCTTTGTCGTGCGACAGATCGAAATTGAACAAAAGAAATACTCGGGCCTCTTTGGCGCCAAGGTCCTTGATGATGACCTCGTTGAAAAGCTCAAACAGGTTGAAGGTGTCACGAGCGTTTATCCAAAGATGCGCCTCACCTTCCCCGCAGGCGCTGTGGGTGGAAAACAACTCATTGGCAATGACCTGCGCGTCGAGCTTGTCGCCGATGGTATTCCAGACACGCTCATCTCCAAGGATGATATACGTGGCAACCTTGAGTTCAAGGACTGGGACAACATCGCCTGCTCATCGGATAGTGACTGTGAAACAGGATTTGCCTGCGGTGAGGAAAAGATCTGCAAGGGCATCACCTGTGATTCCTCTGCGGACCTTGTGACACAACGCCAGACCTGCGGAAACCTCGGGTTCTGCGATAACTCCAACACATGTGCCATCCCCATTCCTGTGGTCATCTCTCCACAGCTTCTTGAGATCTACAACGGCAGCATTCACACCGCACTTCAGGGCAGCGCAGGCTCCATGAGCAAGCTCCCCAAACTTAGTGAAAGCATGCTCATTGGCCTTGGTGGCGACGCCATCTTTGGTCAAAGTTACTTCCTCGGGAAAGCCGCCTCAAAAGAGAAGATCGAAAAAAAGAGAATGCAACTTGTTGGATTCTCTAGCAAAGCTATCAACCTCGGTGTGACCATGCCCATTGGCTACGTCAAACGACTGAACGCAAAATTTGGCAACAAGGAAACCAGCAAGAATTATCACGCGATCGTGATTGAGGCGAGCAGCAACGATCAGATCGCAGGCATAGCAAAACGGGTTGAGGATATGGGGTATGCGCTCTCCAGCAAGTTTGAAAATGCACAGCGCGCCAGTCTACTTATCCTTCTGATTACGCTCGTCTTTAACCTCATCAGCGTCATTATTCTTGCTGTCGCTGCGGTCAACATCATGCACACTTTCCTGATGATCATCCTGGAGCGACGCCACGAAATTGGGCTTATGCGCGCGCTCGGAGCCACTCGCCGCGAGATCATGCTCCTCATCCTCAGTGAAGCAAGCTTACTCGGGCTCTTTGGTGGCATCACAGGAGCATTGCTTGGCTTTGGCACAACCAAAGCCATTGACGCTGTCTTTGCCTCACAGGTTCAGGACTTCCCCTTTAAACCTGACACGCTCTTTGCGTTTGACCTCTGGATGTTCCTCATGGCCATCGGCGCGGCGCTTGTCTTCTGCTGGATTGGCGCACTTATCCCAGCCATTCGCGCAAGTCGCACAGATCCTGCCAGAGCACTTACAGGACATTAGGTTCTGTTGACCTAAGCTCCCGTCGCGGAGCTTGCCCCGAAGAAAAGAGGAGAAGAGAGGCATCTTCAGGCGATCCCGATCGCCCTTCATTGCCTCTCTCCCCCTCATTCCTCCGTGCCGTCGCTCTGCTCGGTCCGCCTATGTCAACAGAACCTAGAGCGTAATAAAGAATGCAAAGAGACGACAGAATGGCTCATTCTGTCGTCTCTTTGCATTACTCAAACACACCCACACCACACGTCACAAAACCCTTCACAGGTTCGCTCTCACCTGCGCTGAGCGTGGTGTGCTCATACAACATACAGGGCGCACCACTTGGCGTGGGAATCAAGGAGAGGTCAGGCGTGGAACCAAGCAGATAAGCACCTTGCATACCATCCACGCTCACACTGCTCTGACCATCATAAGAGATAAGCGTGTTAAACCCACTGCCAATCACCGCATCCTGAGACCTGTAACGCTGGCTCAAGTCGTGATTATAGACAATTCTGTCTGCACCAAACCATGCACCGCTCTCTGCGATAAATTCCACGGTGGTGTGTGTCCTTGATACAAATTGCCACGCGCCCGACAACGTGTTCACATCCTCCTGCTCAAGGTCGACCACAACAAGAGCGTTCTCACCTGATAAAAACACGCCACCATCAAGAATCACTGAGTGCTCTTTACGGAACTCTGACAGCGGTAACACAGAAGGCCCAACATCTTCATAAGCAACTGAATCATCTGTTATTTTCAGAAGACTCACGCGCACATCCTGATCGTTCTGTTCCACAAGAGCAAATCCAAAAGATGTCGTGATCGCGGCGATGATATTGGTGACTACAACAGGATCACCATTTGCGTCCATCAACGGCGCCAGCGTGCTTGAATCCACCAGCGTCGCCACACATGGTTCACCTAACTTTCCTCGGGATGCACACTCAGACTCACCAGAAAGCAACAACAGCGACGCCTGATCCTGACTCACACGAAGCGCACTGACATCACCAGGACCGCGCGTTGCAGAGAGCCTGTTGCGATCAGGATCATAGTGACGCACGTTCCCACCTGTCAGCACCGCCCACACATGCCCATCCATGACATCGTATCCCAAAAATCCTGATAAACCCGACTCATAAGGAATGGTGAGACCTTGCACAGGATCAATCACATAGAGCTCTTGTGTGCCAACACTGAGCGCATAGAGCAGGTTTTTACTACTGTCCCACCATGTATGTACAAGATCGCTCAAAGATGTTTGCTGCGTGACTTGAGGTTGACGCGCGCCAATATCGGTCATCAACACAACCTGCCCTGCTCCAAAAGCAACAAGGCTTTGCCCATCGGGGGACAGCATCAACGTGGCGGCAGAACCAAGGTTCTCAAGCGCTTCAGTTTGCCCAATCTGTAATCGTGCGCGAGCCATCGATGATGATGACACCAGTTGCCAGGGAGAACTCCCCACCTGCACCGCCATCACACCACGCTCAACGTCAAGCTCAACACGTGTATCCTGAGCTATATCTGACGCCAGAGGCTCCATACTCAACGGCACTCCCACACCTCCCCAGAGATACAGTGGAGCGCCATTCACAAGGAACTCGGAGCATTGAGCATCAACAGTAAATGACTCACTCCACTGCGCATAAGGCCGCTCATCTGGGCCAGACACAATCACAGAGATGCTCGCCAAATTTTGCGCAACAACATTCAAAAAACCGTCTTTAATTTCATAACTTACAGCCCCAACACCCAAGACATCAATGAGCAGATCCTCTGTGCCAACGCCAAGTCTGCACAACACCTCCCCCTGATTCAGGGGCATATCAGGAGGGCTATCCGATGCGTCCATATCCGCAATGCTCATATCTTCAGAAGGATTATCGGCAAGCTCCTGACAAAGCTCGCCGCAAAACCCACGCGCAGGAATCGGCTCTACAGGACATCCCGACAGGAGGAGCGCGGCACACACGGGCCACAGGAGCTGAAATGTAAATGATGATTTCATGGGAAGTGTACTGTTACAAGGAGTTGATGCGCACGACGAGCAGGCTCATCGGGCTGATAAAAACGAACCACATGATGGACATAACTGAGGCGCAGAAATCCGCCAGGCTCAAGCCACACACGATGCGCAGCATGTGTGGGCATCCCAAGTGAGCGGGAGTTCACTGCAACTCTTCGCGTTGGCTGAGAGAGAAGAGGCTGATAACTGTAACCAAACTCGGTCCCTCTATCGCTATCGAGATAAAGGTTTGCACGCGCGCCAAAGGCTCCATGTGTGCTGGCCTCATCCACAGATGCCCACCAGAACGGAGGCTGCTTGCTACGCTCCACGCCCGAAAACAGAGTCACAAATGCGACATCTTCACCAAGTGTAATTGCAGCAAGCCAACGTGTGGACCATATGCGCGACCGTTTTGGAGTCAGCTCCTTGGCGAAGTTGAAGCCAAACGTGCTCTGACTCTCGAAACCTACGCTTGCGCCATAACGAGTGCGCAACACAGGCACAGAGAGCTGAAGCCACAGGGCCACGGGTATATGCCGTGAGGCTCCATCTGGAATCACAGGATCGGCAGGCTCGTCGGGGTTCAGGAGCTTGAGTGTTCGCGGCATCACGCCTGTCTGAACACCACCTGAAATCGGTATGTAGCGCCCAAGAAAAGCCTGGCCGCTCATCGCGTCTTCAACATCCTCGACAAGCGCCAGCTCATCGACAACCTTTTCATCATCAGCAAACGCAGGCGTTGAGAATGACATCAACGCGAGCACCGCACACAACGCACAAAAGATCACACGTATCTTGTTCATAACATGGAATATTTTCACAGCCTCACCCCCAACTTCACCATCCCCCCCAGAGGAGAGGTTGCCTCGGATTGCCCTGTCCACATTGAGGCGCGCGCATGAATATAGAAGCGCTGCACAGGATAATAGGTCAGACCCATGTAAGCATTGGACATGGGAAGATATTCACCCGTCGTTGCGTCATCAAAGTAATCCATGAGGCCAAGCATGTTGAGGTTTCCGCCAAAGTCCACGCTGCTTTTAAGCGTCAGGGGAATACTCATACCAAGCTCGGCACCAAGGAATCTGAAACCTGCTCCCTGACGATAACGTGCGATCAACACATCGCGCTGAGCTGCTTTTGGATTATCATCGCCCTCTTCATAGGTGAGGCGAAGGTCTGGCTCAAGCACTCTGGCAAGCTGGGTATAACCCAGACCAAAATAGGTTGTAATCTTGGGATCATTGGCACCACCACGCCGTACAAATGCATGCCTGAGACTGAGCGAATAGCCTCGTGAATCACTGCTCCCAGGTGGATTAAAGTAAAACGATGCAGACAGCGAGGTGTTCTTAAGCGTGAGCTTGGGCGAGATCGCAGATGATAGAGGAGCATCAACAAGCGGCACACGTTCTGCGCTTGCCGCAACTTCCACCACAGAGGAGCCCTTGTTATACGCCACTGGACCAACCAACAGGTTCTGCTCTACACCTGTGGACACCCACGCATCAATCTCGGGGCGTTCACCCGACGTATCCACGTTGTAAGGAAGGTAACTTCCACCTTCTCGGTTGGCTTCAACTGTGTAGTCAGAAACGCTAAACTCTTTTACTGTGAGAGGAATCGAACTCCCCTCCGCAAGTACAGCACGTTGTCTCTGAATCGCCTTACGCACGACATCCACGGGCTCCTCTGTGAGGACAAAACGTTTTTGCTGAGCCTCATCAAGCAAACCAATATCAATATGTTGGTTGGATGGCTCTCTGGATTTAAGCATCGCAAGTCTCAATAAGCTTGCCAGCTCGTTGTTTTCATTACCTGAGGCTTGAGCAGACTCAAGCGATTTCACTGTATCGGCGAGCGCCTTGCGTCGTCTGCGATCATTCTCGGAAGACACGTAATCACGTACATAATTCACAGCGGCCATACGTGCGGCATCTGGCCCTTGCCCCACAGGAATGGGTACCCAGGAGCCTGCCTGCGAGGCATTGAGCTCGCCTGTCTCGGCGTTGATCGACACACTGCCACCATTGCTCAATGACACAGACACATAGGGTGGATTGAAATAACTGCGACCTGATTGATAATCATTCACATAGGTTGTGTTACCACTGCCGTTGACATTTACAGAGTCATTGAGACTACCTGAACCAAACGACTGATTTTTATTCATAAACTGAAGCTTTGCGCCCCAGCTTGCCGAGGTGGATATCGTGCCCGACACGGAGACAATCACGGTGGTTTCCTCACCAGTCACCACGGTCTCGGAGGAGGTCAAGAGCCTGTCACGTTCGACGCCATTCATGGAGTCAAGATAACGTGTACAGCGTCCTCGGTCAGCGCTTGTGCCAAGTGAGTTTGCCTTGCTGCAATATTCATAAGCGCTGAGTTTGCGTTCTTCCACACCAGTACGCGTTGTGGTCCCTCCTCGTGAGGTTGAATACGAGAGTGAATCGGATTTTTCACATGTGTAGCGCACGGTTACGCTTGCATTTTTAACCTCTCCACCTTCCGCACCAAGACCAAACGTTTTGGGAGGATCGGCAGAGCCTGCACAGTTCCCACTGCGTTGATGAGCGACGGTCATACTCACACCAAGCAGCGTGGGAGGTTGACCTGCCAGACGTTCTGCACTGCTATTTAGCGCAAGATTTGGAGGTGGTGACACGTGGTAATAATTGGCGAGTGACGCGAGCACATGAGCGCTTGCATTTTGCCCAAGTGAGCGCTGTGTATTGGCCGTAGTGATGAGTGCATCGCCACGTGCCTTGATGAGTTGTTCAAAGAGCTTCTTGTTTTGCTCATGCTGCGAAGGCGTCAATGGCACGGATGTTTGAAGCGTACTCAGGATATCTTGTGCTTTCTTGAGATCAAGCGCGGTCGCTGCATCTTGAGCGAGTTGACGTTGTGACCCGAGGTATGTCTCGATGTGGCGCGAGGCAAGCTCATCCCATGGACGGTGTGCAAATCCATGTGCCTGTCGCAGCGCAAAGATTAACCTCAAATCCTCAGCAGACTGTTCAGGCTCAAGGCTTTGGAGCGCGCGGTCGCCCTGAGCAAGAGCACGTGACATGAGCGAAGAATCAATCCCCTGAACCTTCCAGGCAGGGCTCATCATCACACGTTTTAGCGCGCGAAACCTACTGGCATTATCAGAAGATTTCGCTATCTTATCAATGTGTTGCGTGAGTGTACGATTCGCAATTTGCACGAGGTTTTTTTGCACATCCTTGTAACGAATGGCGAGCTCAAACTGTGCATGAGAGAGCCCTGTACGACCATCTTTCTCGATATGCTCCTGTGCTTTTTTCTGAACAAGTGCGACACTTTGCGCGAGGACATCATCATCACCCCACGCACCTTTTTGCAGCATATCCATTGCCACATCGACATTCCCCGAGCCGATCTTTGCGCTCGCTTCATCAAGCTCTCCTCGACGCAGCTCTCCCTGAATTTCAAGCATATAAACACTGATCTTGCGGCGCTCTCGTTCAGAGTCCACACCTTGCTCAAGCCCTGCTTCATACATGGCATAAGCAGGAACAAGTTCACCTCGCATGCGCAAGGCGTTGCCCTGACGCGTTGCAGGGTGAGCGAGGCACCCTGAAAGGCATATTACCCCAGAAAAAACAAGGAGATGGCGTCGAATGTATAACATGCACTCTACAACACAAAAGGAATAATTTACACGGACTGAATGCCAATACGATAAGCCCTTTTCCTCAAGACGTCAATAAGTTAACCATGCGGTTATATGCAGTGACGTGGCAGAATTGTACATGGAAGAAGCAGAAATTTGATAAGGTTATCACATTGACAATATGCGCCTCGCTACGAAGTTGAGCAGAGCCAATCGTGGCACCATCATGACAACAAGGTGAGTTTTATGGATCTGATTACACAAGGCATTCTTGGCGCAGCTGTCGCCGAAGCAGGATGGCGTCACAAACTTGGAAAGGGAGCTATTCTTGCAGGCATACTCTTTGGCCTGATGCCTGATTTCGATGTTATTTCAAGCCTCTGGGGACCATGGGCATCCATCGTACACCACAGAGGTTTTACACACTCCATCTTCTTTGCTCCCCTGATGGCCCCCATTGGGGGCTACGTCGCGTGGCGACTGAGTAAACGAAGAGGAGAGCTTACAAGTTGGATGCACTGCGCATTCTGGGCGCTGCTCACACACCCCCTGCTTGATGTCTTCACCGTGTATGGCACACAGTTACTCACGCCACTGGATAACACGAGGTTCTCGCTTGATGGCGTCTCCATCATCGATCCTCTCTACACCTTCCCCCTGCTCTTTGCTCTTATCCTCGCGTGGTTCTTCAAAACCAAACCTCGCCTTGGACAGCGCATCACACAAGCCGCGCTCATACTCACCACGCTTTATCTTGGTCTGGGTTACATGACCGCACAAAATGCTCGTCAAGCCACACAAACTCAACTTGAGCGCGCAGATGTCATCACCAGCAGAGTTCGAGCCACCCCTACCATGGCAAACCTTGTGTTATGGCGAGTATTTGCCGAGGATACACAAGGCGATTTGCACGCAGGTTTGTACTCGGTGACAAAGAAAAATGACATCACTTTCCACACCAAGAAACACCTGGAATCCACTCTAATTGAACGTGCTCTGCTTGACCGAAGAGCACAACTGTTCAAATGGTTTGCTCAAGATTGGGTGAGCTACAGAGTCGAAGAATCTGCTTCCCAAACAATACTTTACATGGATGATGCGCGTTATGGTGGTGTGCTCGATCCTCTAAAATCAATGTGGGGAGCGAAGATCACATTTGATGAAGAGCTCAACGTCGTCAATGTAGAACGTGTGAATTATCGTGGCCGTAATACAGATGATCTTGGCGATGAAATTGACGCGCTCTGGAAAGGCATCACAGAAGGTCCTTAAGGGCGTAAAAAAGAAAGAGAGGGCGGGCCAAAAATCGAAGATTTTTTGCCCCCCCCCTCTTTCTTTTTTACGCCCGTCAATCGACTACCAGGGTCTGATTGTGCTGCGAAGAGGATCAAGCATTTTGGCTCTCAGGAGCGTCTCTTTAATCCTTTCTGGCGACACCTCAACCTCGGGTAAAGGAGCCTGAAGGCCGTTCATCAGCGGTGGAGTTTTGATCGCAACAAACGCGCGATGGGTCAGGTACACCGTTGAATCACTTCCTTCAAAAAAGGTAATCGCCATATCTTGATTCTGAATGTTTGCTCTCCAGACGTAGGAAGAGATTGGCACAAGGTCTGGCTCGTAAGGCACGCCCGCTGCGGTCACATCGGGCATGTTCAGGACCAGACGATCGCCTTGACGTGTGACAATGGCGCGACCCAGATTATTGGGGTCATAGTAATCGCCGACAAGCTTGTCGAGCACGGTGGGGTCAAAGGTCACCTCGGGGCGTGGGCCTGGCGCAGGAAGCTCCACAAAGAGCCTGATCAGCTCTGCTGCTGTCTGATCAAAGTTATCGCCCATACCGTTGCCGAGAATCGAAATTGCAAAGTTTTGCTCAGGGAGCACATAGAACTTGGAGGTATGTGTAATCGTGTTTCCACCATGCTCAATAAGCGTCACATCAGGATAGAAGTTGGCGCCCAAATTCACGCCATCATAGCGCAGTACACCATAACCATAAGAACCTGGAATATCAGGATAAAGAGGTGTTTTTGCAGAGAGCATATCTTCACGAAGGTGGTCAGGTAAGATCGCCTCATTACCCTCAATTAAAAACTTTGCGAGTCGCATCTGATCAGAGGGTGTGGACCAGATCAAGCCCGCAGGTCGAACGTATGCATCTTCCCATGTATCCTTCAGCAAGACTCGTCCGAGCGTGCCTTCACCTGGGCGAGTGAATCCCATGCCCGTGGCGTGGTTTGCATCGACCTCTGACTTTCTGGCCACGGAGCGGTTCATGCCCAGAGGTGAGAACAAATCTTGCTGAATGATATCTGCCCAGTAGCGCTCCTGAGAGTCGATTTTTTCGGTCATCAGACCAAGCATGGAGAAGCTTGGGTTGCTGTAATTGTAGAACTCACCAGGAGGAGCCAACTGATAGGAGCGGCCTGGCAATGAGGAGATAATATAACGCTCAAGCTGTGCGTCTTGTGTGGCTACTGGAAAGAACCCAAGGTCATCCACAAGTCCGCCCTGATTACTCATCAGGTCGTGTGCAGAGGCAGATGTGAAGTCAGGCGCACGACCATGTTCGAGCGCGGGCACAAGCTCATGGATTGTAGAATCCACACTGGCCTGTTGCAGCGCCACATGTTGCAGGTAGGCAATGACCGCATGTTTTTTGGTGTCTGAACCAATCATAAACAAGGTGTCTTTATCGGGCTTACGCTCCACACCATCCCCATCGACCATCGTGCCGAAGCCACCAAGCCAGATGACCTCGCCTTTATAATAAATCGAGATACTTGCAGCGGTGGCGTTATTTTTGGCGAGGTCAGCCTCGACTGCGGCGGTCACCGAAGAGAGATCTGGAAGTTCGATTGAAGGCCCCATGTCGTCCGACATATCCGCAGGCATATCCACGGGAGGATTCATATCCAACCCGAGGTCTTCTGAAGGCATGTCCACACCCATATCCGCATCGGGCTGGGGCATATCTATGCGGTCCATATCCTCAACAGGAGCGGGGGTCATATCCACCACGCCAGAGTCCACATCGGTCGACATATCTTGCACAGGTTCATCATCCGAAGATTTTGAGCACGCCGACAAACCGATCGACAAAAACAACAAACAGGTCATACACTTATACAAAACAGAAACCTCCTCCAAAGAGATAAAATATCCAGGACCATGTCACACTATATGTGAGTATACGCTATCTATTATCAGGAAAAAAAGACACGCATTACACATGTCCTTGCCCCTCTCTCCAGAGCATCCATGAGTACACAATGGGCACGATGGCAACACACAGCGTGATGACCATAAACAGTGGGAAGAGCAGCTTCATGGAGAGTCCAAGCAGGACCATCACGCAGGTGGCAATGCCCGCAGCCACAAACAAACCACCGCCAAGTCGCTGAGTCTTGGCCCAGATCTTCTCATCACTCAGGCTCCAGGGCGTCCTGATACCAATAAAGAAGTTGGAGCCAAACTTGGGCATCATGTTTCCAATCACAATAAAGAGCGCTCCCACCAACAGGAAGATCGAGCTGATATGAAGTAGCTGCTCCATATGCATTGCCGCACGCACCATAAGCCCATGAATCGCAAACAAAAATGCGGACAGCGTACCAATCAACATGCCAAGCGCATTTGAAGAACGGTTCACCTTCTCTTTGCGTGGATCAATGCGCGTCAGGCCCAGAATCAACAAGGGCAATAAAAACGTCAGCGCTGGGATCATGCTCAAGCCATAGATCCTTGGCATAAACCCATCGGCGACGCCTTCAGCGTTCCAGTGCACAGGCATTGGCTCGGGCACTTTATCCCAGACCAACACGGACAGGACACCACCTGCCACAGCAAGGATCAATGAAATCCCCAGCGCCTTGAGCGATACTTTTTTACTCTCATTTACATGCATCACCACACCTCCTTTAGCCTTCCGACATTCTCTTTTTTGAGGTCGATGCTGCTCGCGTCGAGAACAGGTCCACCATCAGACCCAGCACCTCTTCAAAGATGGATTGATTAATCTGAAAATACACAAACTGTCCCCGTCTCTCCCTGACCAGCAGCTCCGAATCGGTCAGCACCTTCAAGTGGTGCGACAGCGTCGGTTTACTGAAATCAAACTGCTCCACAATCTCACTTGCGTTCAGTTCGCCTGATTGCTTCACAAGCTCAAGTATCGCCCTCCTGTCGGGGTGTGAGAGCGCATCAAATACCTTCTTCATCGTTCTCCTCTCGCAGTCATTCTTCTCGTCAACAATTACACAATTAAACAGTTAGACAATTCCCTAACTATCTAATTGCGATTATGGCGACCGCATATTTAATGTCAAGCACATCGCTTGTTTTTCCTCCTAAATCTCGATAGATTCGCCTGTGTAACCCAAGGACAACACCCTCAAAACACAGAGCACACATGAACCGTTTATCGATTTTAATTCCTGCACTTACGCTCTTATCAACTGCATGTATCCCGACTGAAACAATCGAGGTTACTCCCCCTCAAAATAACATCTCAACAATGCTCAAGTTTCGTGGTGAAATCTGCACACAGGTCGATGAATGCCGTGAGGGGTTGGCATGTCAGGGAGGCATCTGTCAGGCCACATGTGCTGCTGTAGAGGACTGTGCATCGTATGATGACACCTACTGCATCGCACCGATTATCTCTCAGCCAGAGAAGCGTTTTTGCCTGAAGATCAACGAGTATAGTTGCGGTAACATCCTCCCTGAACACAACTATTGCAGTGACATGCTCGGTGAAGGCGCTGAATGTATCGACAATGAATGCACCACCAACGTGGACTCATTCTGCGACACCATTGAATGTGATGAAGGAAGCTTCTGCGACGAGAGCGCTCGGGTGTGTCTGACCAATTGCATTGAAGATGATGAGTGCCCCTCACACCAGTATTGCGCCACAGACATCAACCTGTGCACAGACAGACAAACCTGTGATGTAGACGCTGACTGTGACAGCCTTGATGACGCGTGCGTTCCTTCCGATGACGACGCGGACACACGCGTCTGTACAACGATTGCATCGTGCCAGGACGCCGAGATTCCTGATCTGTGGTGTCAGCGCAATCAAGGCACATTGCGCACCCAATGCAATGCGCAAGGTTCCTGCGAAGACATCATTCGCCCGAATACAATCATTCAAATCGTTGACCTTAGCTCATCGGAGGCGTGTTCAGCATCGCGCGATGGGCTTGGCGAACCAGGCGCAGATATCATCGCTGTCGAGTTATTTGCACAGGATGGTTCGCTGATCTCTCATGGCAAGCTTGAGACCTTTGTTCAGGGCACAGGCGACAACGACTTCATCAGCGGCGCTCACCTGAATGGACAGGAGCCCGACATTGATAACCTCGGTTGCCCTCTGCCTGATGAAACCGCCATGACACGCTTTCGTGCCGACTCGGTCCTCTCGCTTGGGTGCAATGGTTACGCAACGTTCTCATTCCCCGATCAAAACCTTGAAGCAATTCCATTGCTTGATGAGATGACCATTGGCGTCTCGGAGTATGCGCCTGTGTGTGATGATCCTCAAAGTGAGGATGCAGAAGGCATCGATCGTTACGAGGTATATTTATGTGAAGATCTTGATGATGATGGTGTCATCATCAACGCAGAGTGTGACAAGCAGCTCTCCGACCTGCCCTCGGGTGGCTACTCATTCTGGAGTATTGGAGAGTGATCTTCTCTCCACACGCAAGCTTTTCGCGCTTGAACACTTGAGGTTATCGTATTAGTGCTCATGATTGCGTATGTGGCTCGCTGCCACAAAACAACACCGTCATTTCATGTGCCTTGGCACACCTCTCTATACAGAGTTTCCCTAGCTGGAGCATACAATTATGCGTAGACAGATTAAAAAAGTAATTGAAGACCAGATCAACCCCGCCATCGCTAGCCACGGCGGTAGCGTGGAGCTTGTGGATTACATGGACCGCAACATCTTCATCCGTATGATGGGTGGATGTCAGGGTTGTTCCGCATCATCTGCAACCTTGCGCAATGGCATTGAGCGCATCTTGCGCGAATCCTTTGGTGATGACGTCAACGAAATCATTGATGTCACCGACCACAGCTCAGGCGAGAACCCCTATTATAACTAGGATCTTCAGCATTCAACTAATAGGGTTGATTTTTGAGTCATTTCTCTTAAAAGAAGAAAGGGAGAGTTTTTACCTGTAAAAACTCTCCCTTTCTTCTTGTCTTATCCCCCACCTCCTTTGCAGGAATGAATCGACATGTCCAAAGAACTCAACACGACCCAGCTCCTCACACAATTGATGCACGAGCGAATTTTGATGATTGATGGCGCAATGGGCACCATGATTCAACGCCATACGCTCACGGAGGATGACTTCAGGGGAGAACGCTTCAAGAACCACCCCTGCCCCGTCAAGGGTAACAATGATCTGTTGAGCATTACACAACCTCAGATCATCGAGGACATTCACACGCTCTATCTGGAGGCGGGCGCAGATATTATTGAGACCAACACATTTAGTTCGCAGCGACTCTCCATGGCTGACTATCAGATGGAAGATCTGAGCTACGAGCTCAACGTTGCCTCCGCAAAAGTCGCACGCCAGGCGATTGAAAAATTTACGCAAAAGAACCCTGACAGGCGTTGCTTTGTGGCAGGAGCGCTTGGACCAACCAACCGTTCGCTATCACTTTCACCTGATGTCAACAGACCAAGTTTCAGGGCTGTGACCTATGATCAGGTCTACGACATTTACCATGAGCAAATCCGTGGATTGCTTGATGGAGGTGTCGATGTGCTGTTGCTTGAAACTATCTTCGATACGCTCAATGCCAAGGCTGCGATTCATGCGATGGAAGACATCTTTGAGGAGCGCGGCGAGCGCACTCCCGTGATGATCTCCGTCACAATCACGGATAACTCGGGACGTACGTTGAGCGGTCAGACCATTGAAGCGTTCTGGACCTCCATTGCTCACGCAAAACCTCTTACCGTGGGAATTAACTGCGCGCTTGGTCCAAAAGAGATGAGGCCCTTTATTGAAGAGCTTCACCAGGTTTCTCCTGTGTATGTAAGCTGTTATCCCAACGCAGGGCTCCCCAATGAATTCGGCGAATATGATATGACGCCCGAACAGATGGCCGAGATCGTCGCCGACTTCGTCAAGGAAGGTTGGATTAATATTATCGGAGGTTGTTGTGGTACGACCCCTGAACACATCGAACAAATCCATCTAAAAACCAAAGACTTAAAGCCACGAAAAACATACACCAAGGAGAAGCAAACGCGCTACAGCGGCCTTGAGCCCTTCACCATCAGGCCAGAGAGCAACTTCACCATGGTGGGTGAGCGCACCAACGTCACAGGCTCTCGCAAGTTTGCTCGCTTGATTCGTGATGACCTGTATGAAGAAGCTGTCAGCGTCGCACGACAACAGGTTGAAGGTGGCGCAAACATCATCGACATCAACATGGATGAGGGCATGCTCGACAGCGTCGCTGCCATGACCAACTTCCTGAACCTGCTCGCCACCGAGCCCGATATTGCTCGTGTCCCCTTTATGCTCGACTCCTCTCGCTTTGAAGTGATTGAGGCTGGCCTCAAGTGTGTTCAAGGCAAGGCAATTGTGAACTCCATCTCGCTGAAGGAAGGTGAGGAGAAGTTCAAGGAACAGGCCAAACTAGTAGGACGTTATGGCGCTGCGGTGGTCGTGATGGCCTTTGATGAAGAGGGGCAAGCCACCACCCAGGAACGAAAATTCGAAATTTGTAAAAGGGCTTACGA
The DNA here is from genome assembly GCA_950059285.1 of uncultured Pseudomonadota bacterium. GTDB lineage: Bacteria > Myxococcota_A > Bradymonadia > Bradymonadales > Bradymonadaceae > CATLTV01. The sequence continues at coordinate 2,459 of CATLTV010000087.1, read as the reverse complement.
CATCCTCACGGAAGAGGTTGGGTTCCCCGCTGAAGATATCATCTTTGATACCAACATCCTGACCGTGGCCACAGGGATGGAGGAACACAACCGTTACGCCATCGAATATATCGAGGCTGTGCGACGCATCAAAAAAGAGCTTCCTCTGGTGCGCACAGTGGGTGGTGTGAGCAACATTTCATTCTCATTCCGAGGCAACAACACCGTGCGAGAGGCCATTCACGCCTCATTCCTCTACCATGCCATCCAGGCAGGGCTGGATATGGGCATCGTCAACGCCGGTCAGCTTGAAGTCTATGAAGACGTTGATCCTGAGCTGTTGACATGCGTGGAGGACGTACTCTTTGACCGCAATCCCGATGCCACCGAAAATCTGATTGAGCTTGCTGAGAAGTTCAAATCGAACACCAGCGAGCGTCAAAAGAAGCAGGATCAATGGCGTACACTCCCCGTCAAGGAACGCCTTGCACAGGCACTTGTCCGCGGCAACATGGAGCACATGGATGAGGATGTCTTTGAGGCGCTTCCTCTGTTTGAGCAACCACTGCACCTGATCGAAGGTCCGCTTATGGATGGCATGAGCATCGTGGGCAGACTCTTTGAGTCAGGCAAGATGTTCTTGCCACAGGTGGTCAAGAGCGCGCGTGCGATGAAGAAGGCAGTGTCATTGCTGCTGCCTCTGATGGAACAGGACGCGAGCGGAGCAAAGAAACAGGGCACCATTTTGCTGGCCACGGTCAAGGGCGATGTGCATGACATTGGGAAGAACATCGTGGGTGTGGTGTTGTCCTGCAACAACTATGAGGTTGTGGATATGGGCGTGATGGTCCCTGCTGACAAAATCCTCAACAAGGCCAAGGAGTTAAACGCAGACATCGTGGGATTAAGTGGGCTAATCACTCCCTCACTTGATGAGATGGTCCATGTGGCCAAGGAGATGCAACGCCTTGGTATGACGCAACCTCTGCTTGTGGGCGGCGCAACGACCTCTCGCAAGCACACATCGATCAAAATTGCACCACACTATGATGGTCCTGTGGTCCATGTGCTCGACGCTTCACGAGTGGTGAACGTCGCAAGCAACCTGCTTGGTACATCACAGCGCGCTGATTTTCTCGAGGAAAATCAGCGACTCCAGGAGCGTGACCGCACGCTCTATCAGATCAAGCAAGGCAAGCCTCTGTTGAGTTATGAAGACGCTGTGCAGAACAAGGCTGCGCTCACCTTTGATGAAGAGACATTGACACAACCTGCATTCCTTGGCGTGCGTCCTGTCGAGCTTCATGTCCGCGAGTTGTATGATTACATTGACTGGACCCCATTCTTTATCACCTGGGGATTCAAGGATGTGTACCCTCGTATCTTTGATCATGCCGATCATGGTGAGGCCGCCAAAGAACTCTTTGAACACGCGCAGGTCATGCTTGATACCATCGCCAGAGATGAGAAATTCATCGCATCAGGCGTGTATGGATTCTTTGAAGCCAACAGCGAAGATGATTCAATCACGCTCTGGAAAGACAAAGAAAACAACAAACCAATCAACCACTTGCACATGCTTCGACAGCAGCAAAAGCGCGCAGGTGAGGAACAGGCAAACATGAGCCTTGCTGATTATATCGCGCCCGTGGACAGTGGTGTCACAGACCACATTGGCGCGTTTGCAGTGACCTCTGGACTTGAGCTTGAAAAACTCGCTGACCATTACAATGAGCAAGGCGATGACTACAACAAGATCCTCGTCAAGAGTCTGGCAGATCGACTTGCCGAGGCCTTCGCTGAGCGATTGCACAAACAGGCACGCGAGGACTTTGGCTATGGCAAGACAGAGGATCTGAACAACGATGAATTGATTCAGGAAAAATACCGAGGCATCAGACCCGCACCTGGTTATCCAGCTTGCCCTGATCATACAGAAAAGCAAACGCTGTGGGACATTCTCAATGTGGAAGAGCACACAGGAATCACCCTCACCGAGAGCTTTGCCATGTGGCCAGGAGCCGCCGTATCAGGTTGGTATTTTGCACATCCTGAAGCACGCTACTTCTCGATTGGCTTACTTGGCGAAGATCAGATCGAAGATTATGCTCGCCGAAAGAACATGCCCAAGGAGGAGGTTGAACGTTGGCTTGCCTCGAATCTTGGATACGAACCATCATAGATCTTTTGGAAAAAGAAAATGATAAAGGGGCGGCAAAAATCGAAGATTTTTGGCCGCCCCTTTATCATTTTCTGCACACACCAAACCTAACCACTTATGATATCAGGTTTTTCACATGTACACCTGCGCTCGACTGGATACAGGAAAGGTCCAGTGTTGGGGACTGAACAATGGAGGTTCTCTGGGGAATGGCACTCAAAACAACTCCACACAACCTGTTGATGTAATTGGGTTTTAGAGCACAAAAAAGAGGCCCCCAAAGGGGCGGCTGGTTGCTGCGCAACCAGCCGCCCCTTTG
>CATLTV010000086.1 GCA_950059285.1 uncultured Pseudomonadota bacterium | reverse complement strand
TTCAAAACACAATCCACATGTAACCGCACCCACATCCTCTCACTGATAACATCTCATTTGGTCTTCTCTTTGGCTTCCTGCTCGGTGACCTCCTTGATCATTCTGGAGTACTCCAGAGCGAGGATCTGCTTTGCCATATCCTTGGCATCATACTTTTGCGCAGGGATAAATGCAAAGAATGGCAAAAACGGGATGGTGGAGTACTTTGAAAGGATTTGCTGGCGAGTCTTTTCGGACAGACCATCCCAGGTCTGAAGTGACTTTTTGGGGAGCTTTCCAAGCACAAGCAGTCCAGGCTTGGTCTTTTGAACCTTGTTCAACTCCTTCTGACGCTCCTGAGTTTGTTTCTGGAAGTCAGGATCTTTGGAGAGCTTCTTCATGAGCTCAGGGTCGCTCTGCACAGAAAGAATGACGCGGTAGTACTCCTGATTCACTTTCTTCCAGACCTCATATTCCTTGGACCATTTTTCGTGCTGGGCGAGCATGGCTTTGGCGGTTTTATCCGAGGCGAGGGTGTTGAGATCGTCTTTTGTTGCAACACCCGAGGCGGCACCGGAGACGGCGATGATCTGGAAATAACGGCGCATCACCTCATCAGGTCCTCCATACTTCTTGGCAAGTTGCTCCATCTCCTCGTATGCCTTGGCAGAGTTCATGGTCATATTTTTAATCGCGTTGAGCTGACGCAGATTATCAATGGCTCCCTTGTCCTTGTCTTTGGAGAGGTCCTCGAGGGTTTCTCTGTTCTTGATCATCTCCTGTGTGGAGTTGGAGCTTTCCCATTTTTTCATGAAGTTGAGGTGAGCATCCACATCCTTTTGCGTCAATGGCGTGGAGGGCCAGGAGAGCATCTGTTCGGTGGATGCCTTGGTGTCTTTTTTGGATGCTGTGTCGTTGTTTTTGGAGTCAGCTCCAGAGCCACTGGACACGTCATTTTTTTTAGCAGCGCTCACTTGCTCATCGACTTCCTTGATCAGCTCACCGACGCCAGCTTCCTTGGCCTTGGTGTAGGCAAAATAACTGCCACCAAACAGAACCGCAGCCACAGCTGCGCCCACGAGGACCATCACACAACCACAACCAGCGAGAACTTTCCCCACAGGAAAACTACTACCTTGAGACATAAAAACCACCTTGAAATACAGTCACTTGCTTACCACAAAAAGAAAGAAACACAGCTTATCACTGCACGTTGAACCCGACCATAAAGATGTCGCCCAACGATGGGATGTACCAATCAAGACGTTCGTGTTCGCCTTCAAAGCGCAGAGATGCACTGACCAGATCACGAGCGGTCATGTAACATACTCGCGCCATGCTTCTTCCCTCAACAAGCTCACCATAGGCTTCGATCGCCTCGGCACCTTCCTTGGTGGTAGAGCTTAATGCTGCACGCATATCCTCAACACGCCCGGAAATACGCTCAACCTCATCACCTGGAACCCTGTAATGGACGGCAAGCTCATAAGCACGCTGCGCTTGAGAAATCGCGGCGGCACTCCTCAGCCCACGAAAGCTCCCGTCGTGATAACGGTTTAAGAATTGCCCCAGAACAATAAGCTCTTCGGGCTCCATCTCACCCGAGATGCGCAGCTCCCCAAGACGCACATCAAGAGCCGTGATCACACGAAAGAACTCCTGATCCAGCTCACGACGCGTCACCTTGAGCGCTTGCAATGCCTCTTCGGCCTCCTGCTCCTCAAGATCTTCTCGCTCGACAAGTTCGTGTAGACCTTGCTCAGCGCTCCTCAGTAACTCCAGCGCAGATTGTCTCCAACGTGCTGTATCTCCGCCTGATTCGCTCCCTTCAAGGCGCTCAAGGCTTTGCCTCATCACTTCCAAAAAGCGGATATCTTCCAAGTCCTTACCCATAATAAACAACCTCCATCATTGAGCCTGACCGTTTTTGTGTTCATGCAGACTATCATGCAACACACATTGACGCAGCACAAGCCATGCATGAAAACGAAGTGAGTAAAAAAGAGGAGGCGATGCTTGTTCCCAAGCATCGCCTCCTCTTTTTTACTCACTTCGTTTTAAACTCAGGGAGTTGTACCTGCACATGTGCTGACGGGCGCGCCGTTCATCATCATGGGAGCCACGCCAATGCCAGAGAAGACATCGATCATGGTCTCTTCGGTGTAGTAACCAGCGGTGAAGGCCGAGCTACCATCAAACAAGGTGAAGTTACAACGCTCATAACCCTTGTTCGCGTAAGGTGAGGAACCAGGACGCACACCAATCTGACCAAACACATCCACGGCGATATCTTCAGCGGGGTTAAAGCCCGAAGATGTACCGTCTTCGATGAAGATGACAAGTGTATCATCACCATTGAAGCCTGCTGCGGATGAGTTGGTGAGGTCACAGGTCACGCCGAGCGTCATGTCGATGCTACCGTGGCAGACTGTCAACACAGCGCCAGAAGCAAGTGAACCAGTCAACTCAAGCGCGTTTGTGGTCGATGAAGCACCATTGCTGAGATTTGCAACGCTCAGGTCGGTGAGGTCAATATCAGCGTTGCTGCCGTTAAAGATCTCAAACGCCTTGTTGTTGGAGCTACCTTCAACCACTTCGGAGATGAACAACTGAGGCACGGTCACCATGCTGCTATCACGTACAATCACAGTGACAATCGCTGTGTCCATTTCGCCTGCGGAATCAGTCACGGTGAGCGTAAGCTCGTATGTACCTGCCACGGAAGGCGTAAATGTAGGTGCTGCAGTGTCAGCGCCTGTGAGCATGTCCACACCGTTGCTCGGGTCGGTGGTAAGGACCCATGCGTAGGTCAACGCTGTACCTGCTGCATCATCTTCGGGATCGGTTGAACCGCTGCCATCAAGCGTCACCATGTCGCCAAGATCGACGAGTTGATCGGAGCCTGCATCTGCGGAAGGTGGCAAGTTCATCACTGTACCACAACCCATCACAGGGCTAACGCCAAGGTCAGAGAAGTCATCCTGTGTCGCGTTCTCAGTGTAGAACATGGTGTAAACAAAGGAGCTTTGACCATCAAATGGTGTAAAGTCACAGCGGTTGTAACCCTTCTCACCGAAAATACGTGTGGCAGGCTGAACACCAATCTGACCGAACACATCAAGGATGTGGTCGCCGCCAGCCTGGTCATATCCAGAGATACCATCTTGCTCCACGTACACCACCACGACATCATCACCGTTGTAGTTCAACGCGTTGCTGTCCTCGCCATCACACGCCTGTGTAATCACAAGAGGATCACGGCTGGAGTGACACAGCGTGAACACTGCACCTGCGGAGAGTGAGCCCTGGGCATCAAAGGAGCTGTTGATTGATGTTGCGCCGTTTCTCACGGTGGCGACATGTACAGCGGCAAGATCCTGATCCACAGCGCTGTAGTTGAACAGTTCAAGAGCCTTGTTATTGCCCGACCCCTCAATCACTTCACCGAGGATCACAGTAGGCGCTTCAATCACGTTCAGAATCAAAACGTCCGTGTTCATTTGGCCCGTAGAATCGGTCACAGTGAGCGTAAGCTCATATGTGCCCAACACAGAGGGAGTAAAGGAAGGTGTCGCGGTATCGGCGCCCGTAAGCATGTCCGCACCGTTGCTTGGGTCGGAAGTAATGGCCCATGCATAGGTCAGTGGTGTGCCTGCGACGTCATCTTCAAAGTCAGTGGAGCCACTGCCATCAAAGGATACATCGTAACCCAACACAAGGTAGCGATCATCACCAGCGACTGCCACTGGAGGCTGGTTTACACTGATCAGACCTTCAACAGTAATAGTCACAACGTCTGTGCTCATCGCACCTTCAGAGTCGGTCACTGTGAGTGTCAGCTCATATGTGCCTGTCACAGAAGGAACAAATGTCGTCTTTGCAGTGTCTGTGCTTGAGAGCATATCCACGCCGTTGCTTGGGTCAGTTGTAATGGCCCATGCGTAGGTCAGTGGTGTACCTGCTGCATCATCCTCGGCATCGGTAGAAGCGCTGCCGTCAAGGCTGACCACGGCACCTGTCATCACGGTCTGGTCCTGGCCAGCAACAGCGACAGGAACCTGGTTTGCACCCATCTCGGCGACAACCACGGTCACGGTGTCTGTGCTTGATTCGCCTGCGGAGTCAGTCACGGTGAGCGTAAGCTCGTATGTACCTGCCACGGAAGGCGTAAATGTGGGCATCGGTGTATCGGCGCCCGTGAGCATGTCCACACCGTTGCTTGGGTCGGTGGTGATTTCCCATGCATAGGTCAACGCCATCCCTGCGCCATCGTCCTCGGGATCTGTTGAAGCGCTACCATCAAGTGTCACCAGCTCGCCCTGTGACACGCTCTGGTCAGCTCCTGCATCTGCTGTGGGAGCAAGGTTCACCACAGCATCAACCACAGTGATTGCGACCGTATCAGAGCTCATCTCGCCAGCTTCATCCGCCACGGTCAGCGTAATTTCATACACACCAGCCACGGAAGGAGAGAACTTGGGTGTTGCAGTGTCTGCATCCGTGAGCATGTCCACACCGTTGCTTGGGTCAGTGGTAATGGCCCATGCATAGGTCAAGGTGTCATCCACATCAGGATCGCTAGAACCTGTGCCATCAAGAGAAAACTCGATGCCGACATCCACAGTTTGATCCTCACCAGCGTCTGCTGTAGGCGCAGTGTTCACCACGGATTCAGAAACTGTTACGGTGACTGTATCGGAGGATGACTTGTCGCCATCATTCACGGTCAAGGTCACCACGTACTCACCGACAACATCAGGTACGAAGGTGAACATTTCAGCGTCAGCGCCTGTAATTTGCTGCTCTGATTCTGTGCCTGGGTTGGTGGTGATGGACCACTCATAAGTCAGAGAATCGCCCACGTTGGGATCGCTGGAGTTGCTACCATCAAGGGTTACTTCGCTACCAAGCTCTACGGTGACATCCATGCCAGCATCTGCGACGGGCGCATCATTGGCATCCTCACCATCGGTCACGGAGATTGTCTGTGTAACCTCTTCGCTATCAAGTTCACCGTCATTTACCACAAGGGTTAACACGTAGTCGCCATCCACATCAGGTGTGAACTCCACATCCTGTGTCGTGGTATCCGACAACGTTGCAGAGGAACCATCAGGAGTAGACAATGTCCAGGTGTAGGTCAGATCATCGTCTTCAGGGTCAGAACTGTTCGCCGCGCTCGCAAATACCGAGGCTCCCACAACGCCTTCATTCACAGAGCTAATATCTGCGGTAGGCTTTTGGTTCTCCTCCATCATCATGCTATTGTTGTTGGGCTCAGCATTGTCATTGTCACCACAGGCAACAGTATTCAAAGTCAAACAACAAAGAACGCTCCAGACGACATATCTTCTCATGATACCTTCCTCAAAATTAGGGGGGTTAAATTGTCTGCCATACATATGCAGACGATGGCTCTATAACTTGTCAACAACGCAAATTTCAAGCGTTCAACGCCATTGTCATTGACTTGTCACAAAGACGACAAAAACGAAAATTAAATCTCAAATACAATCACTTACACAACAAAAGAACACTTACCATGTCCATCTTTGGCACGATTCGCAGCCTCTTCCATACAGGCACATCACCCCAGGATCACAGGTATATGTGGGCCACGCTCTGTACGCTCATGGATCAGCTCCCTCTTACAGAGCTTGAGCATGAAGTGCTCCCCTACATTCGCACCATGACCGCACGCGCATCATCACACCAACCTAGACCACTTCCACGACTCTGGGCTCGCCGTACAAAACATCTCGACAACCTCCCACAGCTCTCGCTGATCAATATCTTCTCACTCGACGCCGAACAGCTCGCACATCATGTCATCCCAGACCTGCTCACATACCTCCAACATCACCCCACACAAACACAGGCCCTTGGCTTCAGAGGTCCCATTTTTCAAGAGAGCGCCACGGATATCAACGCGCTGATCTCACAACAGGAGAACCTCAACACCCTGAAGCTCAACAATACGCATATCCTGAACGCACTGCATCCTGACCACATCACACCATGGTGCTCTCATCTTCATTCGCTTTCACTCCACGAACCCAACCTCACACCAGGTCAGTTTGCACGTTTCATCCAGACACCCACACTTCACACACTCGCGCTTGGTCTCCCTGGTCATGAAGAGGACGCACGCACAACCATCGACATCTTGCATCATGACACAAACCTCCACAAGCGACTGAAAAAGCTCGAAATCACAGGTCCCACACCCTGGACATCACTGGGGCAACGTTATCACCGCGAACATTTTGATCGCCTTCAGTTAAACCAGCAACATCTGCTTGAACGCCAGTGGAAATCACTGCACACGCTCACCCTTCGAGAGTGGAATATCCCATCATCTTTTTCATCATCCTGGAGACAGTTTGACCTCCCAGAACTTCACACGCTACGTCTTGAATCGTGTGTCCTTGACGACGAGGCGTTCCTTGGCATCATGCGCGCGCTCAAAGATTCCCCCCTTGAACACCTGCATGTGGTCAGTTGCAGAGTGACCTGGCGAGGAGTCAAACGTGTGCTTGATGAACTCGATATCCGTTTGAACCTCAAGACACTTAATCTCACAGCGAATCCGTTGCTGGCTCAACATGATATTCATCAAAACCTGTTTCATGACGCCCTCCCCTGGCCCAAGCTCGAAAACCTGATCCTTGCTAGTACAGCACTGACCATGCCCGAGACATCTTATCTTGAGGATGAGCACGGTCGCCCACTGTTTCCCGCGCTTCAAAAGCTTGTCATCTCATCATGCAATGTCTCCGAGATGGCGTTCTATAACCTCACGCGAAGCGAGTTCCCTGCTCTTCGCACATTCCTTGCCGAGGAGCTACTTGATGTACACAACACAATTCAGGACCCACTCAGCGAGCAACGCCAGACGCGCCAGCTCCTCTCGGCGCAGTGGCTCCCACAGCTCGGCGCGCTATCCTTGCCTCCACTAACCTGGAATCATGATTCTTTTCAGGAGCTTGCTGCAACACCGTTTACACACTTGCAAGAGCTTCTTGTGAGCAAAGGAAACCCACCCAAAGAGTTCATCAAGCAAGAACTTATCTCAAAAGCATCGTGGAGCCACCAACTCAAACTACTCAGACCAGAGACAGCGGATGCACCTCATTATGATGATCGCATCGCCCCCATGTATCATGAGCTTGTACACCAGACAGGGGCGGCCTTTTGATATATCAAAAGGCCGCCCCTGTCTGGTGTACAAGCTCATCACTGATTATTGTGCTGGATCAGTACAGACATCGTCTGCGTTGCACTCACTGTAGTAAGCAATGAAGTCAAAGATGTTATCATCGCAGGAGTATGTTTCAGCGCGCATCAGGCAGCTATCATATGCAGTAGCATCCACCCTGCCATCGCTACATTCATCCTGAGGCCAGAGGTCGTAGAAGTCACCTTCCATCTCGGTCCTGCACTCTTCCATGGTCTTGTATGCGTTGCCATCGCCTTCGCCGATGTTTCCACATTCCTCAAAACGCTCACATGCTTCGGTGGCGATCAACTGCACTCGTGTATCAAGGCTTGGTTCCGCGACAGTGTTATCCACTGCTTCGCCAGCTTCGCCTGTGCAAGCAGCGAACATCAACATTGAACCAACCAGAGCACCTTTCATTGTCAAATTATGCATATTAAGCATCGTAAAAACCTCTAAAATAAATAATTATAAGTCATTGTAAACAAGTCACTTTGCCAGTCTCCAGTAAATAAATAACGACAACCAGCAGCGACGATACCAAACATATTGCACCGCAGTGGATGGCCAAACGTTTTTCATAAAATTTATTTCAAAACACACCACACACAGCACCTAACAGAACGAAAAAGAGGCGAAATTTGCGCAGCAAATTTCGCCTCTTTTTCGTTCAAAACCCGAAGACAACCAAATTATTCAGGAGCTACACTCCAGACAATCGCACCCAAATGGCAAGGTCAGATCCCATGGCACATCAAGCTCAAAGCTCCCAAGAGGAGACTCTGCAAGACCAAGTGAGGCGCGTGTGTCAGGGAACACACCTGGCAAAAACTCATACTGAATTTCCACGGTTGATTCACAAGATCGCATCAACGCATCATCAAGATGGAAGGTCAACCGCGAGCAGATGTAAGGAGACACATCAAGCTTGCCCACAAAAGGAATCTCAAAAATAGGCTTGAGCGCCTCGAAATTTGGAAAGTCTGATGGTGGCTTGCGATCACCATGACTTGTAAACTCACCACGAATCAAGGGCCGATCAAGCAACAGCTCGCGCACACGGTATGTGTCTCCACCCTGAATTCTGCCAAGAAGCTTGGGGTAACCATACATGTACCCAAGCAAGGTCGCCCATGCCTTGTCGAGGTAAAGGCGAGGCATATATGCAAAGGGCCCACGAAACTTGTAGGCATCTGGATCTTTCCACTGCACAAATGGGATCGCAAAGATAAACTCGTAATAGTTCATCCCGCCAAAAGGAATGAAGTCAGGACGCACATGCGATTGACGCCCAAAGAGCATCACCACAGGGTGTGCGCCTGGACCTGTAATGGTCTGGGGCGCAAGCTCCAGGCGTTCAGGAAGGAGGTTCTGAAGAACCTCCGTGGGATAGGGCCAGACCACCACACGCGAGGCATAAGAACCAATCGCCTTGGAGGGGAACTTGGGAAACTTCAGCTTCTTCGGATCACAGATCGTCGTCATGATGAAACTCTAGTTGAGAGATATATGTACTCTGAATTTTTTACGCCTGCGTATTCTGCCCCAGCACCGCGCAAAAGTCCAGTCATAGCCACACTTCTCCTACTCCTTTGGAGGATATTTCTGAAGCTTCCTCTGCAACGAACGACGATGTATCCCGAGCACCCTCGCTGCCATGGTGATATTGTTATTACAATCTGCCAATACACGGTTAATATGCTCCCACTCCGCTCGCGCCAGAGAAGGTGTTGTTTCATATGAAAGCTCAGGAGGTTGCTCAAGCGGTGAATACTCAGCACGCTCAAACGCATGCAAGATATCATCAGCATCTGCTGGCTTTTGAAGATAACTTGTCGCACCAAGCTTCACCGCATCCACCGCCGTGGTAATGCTCCCGTACCCTGTCAACACGAGGATCTTCATCTCGGACTGCAACTTGTTTAATGCACCCACAACTTCAAGCCCGCCCTTACCTGGCATACGCAAATCTACCACAGCCAGCTCAAAGTCCTTTTGACGCGCCTGCTGCATTGCATCTTCATAACATGAGGCTTCGCACACATCATAGCCACGCATTCCCATCGCGCGCGCAAGTCGCCTGCGCCATACATCATCGTCATCGACGATAAGCATCGCTTCCTGTTCATAACCTGTTGTTTCATCTATCATTTAATAAACCTCAAAAAATGTATCAGGCGTCCGATACAGACGCCTCTGGATCACATGTAGGCAAAACCACAGAGACACGCGTGCCATCACCCGTATCATTCATGGCAATTTCAAGTGTACCATTGAGTCGTTCACACAGCGTGGTCGCAAGAAACAAACCAAGCCCCATCCCCTTTCCCGTCTCCTTCGTGGAGAAGAACGGTTCTGTCGCTCGCCGAAGGACCTCATCGCTCATCCCACCACTGCGATCCTCAACCTTGAGATGCACAAACTTACCGTGTGATTCTGCGGTCAACGAGATATCCACAGGAAGCCCCTGCTCCAGCGCGGCCTCACGTGCATTCCTCAAAATCCCCTGCAATGCAAAACTCATCGCGCGCGGTGTCACGCGCACACAGACACGCTGATACTCGGGATCTTCAGTGTAACGAATCTCGTCGGCCCACTTGACCTCGCTCAACACATCACTCACAAGCGTCGAGATCCTCAAGACCTGAACCATCTCACCCATGCTCGCACCAGCCTCGCTGGACATATGCTGCAAGATGTTTTGACAGCGCATCACCTCGGCGCGAATCAACTGAGCATCTTCAAGCAGAAGCTCTGACTCCATCGATTTTCCAAGTCGGCTGTAATGGGTCACGCTGCGCTCAAGCTCACGGGCCACAAGAGCGATGGTCGACAGGGGCGTGCTTAATTCATGTGCTGCGCCCGCAGTCAACGTCGCGAGGCTTGCGAGGTGTTCTTGACGCCGCTTGATCTCGTTCATGCCTTCAAGTTCACGCTCTCTCATGGCGAGCTGTTCACGTGTTACGTTCACAAAATAGACGATGAAGATCGAGGTCACCACAAACGCGACCCACATCCCCTCGCGTTGCATCCTCATGACCTGACTGGCAAGAAGCACCTGACGAGGATAAGCCACGACGAGATGATCGCTGACAAAAAACAAGGATCCGTAACTGAACGTGGCCAAAATACTCAATGCCCACGTCCACCTACGCGACATCATGACCGTGGCAAGTGTCACGTGCACCACATACAGCAACGCAAATGGGTTGTTCACTCCCCCCGTCATGGAAAGTAAGCTTGTCAGAAAAATAATATCGGCAGCAAGCACAGAGAACACAACCCACGATGTTGGCGTATCTTTCTCCGAGTATCTCTGAATCCAGACGTGGAGGCCCACGTTGGAGAGCGCCTCCAACGTGAGCATCACACCCAGCACCCAGGGCACGAGGACAATCTGAAAGACGAAGTAAGCGACGAGAATAACGCTCACCTGACCGACGATCGCGGCCCATCTCATCTTGATCAGAGTCCCCAGTACACTCAAGGATTGATTCATGCTTGCCTCATATCAGTGCATCAGAGGCGTTCCACGGAAGATTCCCTCTGCCAGGGATATACATCCACCTCCCACGCGATTTTTTCGGGGAAGCCGCACAATGCACGAGATGCCATCATCCCTGTCATAACAGCAGCCTCCATTGTCCCACCAAAGCCTGTGTACAACCAGTCTCCCGTCAAGACAAGGCTGGCATATGTGGAAGAATTTGGCGAGATCCTGAAGCGAGATCTCCTTGGGAGTGACAGCGCCACATAATCAGATGGCGACTTACTGCTGTAAACCCACTGATAATCAAGCCTATCTGCACCTTGCGCCTGTGCTGGAGCAATCAACTTGCTGTACTCAAACGTATGTGTGGCACTGTCCACGCTGTTGGGAAAGAGCTGATCCATATCATGGTTTAACCAGTGATTGATTTCGCTCTTGATGCCTGCACCTGACTGCGCCAAGTTCAACACACCACAGTAGGTTGAGATGTTCTTTGGTACCTCGGCGGAGGGCCAGTCCTCACGCACAATCCATGCGGTACAGTCTTCCCAACTTGTAAACAACGGCCTGAAACCAGAGAGCAACGCGTTGGTCTGTCGCCATCCAAGCTGTAGCCTGTCCTCGTTGAAATCAAGCCTCATGGACACGGTGGGCACGGCCTCAACCTGATCAATCATGGAGCCCCAGCCACGCTTGTTCTCGATGATTGCCTCGGCGACCACAGGAAGCTCACCGATGCTGATACCCGAAATCACCACGTCGAAGTCCACACCCTTTTTCAGGATCTTCTGACTGACAGGCGTCCATCCACCCTGACGAGCTTCAAAGTCGACACCATGCGCCTTGAGCTGCTGCCCATCCACAAGCTGGTCCCAATTTGGCGATGAAGGCCAGCACTTAAGATCCTTGACCTCGACCAGAGGATCATAACTCTGCCCACCCTGAACCTCGGCCTGGAACGCGACTTCAACCTCATCAATGTCCTCGTAGTTTGCATCAAGTCGGATCGCATTGACCTGCGCAAAGAACTTGAACTCTACACCGCGTGCAAGCAATACCTCATACAATGGCGCAAAGATCACATCTCCTGTGCCCGCGTTGAGCTTCCAGAAAATAGACCCCTTGTAAGCCCCCACGAGCTTGGTCATGTGATTGAGCGCTACGCCTGCGCTGAGCCTTGGCTCTGATGGGTCGCCCTGCTGGTAAGCAAAGAAGAAATCATAGACCCCTTTCACTGGCGCGCTATCCACCACGATGTCCTCTGCACCATGACGCCTTAACCACTCCCTGAGATCGTAGTCATCAATGACATAAAAGTTCTCATCAAGAATGTTGTCTGTAATCAGACCCTTGACCACAGTAATGGCAAGCACCATCAAAATGTATGCTCGTCGTGCGCTCGTATCCCCTTTAATTTCATCAAGAAAACCTTCTTCGAGCCAGTCCAAAAACTTACTCAAATAATCCACAAGCATCACCATATCAGAGGCAAACCCCTGATCATTGGTGAGTAATCTCTTACTCAGCCCCCACGCCTCTCGTAGCAGCCAAAACGGAGAGTTATCAAAGACCTTCCCCACCACACGCACTGCATCGCGACTAAGCTCAGCAAGCCATGCAGGAAGGATCTTGTTCTCATGCTTCTGGAGTGACTGTCTTGAAGAGTCACGCGCTGTCGTCAACGGGAAGTCACGCATCGCCTCGACAAGCCATCCAGTCAAACGCTCAATGATGCTCCAGATTGAAGGATACTCCTTACCCTCACCTGGTAAATCCGAGGTCACGGGGAAATCAAGCGGCCACAGAGAGGTCGCGCCATTGGAGAGCTCTTCTTCAAAGTACACCATGGGCTGTTTGGAGAACGCATCATCCCAATCTCGCAGAGGCGCGCCCGCAGGACGACCAAGCTCCTCATAACATGACCTGATAAGCCTGAATGCGTTCTCATAACTACCGCCCCACACATGCGTTGCACCAAGCCCTTCGATGCGTGCGCCTTGCTCCATGTTGCGACCACTGGCAGCCTTGCCACCAAGACGCCAGCCACGCTGATACACGGTGACATCATACTTGTTCTGCCAACCCGACTCGCTGGTGAGATAATACGCGGCGCTGAGCGCAGAGATGCCGCCACCAAGAATGATAATCTTCTTCTTTGTTCCACTCATACCTGATCGTCCTCCTGTTTCCAGGAGTCATAGCCCCTGTCCGAAATGTAAAACTGCTCTCCACTGATCGCTTCTGCTGCATGTAATCCCGACATCGCACAGCACTCAATGCAACCTGCGCTCAACGAGGTATACACCCAGTCACCAGCAACAATGAGGTTCTTGAAGTCTGAACCTCTTGCTTTCAGACGTAGCTGCACGGAGCCAGGCACCGAGAGAATATAGCGCTCACTTGGATCAATATTCGCCCTGAAGTACTGCGACTCCATCTTTTGAATCCCCTGCCCTGGCCCATGAAGAAGATCCCAGTTGAGCCCCGCAGGGTTGGTGGGCGTGCCACACTTGTTCCAGATGTGCCCGGTATGACCCGTCAACCAGGTCACCGCCGTCTGCTTGACACGCTCAAGCTCTCGTCGTGGGAAGTCATGATCCTCAAAGCCTGGAATATGAAGCGCATCCTCCATTGGACCACAGAAATACGCGACAAACTTTGGCTCGGGACCTGTAGCAGGCCACACCTCACGCTTGAGCAAGTGGGTCATATCTGCCCAGGTGTTAATCGGGTCCACATAGGCGGTCGCCACCACAGGTCTATCAGGGGCACCGATCGAGATGGCATCCTGATCAATCCATAGCTGCACAGCCTGTGTTTGCGTGGACTGAATGCCTCGCACCATCTGATCAAAAGGCTCGCTTGCCTCCATCAACTCCTTGGCAATATGGGGGAAGCTTGTGCATGGAATCCCCAGCAAGACCTCATCAAAATCAACACCTTTGACAAGATCAAACTCACTGACACCCTGCCAAGCGGTCCAGTTGCTCTCAAGATTAACGCCCTGCTGTTGCAGCGTGTTACCCTCCACAAGCTGGTCAAACAATGGCGTGCTTGGCCATGATGGAAACCCCTTCACCTTGACCAGAGGATCATACTCGGTCAACCCTGGCTTCAAGGTCGCCTGCTGCTCAATGGTAATCCTGTCAATGAGCTCACCCTGACCATCAAGCCCAAGGTTCTTGACCTTGTGGAAGAACTTGAACTTCACACCTCGCGCCTTGAGCACCTCATAAAGCGGAGAGAAGATAATATCCCCCATTCCCGCCTGCATGTAATAGAACATCGCGCCACGGTATGTGAACACAAGTCGCAATGCACCGTGAATAGCCGTGCCTGCACCACTTCGCGCATAATGTGTGTTTCCGTTTGGATAACCAAACACGTAGTCATACACGCCACGCGCAAGCACACCATCAAGCGTGTAATCACTCACACCCCAGCGCTTCATCCATGCTCGCCACTCCCAAAAATCGATGGAATCCCAACCCCTGAAAATCACGCCGTCAAGCAACAACCCCTTGATTGTACCAAGGCTCATATCCATCAGATAATACAGTCGCCTCGCCACTTTATTATCATCAAGTTGCTCGCCAAATTCCTCATCCACCTCCTTGAAGATCATCTCAAGCAAGGCAATAAGACGAATGTGCTCGGTGCGCTTGTGCTGAAAGACATCGCGATCAAGCTCTCTTGCAAAATCACGTGCCGCACGAATCAACTGCGTGGGATCAAACCTCCTGAGCACACCTGGCAAGTAAGACGCAGCGATCGCGCCCGCGCCCTTGAGCGCAGCCCAGATGCCAGAAGCCCCACCATACTCATCGGCCTTGCCATCATACAGATCTGAATCAGCAAGATAATCCACCAACCAATCAAGAATCTTGAGGATGTAACCCCACACATCGGTAGCATTATCCTCGTCATCGCCAGGCTCCCCTGGTGCTGGCGGCCAATCGACCTGCCAGTGCTCCCATTGCCCCTTGATAAACTCTTCCACAATCACATGACTCTGTGGCTTGAACGCATCGGTCCAATCCTGAATGGGGTTATCAGGCTGAATATCCCACTCCTCATACACCTTTCTGATCATGCGAAACGCATTATCATAAAAGCCCGCCCACACATGCAGACCGTGCTCTTCAATACGCTGTCCGTGCGCCGCATTACGACCACTGGCCCCCTTCCCTCCCAGACGCCAGCCCATCTGATACACGGTGATATCATACTTATCTTGCCAATCAGGAAGCGTGGTCAAGGCCCACACCGAGGCCAATGAACCTGTGCCGCCGCCCAGCACTGCAATCTTCTTCTTTGCTACCATGGACTACACCTCTGCTCGTCTTTTAAAATAACCCACCAGGCACATCATTGTGATTCGATTTATCAGACAGGACTCTAGCACAACTTCAAATCAACAGGAAAGCAATTCATACAAAAGAGGCGTGGCAAACATTGCCACGCCTCAACAAAACACTTACATTACAAAAACTTACTCAAAAACAGAACTCACACCATCTCCCTCTTGAAGATAGGAATTCCCAGGTGCCGCAAGTCGATCGTAAATGATCGCGGTCGCGCCCATAACCACCGCATTTGTGACCACAACGCCCACACAACACGCAAGCACACCTGCAAAGTTCAACAGGAATGCAAGGATGGCAAACACAAACAAGCTCACCTTGTGACCATCCGTTAATTCCCAGCTCGCCTTGAGCGCATCCACATAAGGAATGTTTTTATCCACCACCATGAAGCTCGTAAAATAAAACCCAAGCGCCAAGATCACACCAGGAACAATGCAAAGCATAAGTCCCGTCAGTTTAGCCAGGAAGACAAAGAACATGGTACAGGCCAGCGGGAGAAACATCGCCACCGACCCCTTGAAAGACATCCCCAGATCCATTGGTTGGTTTCGTATAATTCGCAGCCACATGGATGTTGAACCGTACGTAACAAAGACGCCGATTACAGCCATCACAAGAACAACCGCAAGAACAACAAATGCGATCACTGCCAAAACAGCAGCCTCTCCTCCTCCCATGGATGCAACCAACGGCGACGAACCCGAGAAAATCGCATCAGGACCAATCATCCCCATCAAGTCAGAGCCATCAAACCACGTACCATAGTCAAAGTCCGACCCTCCCGAATAATCATAACCATCATAACTACCTGAGGAGCTACTGCTGCTATCACCACCACCGCCGCCGCCGCTGCCACCACCGCTGTTAAAAATCAGCGAGAGCACGCTCATGATAAGTGTCTCAGCAGGACGCTGCTTGACATACTCAAATGCTTGCTGAAACACACCCGAGGTTGGGTCCATTGGCTGATCCGCACGCCTGAGCTGGATCTGCTCCAGAGGTAAATCAGTCCCCTGTGGACGACTTGTTGGTATACCACCATACCCCATATCATGGTTCTCAACAGGTGGTGTACTTGACCAATCGTTTGAATTAAATGAATCCATATTTTCTTCCTCCTATCCCACCATTCTCAGTGGATGTACACAAAACGAAACGCATTGCGTTGACGCGAAGAAAGCTCAAATATCTCAAGACACACTCTCTTCAGTCCCGCCGCACAATTGACTGACGTAAAAAAATCCTACCAAAACCCTCTGTATTATTTAAGCCAAATCCATCGAAAACATATATTCTCATCGCTGAAGATACGATCATCCTCAAACAGAGACACAAACGCGGCGAGGTGCCCTTTTGAAGCCCCCCTCGCCGCGTTTGTGTCTCCGTTTGACTTGAATACTTATTCAAACACTGAACCTACACCTGGAATCTCGCCCTCTTGCAGATACGCATTACCTGGCATGGCAAGCCTATCGTACATCAACAACATCATGACCATGAACAATGGAATCACCACAAAGTAACCAATACCACAGGTCAAGACGGATATAAGTATGCCAGCAAAGCCAGCGACAAGGAAGAACAGGAACATCGCCCCTTTATATCCATCGGTCAACGCCCAACTCGCTTTCAACGCATCCACAAACATGATGTTTTTGTCCACAGCCACCATCAATGTGAACAACGTACCGAACGCCACAATGTAACCAGGAATCACAAGCATCAATATGCCTGCAAAGAAAGCAAGCCCCTGAACAATGGTGGTTCCAAACATACATGCAAGCACATTCATGAACTGCTTCTTGTTCTGAGGCATCACCGTGGCCATGCTCACCTCCTGACCACGAATAGCTCGCAAGCCAATGCTAATCGTAAAGTATTGTGCCGCTACCTGTAAGAGGATCTGCACAAACATCATGAACAGCTGAAACAGTATGCTGAACACAAGCACAAGTTCCTGAGCCTTTCTACCCAACGCAGCAGATATACCACCGAGAAACAAAGAGCCAATCAAGGCAATCGGGGTCAGAATAACCATCAGCATCAACATGGGGCCATACACGGCAGCCAAAAACTCGCCTGGCTTCTCCTTGAAACGTGCCCATGCCTCCTGTGCAAGGTTATTGGTCAACGATGCGGGAGGATTGAGTCGCTTGACCTGAATCTGATCCAGAGGCAAGTCAGAGCCAAATGGACGCATCGTTGGTGCGCCGCTCCCGTAGTTCATCTGCGCTCCACCATCAGATGGAGTACTCCCCCAATCGCTTGAGTTGTTTGAATTAAATGAATCCATGTGTCTTTACCTCTACAATCTTTTTTTAAGCACTTATGTGCACTACAAATCACAACCACGCATCTACTACATATACAGAGGTTCATACCTGAACAGTATCTTCTGACCTCACCTCATGAGCAAATCTCTGGTGTAATGAAACATTACCAAAAACAACCACGTACTTTAAGCTTAATTAACCTTAATTCTATCACCTCTCCAAGACACGATCCTACAAAAAATGGCGAGGATGTGTTTCAAACACATCCTCGCCATTTGGAACCCTGACCATTTTTTATCACAAGGCACGTAAGAACCTCGCCTGTTTGCACTTTGATCACTACATCATGGAGGAAAACCAAACGACATCTTCACGCTCTGATACTCCCTCCCCACACGACCATCCTTTTCACGAATGACCAGCGGGGGCTCCTCAAAACTCTCGCCAATAAACTTCTCGGGCAGATCCTCTTTTCTCATCATCATGAATAAACCCAACAATGGCTCATCACCACCTCGCATGACAATGGGTCTCCACCGCACGACCATCAGCCCCGCATCTTCAGCACCCTGAAATACACGGTCCAGCTGCATCTGTGGACGCGCCTGAAACACACATGTAAATGTCCCGCCAGGTGCAAGGTGCCTTGCCGCCACATGACAGTAGTCTGCCACATCACCCCTGACCTCAAAACGACACGCAATCTTCTGCTCATGCTCTGATTGCACACCCGCATCAAGTGGCCAGTATGGAGGCGTACCTGTAATCAGGTCAAAGCGCTCATCCTCACTCAACCCTTGCGTCCTGAAGTCACCCTGGCGAATCTCGTAACGATCCTGCAAACCATTATACAACCTTGATTTTTTGGCAAGCGCAACACTCATCTCCTGAGCCTCAACGCCAACCACACTCACCCCCTGTAAACGCCATGCAACACACATGGCGACAGTGCCAAGACCACTGCCAAGATCAAGCGCACGACGCGCCGATGGACACCAGCTCGTGGCATACCATGCGGTCAACACATCATCCGTTGAGAACCTGTGTCCATCCTTGAGTTGGAAGATTCTAAAGTGCCCACACAGCGCATCAAGTGTCTCGCCATCATCCAGCGGAACCTCATGCATTTGTTCAAGATCTGGCATCGGACCAGGTTTTGTCCACCCCTTGAACGACGCCGATGTATTCCTCAACGCCTCACCACCTAATTTCTTCTTCTCGCTCAACGCTTGGCCTCCATATCTTCACTCTTCAAGACGGCGCGCAGTTTCTTGCGCACGCTTGATCCAGTCACTTCGCTCCTTGATTGCGTGGACCACCCACTCCACATACACGGGCGAGTACACATGGAATGGCGGCTCATCAAGTTTGAGGTAATACGCGCTGTGCTCCATGCTCCTCACATCGTGCGCCACATCAATCACCTCAATGGCAGCAGCCGTCAACCTCAAATCATAGGGCAAGCGGCGGTTGATCTCGTGCACGACCTCACTGGCACTATAAGGATGCGTCGTGCGCCATATCTCATGCACCTGATGCCTCATCAGCTCCGCTGCCTCCAAGGTGGCGTGGTGATCTGAAATCGCAACCTGATTGGCATCAATAATCGGTGACAGCACTAACCTGTGTGTCGGGCTTGCCTGAAACGAGGTGTGGCCTTGCAACTCATTCTCATCACGAGACAACCTCTCCATCATCCCTTCCATATGACTGACGACCTCCTCGCCATACATACCCTTGAGATGATCCCAGCTTGGTGCACGACCCTCCACACCAAGCGCCATCATGCCGCCACCACGCTCAAATAAAACCTTATCCGCCACAGCCTCCCAACGTCGTCGAAAGTTCAACACGTTGGACTGTAGCAACCTTGAAAAGAATGGTGTCAACTCCCCTACCAGAACGCCTGACCTCCTGTGAGCAAGCTCAACGAGCCACTCCAGATTACATCGCACAGGATCCCTGGGATTGGGGAAAAATTTGGGTAACAACTCCTCAACCTTCATCCCCTCAACGTCGATGCTTTTAACGCCTCGAATCTTGAACAGCTCGGCCTTCAACACCAGCTCCCATGCCTGTACAAGCAAGGTTACACAAATGCCAAGACCTGCATCATCCTCACGATGATACACCTCCAACGCATAACGAAAACTCTTGGCACTGCGCTGCAATATATCTTGCTCGAAGCGCTCCTCCACACTGATTGTGCTCGGAGCTTCCATGGCAGGTTGCTCGGCATTTGCAAGAACCTCCTGCACATCCACAGGGGAGCTTCGTTGCGTTAAATAATCAATGAAGCTCTCTTCCTCAAAACTCTCCGTACCTGTCGCGTAGTAGCTCTGGTCATCATCACCATCAATCACCAGTACGCCCTTGAGACGCTTTCCATAATAGGTGCGAATCGACGAGATTTTATACCCCGTGTACTCGGCCAAGTCCTCCAGAGTAAAGGACTCTCCTCGATGTTGCATTTCCTCCAAAAAAGAGAACATTTTTCGGAACTTATCGTGGCGTCTACCCACCGTATCCTCCGCAATTCAAAGCACACATTCTGTGCCCGCAGTTACAAGCTTCGTCGGCACAGCTTATGATACCCCAAACAAAACACAAATTTTATTCATACACACAGAGAAGCACCCTTCACGCATAATCAAAGAGCACCTCACACAACTCACGCTGAATCAAGCCATTGAGCGCTTCGCAGCTCTGAGCACCGAACACATTTCCCCTCAAATCCAAAACCTTTAGCCCAGACCACGGCCACGCCCCCTGCTCACTTAACGCGCACATCGCAAGAATATCCTCATCATCAAGACCACACTCTTGTAAACTCAACCATCGTAATGATGCGCTCAACGTCCTGTGTACAAGCGGGCCAAATGCATGACCAAGCTCATGATTAAAGCTCAGGTTCAGTCGCTCCAATGCATCAAAACCCTCAACCCCTTGACACAACACATCCAGGACCTCAGCGCTCATCGCGACGTTTGCGAGCACCAGATGGTTCAAGCGTTTAAATCTCCCGCTTTGCCCCAACCTGTGCACATCCTTCACGCTTAACTCCAACATCAGGTTAGAGAGATTTAAATACTCGAGATCCACGGACATGTCCGCATCGCTCAACACATCAACCCAGAAGTGACTTGATGAGGCGACCCCCAGCAACCTTGGCGGTCTTGTCGCGTATGCATCCGCGTTGGACAACCCCTCAGCACTGTCCAGATTGAGTGACTTCAAATGAGGCAAGTGATTGCCATGACACAGGACGCGTGCGCTGCTTTCATCAAGCTCCAACCCCTTCAATGAGAGCGCTTCAAGGCTTGTGAATGACTCCGATGTGGCAAGTTTCTCAAGCCCGTAACCCGTGACCTCATTCCAATCAAGTCGCAGATGTGTAAGTTGAGATATCCATTCAATATCAATGAGATCCATTAACCTGTCGTCATCAATCTGATTGCTCGTCAAATCAAGACTTCTAAGGTTTCTTAACCGCATCTCTGCATCACGCAACGACTCCACACCTGCAAGATCCTGTGTGCCCAACAAATCCATGGAGTACAAACAGGAGTTCAGCCCAAGATGCTCAAGCCCCTGCAAACGCTGCGAACCAAGCACTAACATCAAGTCCTGATGTGATAAACAACACTGAATATCAAGGCGCTTTAATCGCCCCACATGAGGTGATGTCGCAAGATTGGAGATGGCATCCTCATACCCACCCCACAGGTTCTCTCTAAGATCAAGCACCTCTACAGATTGCATCATCGATGCATCAATCAGCGCATTCACACCCTGGTCATCAAAGAGGTTTCCCCGCAGCACAAGTCGCTGCAAATGCCCTCCACGAAAACAACTGATGAGCGCATGAACGTCCTCATTTCCAAGGTTCATGTTATCGAGTTCAAGGTGTGTCAATCCCTCCATCCAGGACGAAAAAAGATGCGGATGCACACTCTCAGGTAGTCCATGCCCCACACTCGCTTCAAGATGAGCGCCATCAATCACCACGCTACGCATCAGCCCCCATAACCAGGAGTCAGCATCAACCTCTTCGGTGGACAACAAAAACATCCACATCGAAGGCACACGACGCAACGCATCTGGCCATCGCTCAAGGTGTTGCTCAATGTAGCCCAGCACAACCTCGTCCATGCGTTCATTTCGCACAGACCAGAGCCATGCACACAATGCAGCCCACGCACCTCGATCCCGCGCACCGTTTAAAATGCTGCGAACTTCCCCGAACCATGTATCTGCTTGATGATCACTCATGCACACACTTGCTTGAACACAAGCAGGCGAGGGTTGATTTTACAAAATCAACCCTCGCCTGCTTGTTCTTTTCATCGACCTATAATCAAAGGCTGAATGTTACCCTGTTCTCGAGAAAGCTCCTCCGCTCGCCTGAGTTCATCCTTGCTCACAGGATCGCTCTTGTCCCATGCGGTGTACATGGCAAGCTCCTTCTCACTGAGTTCAATCCGACCAGGATATGCCCAGGCCATATAGAGATAAACCCTTGCAATATCTCCTCTTATATTGGACGGAGGCTCGGCCAACTGATCGCGAATCTCCATATCGCAATCACCATACTCACGCGCTTCGCCCTTGAGCTCGCCCCATTCATAATCAAGCCTGTCGCCGTTGACCTCCCCCACAGAAGGCTGCAAGTTAAACAAATCAGACTCCATCAAGACAAACTCAGGACTTGCATCCTCGGCACAGCTACGACCCTTGTACTCCCTCCCCTTGCGTTCACACGAAGGATGCCCCTCGGTCCACTCACTGAAGGTGTGCCCAAAACGCGATGCTGGCATCACATGCTCAATCTCTGTACGACCTGCACGTGTCTTGCGTTTACGCACCTTGTAACCACAGCTCGAAAACACAGGCTTTCGCTTCTTGTATGTACATCCACAATAAAAGGTCGTCTCCATCTTGAGATCTTTATGGGTGTCATAAATGATATTCTTGGCCGTACGAAAGCTCTCAACCTTGCGGTTACCACGCTCACTTACAGGAATGTCAGGCAGGTTCCATCGCTTGATAATCGCCTGGCTTGTCGCGCTCTCACCCTCGCCTACAGTGCCATCTTCCGACCCCTTCTCATCATCAGGAATCGGTATAATAGGTGGCAATGCATCGGCCTCACGTTGCAGTTCCTCTTGCATCCTGGTCTGTTTTTCCGCCTGCTGCCCTGCCTTTTTCAACGCATTATTCACAGCATTCACGCCAAAGATTGCCACAGCAACCCCCAACACGACCAGCACTCCTACAATCACCAAACAGCTCTTAAATATAGATTGACCTGACGACAAGCGACGACCTCCTGATTCACATACGGTTCAAAATTCTCACTCGCCATCATGAGGCTTGCCCTTGAAAAGGGCAAGCCCTCAGGCAATGAAAAAGCGTGCTGTGGCTAGCCACAGCACGCTTTTTCATTGCCTGAACCTGGAGTTACTTTGCCTCAGGATACCACTCCAAAAGCTTGACATTCACATCGGACACATCTGCCAGCAACGCCTCCAACTTGGAAGGGTCCTGACCACGATAATGGAACGGATAAAGCACACCTGGCTTGAACTCACGGATGCACTCGGCAGCCTCTTCCACAGGCATCGTGTACGGCAAGTTCATCGTCAAGAATGCCACATCAATATCTGTCAGAGCCTTCATTTCGGGTGTACACTCTGTATCTCCAGAAATGTAAACCTTCCCACCATAGAGACTCAGTATATAACCATTGCCTCGCCCCTTCACATGGAACGGAGTATCACTCCCCTCGGGTGTACGTTTGAGGTTATACATTGGTGTAGCAAGCAACTTAACCGTATCATCAAAGACAGATTTCTCATCGCCATTGGCCATGACAATCGCAGCATCAAGCGCACCTTCAGCCTTATCCACGACTGCCTGAGGTGCCACAATCACGGTCTTATCTGTGGTCAAGCTCTTGACCGCCTCGACATCCATGTGGTCGCCATGAATATCGGTCAATAGAATCATGCGTGGCTTCTCGACTTCGGCCTGAGTTCCATCATACGCCAGCGCGCTCGACACAGGGTCGACATAAATCTTAAAGTCCTTGTCTTCCAGAACAAAGCTTCCATGCTCCAACACCACGAGACTCACTTCACCATCGGGCAAGGTGAGCGTGTCCATACGCTTCATTCCTGCTGCGGGAGCCTCCTCATCCATCGACTTTTTCTGATCAACAACCTCCGTGGAACCTGCATCGGTCACATCCGCTGCAACTGGCTCCACAGGCTCTTCATCACTCGACTGCGTAGGACCTTTGCACCCCACAGACATCACACAAGCTACTGATATAAA
Source organism: uncultured Pseudomonadota bacterium (assembly GCA_950059285.1). GTDB lineage: Bacteria > Myxococcota_A > Bradymonadia > Bradymonadales > Bradymonadaceae > CATLTV01. The sequence continues at coordinate 107 of CATLTV010000086.1, read as the reverse complement.
ACACAAATAAGACAACAACCTCACACGAACCTCCGATAAGTAAAATAGGTATGGTGTGGCGAACATAGAAACGAGCAGCGGGCAGGCGAGCGGCGATTTGCCTCGAG
>CATLTV010000085.1 GCA_950059285.1 uncultured Pseudomonadota bacterium | reverse complement strand
CGTTCAATTTGATCAAGGACCTGCTCGACCTTGTCATCCATATCCCAGTCCATGTGACCGTAGTCAGTGCCTTCACGCGAGACAAACTCCAGCACAACCTGGCGCAAGATCTCTTCACTCAACCTGTCCTTGGGTACAATGATCATGACTCTCTCCACCAAATGGTTAGGGTTGAAACAAATACCACTTGCCATGTGTAGCATGACAATCGCGCCGACAGAAAGTCAATTATACACCGCATCACGATCACTGAGAATAAAGTATTAAAATATCAAAATATTGATAATATGGGGGCTTGTATCATGAAAGGATCACATAGTATTTGATGTGGTGTTGAGCGTGCGTTGGTAGCAAGAGCATGAGGGGGACGAGTGTTGGACGGTAATACAGAAATGATAAGGGGAGGATAGTTTTGAGTAAAGCGACGCGTTACATTGTGTTGACCATGGTGCTGGGTGGGTTGGGTTGTATACTCCTGTGCGGTGGTTTTGTGGCATTTTTTATATTTGCCAAAGTGGATGAGGAGGTGACATCTCAGGACAAGGAGTTACTGGTCAACCTTCAGGATGTGGCGCCATACACATATTCCACGCTCAACTTTAACCCTGATCTGGTCAAGCTCTCGAAGGTGTATCACCTTGCCAACTTCCAGGAGTTAACGCTTGAGTATGCGTATGGTTCTCAGAGTATGGTAGTGCGTGTTTATCAGGACTCCGATGCATACAGCGTGCAAGATGATTATGAGACCGAATGGAGTATGGCGTTGTTTGGTCAGGGTGACGAGCTCTCTCTCAAGGAGCGCTCGGGTTACACGTGTTGTCATGCGTCGAGATTTGGTGACATCATGTATGGTGAGGAGAGACTGGGTACACTCTTTGTCGCAAAGCAGGGTCGTATATCATATTCCGTGTTTATCACAGGATTTTACATAGAAGATCCCAGAGATATGGAGCACATATTTGAACGTCCACTCCAGGCCATCAAGAAGGGGTATGGTTTGTGAGGTTATGGAGGTTGTTTCAGGGTTGATATGACAAAAGCATCAACATTTTCAGATCGATTGTTATGGATCGATTGTACAGGCGCAGTGATTGCAGGTGTGCTTGTGTTGTTGTTATCCAGATGGCTTGGTGCGTTGGAAGGATTACCCCACGAGGTACTCATCTTCACAGGAACAGCCAATCTTCTTTATGGCAGCTACTCTTTTTCGCTCGCCGTGCGCAAAAAGTGCCCCATGCATTTGCTCAAAATGCTCGTTGTTGCAAACCTTATGTGGCCTCTGGTGTGTATTGGTATTCTCTTTCAATATCATCAGGTTATCACACCGTTTGCGTGTATTCATTTGGCAGGTGAAGCGTTGTATGTGGGTGGATTGGCGATTGTGGAGTGGCGTTCTCGCGAAGCACTTACAACGTAGACAAGGACTACCTTGCTGAGGTCTGAAGGTTTCAACATGGGTGGGTTATAGTATGCATGTATGGATTCAAGTATATGATAGTTAACATTTTATCGTTAATGTGAGCTAACCTGCGAGCCCACGTGTTTTGTGTGGGTGTATTGGAGTGTGTGAGATGAGTGTAGTGTGTGGTTTGAGATATGGGTGAGTCTGGTTGAGCGAGGTGTGGAGATGATGGGGAGAAAGAAGGCGATGAAGCGATTGTATGATGATGGTCGTAAATTATCGAAAAGACGCAAGTATCTGAATGAGATTCTTGAGTGTACATATGGTCTTGAGCGCCAGATGTTGATGTGTACACTCGCCGAAGATGAGCGTCTGGATGAGAGGTTGCGAGTGTCTTTGCTGATTGCTCTGGAGAAAGTTCCCTCGCAAGAGAGCGTGCGGGTTTTGCGGCGTTATGTACATGGTAAGCACTACGCACGTGTGTTGCGCTCGGCAGCTTTGGAGAGCCTGAGTTTACATGGTGATCCTCTGTTGCATGTGGATTTAATGAGTCTGTTGAGTGATCCGAGCGAAGAGACCTGGTTGCGTGCGGATGTTGTCGAGAAGATTGGTGGGTTGGGTTTGAGAAGAGCACAGGGATTGATTCAAGCTATCCTGGAGGACAACAGGGACGATGAACGTATCTTGTTCTGGTGTCTTTATGCGTGTGCAACGATGAAGCCAGATAAGGCGTTAAAGAAGGTTGTGAAGCGATATTTGAAAGATGAGCGAGAGCTTGATCCTGGAATGCAGGGGCTCGTGAAGTCAAAGGTGACGTTGGCATCCGAGGCAAGATGGGTGTGGCTGAAATGGCAAGGATTGAACACCGAACCAGGATGGGCTTTGACAGCAAAGGAGAATGAGGAGCAAGAGAGTGTCATTCGTGAGTTTAAGAAGAGCTTGAAGAAGAAATAATATGATTCATCAGGATAAGTTCGGCGATCCATTGTGCGCTATATATGTTCTTGAGACGAAGATCTGGATGATTATCAGAGTTCCACACTGTGTGTGATTGATACGTGATGCTGGCCCACCAGAGACCTCCTCGCAAAGGACCATGAAGGTGTTCCGTATGCAGCTCATAGTTTGCATGATGTGCGGTTGTGTCATCATGTTGACCCTGCCAGATGAGGATGGATGGAGTATCAAGGTGACTCAGGTGAGAGGGGAGCTTGTGTCCTTTGGGCACAGTGTAATGTTGATGTGTGAGAGCATATTCGATGTGCGATGCAAGCCATCCTGCGGCTACTTCGGAGGATAGGTTGAGCGCTAGCCATGTATCATCAAACATGAGGAGCTGGTGAACGTGGATGAGTACATGCCAGATGATGTGTTGTTTGCCAGGGCGATGCTGTGCCCATATGTTATTTGTAATAGTCATTGTCAGTAAGACTGTGGGGGGTGTTCAACGGGGCATTTCAGGTGTTCAGTCACCATGGAATATGGGAGTGAAGCGCAGAAGCAAGAGCTTGAAGATCACCCGTTGGCCCAACAACTGGAGCACATTAACTGGAAATGTGCTCTGGTGTTTTTGTTTTTAAGTGTAATAATATAAGCATATTGATGTTTTCAATATGCCAGTCATAATCGTAATGGTCAAGCGATGGTTTTGGAGAAGATTACAGCCTTTATCCTGGATGAGGACGCGCAAAACATCCTTGTTATTCACCACCCCGACGGTGGGTTACAGCTTGTCAGCGGTACGGTGGAGCGTCACGAAGCCCCCATCGATGCGTTGCGACGGGAGTGCCTGGAAGAGACCGGCTTGACCGTGCGAGGTGTACAGCAGCTCTGGTCCGAGGAGACCTCGCTTGAGGATGTTTGGCGCGTGCTGCTGGAGGATGTGGAGGGCGATGGAGAGAGGATGTTGCTGAGGGGCCACAGGGTGGAGATCCTGGAAGAGGAGGGGGATAAGGTGCGAGTTCAGGAGGTTGAGTATGACCTGTCCGTACACCCTCCTGTGCCGATCAGGTTTTATGCTGGTGAGGCCATGCCAGGGCAGCTCTCAAGGCATGTGGTGAGGCACTTCTTTGTGTGTCGAGCAGCTGGTCAGGAGCGTTCCTGGAGAAGGTGTGATGAGGGGAGGGAGTTATGTCTGGAGTGGATGCCCCTCGGGGGAGAGTTTACCCTTACAGCACCGCATGATGCGTGGTTTACGAAGCTTTCGTCTTGTCTTGCACAGTGGGGTTGAGCATGATGTGTGGTGTATGAATAACCTTGAGCGAAGGGAACGATAGTTTTGAGCAAATTACGACGTTATATCACGAGCATTATGGCTCTGCTGATGCTGGTCATGGTGTCCATGTGTGCAGGGTCAGTGGTATTGTTCAGGGCCTTTGACAAGGTCGATGAGGAGGCTCAACCCCAGGCCCTTCCTGTCACGGATTCGGATCGCGCGCTGTTGATTGATGTGAAGGACATCGCGCCGTACACCAGGGCCACGCTCAACTTCGACCCGGACAAGGTCACGATCTCGAAGACGATGTTTCCCACGGGAGGCAAGGAGCTGATGTTGGATTACAAACATGATCGTCAGCACATGATCGTGCGTGTGTATCAGGACAAGTACGCGGATAGCCTGAAGTACGACTATGACACTGAGTGGACCAGCAGCATTGAGGGGAAGAACGCCAGCGTCAAGCTCGTCGACCGCTTTGATTACAAGTGCTGTCGCAAGTCCCGGCTAGGCGACCTCGTCTACGAAGAGCAGCGCGAAGGGACGGTGTTTGTCGCGATGGAAGGTTCACTGGTGTATTCGATCTACATGGCAGGCTTTCATATTGAAGACCTCAAGGATCTGGAACACATATTTGAACGTCCACTCCAAGCCATCAAGAAGGGGTATGGTTTGTGAGGTTATGGAGGTTGTTTCAGAGTTGATATGACAAAAGCATCAACATTTTCAGAGCGATTGTTATGGATCGATTGTACAGGCGCAGTGATTGCAGGTGTGCTTGTGTTGTTGTTATCCAGATGGCTTGGTGCGTTGGAAGGATTACCCCACGAGGTACTCATCTTCACAGGAACAGCCAATCTTCTTTATGGCAGCTACTCTTTTTCGCTCGCCGTGCGCAAAAAGTGCCCCATGCATTTGCTCAAAATGCTCGTTGTTGCAAACCTTATGTGGCCTCTGGTGTGTATTGGTATTCTCTTTCAATATCATCAGGTTATCACACCGTTTGCGTGTATTCATTTGGCAGGTGAAGCGTTGTATGTGGGTGGATTGGCGATTGTGGAGTGGCGTTCTCGCGAAGCACTTACAACGTAGGTAAGGACTACTCTTCTGAGGTATGAAGGTTTCAATACTCGAAATATAATTTTGTATCAGTGATTTAAGCATGCAAAAGCTAGTACAAAACTTGAGGCTTCATCTTGTGGATGCGTTGGTATACTTGAGTGATTTTGAAGCACAATACCAATACAAACGAGCTGTTCCATCTGTGCACATTCCAGCTGAGCTTTATGAGCAGATGCGTCAGTTCCATCCTGAGAAAAGTCAAAGGACGTGGTACAAGGACGTGGTTCCGAATAAGTATGTGAGTGAGAGCTTGTTAATACTTTTCAATGCATTGGATACTCATTTTCAAACGTCTTCCAAGAAGCGCTCAGATGTACCCGCTGTATTTGAGTATGAAAGCTGGAAAGGAGTACGAGTTGCGTCAAGTCAAGTGCTTGTTGAACTCTATCAAACTACTGAATATCAAGAAACTTTGGGATTCTATTGGTAAACAGGAGTGATGATAACCTCACCTCAAATTTGCTGTAGTCAGAGTGATATTTGTGGCAGGTGAAGTGGCATTGTGTTTTTGCTGTGGTGTACCTATGATGATGAAACATGAGTACACTTCTTTTCCTGTGGGTTTTTGAATGCGCAACGCGACAGATGTTACGACCAGACAGCCTGATACATCTTATTTCCGCGTCTTTGAGATGGGTATCTGGCCGTTATTTATTCCGCCTGCACTTGTCTTTCTTGTTCTGTGTGTGTGTGGCGTGTCGTGGCTCTGGCTATTGCTACCGCCTGATGTGGTGTTATTTTCCGCGCCAATCATCTCTGTGGTGTGTGGTGTGGTTGTGATGCTCATGAATACCCCCAGGGAGCTGGAACTCAACGTACCCATGACAATCAAGGGTTTGTGTGGTCCCATGTTCTTTGTGATGCTTTCCATCTGGCCAGGTTATATTTACACGCTCACTCAGGCGTATGAGCGTACACGTTCGTACAATGAGCTGGAACCTTTGCCCGAGCCCTTGTTCATGTACAAACCTTTTAGCGCGGATCATGTGTTCTGGATGGCGGCGTTGATCCTGGTGGGGATTTTGGCGTGGACGCTGGTGTTGAGCATCAAGGTGTATATCCCTGGTGATATTATTCGCAGTGGTCAGCACTCCGAGAAGGATTTTCAGTGGATGGCAGGAGAGTCGACGTTTACTCAGCAACAGCGCATTGAAATTGGTCGTCATCTGGCGACATTATCGCCTGATTCTGTGAAGCGTGCGCTTGTGATGAATCTCAAGGACCCCACGCGTATCGACATCGCAGCCGAGCACATGTTGACCGACTTTTCTCCAGACACATTGCGTGCGCTTTGTGAAGAGGTCATGCCTCGTATGGACAGGGACGATATAGATCGTGTGATGGAGGTTTGGAAAGCACGTGAAGACAGGGCGCGTGCGCTCACGACGTTGATTGAAATTCCCACATTACAGCAAAGTACAACCTGGGCACCTGTCCTGTTCAAGGATGTATTAGTGTACTCACCCACACCTGCGGCGCCCGATGTGGCGATGACCACATTGCTGACCACACAACTCTCCCTCCATGACGCTGCTACGAAACATATCAAAGCCCATGCCTTGCCAGCACATATCAAGCGCCTGTGGGAGATCAAGCAAAGCTTCTCGTTAAATCCCACGCACGAGTCACGCGTTCAAGGGATTCTGGATTACCTTACAGACAAGTATGGTGTGGGGCAGGGGCAGCTCTCACTTGCAGAGGACGCATCATCACGTGGTGGTCTTACGTCAGCCAACGACACGGAGTCGTGAATCTGGTATGCTGTATATCTGCTCCTTGATGGTTAATAATAAGTTACTGATAAAAAAGGTTTTTATGTCTGGCGAAATGCGTAAAGGCGGATGGAGATCAACACAACGTGCAAAGCTAACTGCTTCACGTGGACCTCATAAGTCGAATCCAAAAAATTTCTATTATGATGCTGAGACAGCTTCAGAGAGGCTCAACAGTTCTGTCCGCACCGCAGGTGATATCCCCGAAGAAATTACACGTGATACCGAGCTTGAAAGGTTCAAGCTCATGTCAGGGTATGAAGGCATCAGCTGGCGCAGGAATGTGGGACGTAAATTTACCGAGGAATACTGGAATCCCTTGGTGGGGCTCTGGGTAGATAAGCGCGATCTTGATTTTGTATTGGATCTCTTGCTTGAGGGTGTACATGACCCCGATAAAGCGCCGTTTCTGAGTCGTATAGGTATTGCGCCATGGACAGGTTTGAGGCGTTATCTTTTTGTTGCTTCTGAAGAGGATTACAACAGGGCAAAAGCACGTGTGGAGCCCATCTTTGAAGAGCTGTTTGAGGGGGCATACGGTGGAGAGTTTTCCCGTGATATGTGCTCAAGCTGTGATGGCCTGGCGTTTGCGTTTAGCCGTGGTAGCTCCGAGTGGGCAGATCGCTGTATTCAAACGTATTTTGATAATCCCATGGCTTATATGGCACAGCCCGAAGCGTTGACAGGCGCCACGCTGGATGCCGAACTGGCTCATCGCTACTTTAAATCACGTACAACATCCTGTGACCTGCTGCATGTGTATGACATGATTGAGTCGCTTGGTGGAGATGCTGTAGATATCATCGAACTACTTGAGCCCAGCGACTCTTATGTAAAGAAAATTGCAAAGCAAGCCCTCGGCGTCGCTCAAAAAGTTGCTGCCCTCTGATTTTTAAATTTTTAAATTACTTCAATAATATCAATTGCTTAAGGAATTAAAAGTTTAATTGATTGAGTTTCTCTCGCAATCATCTGATGGGAGAGGTTTGAAACGTGTTCTTAAGCCAGGAGCTCTTGTGATGAAGACTGTGATGCGTTGTGTGGTGGTGGTGTGTGTGGTGTGTCTTGTGAGCGTGCAGGCGTTTGCACAGGACACATCAGAAAAGGGTGCATCAGGTGTTGATCCTGCGCTCACATGCGATGAAAACTCGGCGGTGCTCTGGCGAGTGGAGTATGGGGAAGAGCGCTATGCCGAGGCGTTTTGTAAGGCGGGGTGTACGACAGAGGTGTTTGGGTATGAGAAGCCCACATCTGTCGAGGATATCAAGGCGTGCGCTAAGAAGGTCAGGAAGTTCAATGATGAGGAGGTGTATGATCCCTCTGATCATAACAACTGTCCGAACATCAAGCATGACATTCAGATGATTCGAGCGTGGCATGGTCAGAAGTTTAATGGTGTCAAGTGGGAGCCTTACTTCAAGGCAAACAAGAGCTGGTATGGGACGAGGAAAAAGAAGAAGTATTCGTCAAATGCTATTAAGATCAAAACCAAGCTTGAGAAGCTGCGCGCCAAGCATTGCAAGATGACCAAGGAGGAGAAGCGCTACGCCTCGACGTTGATTGCAGCGTTCAACCGTGGGAAGGTATCGGGCTCTCATGCTGTGTTAGGCGTGACCGAGGAGCTTGAAAAACCACGTATGCTCAGGGGAAAAGCGCGCAATCAAATCCTTTTTAATTACGAGCGTATGGAGTATTTGAAGCCCACGATTTTATCCTCTCCAAGGTTGCTTGTGGACGACGTGGAGGTCAGTCTTCCCAAGGGAGCACGCAAGATGAAGTACAAGGCAACAATCAAGATCAGGCGTGCGTTGCCCTCCGTATATTGTATGGAGTTTTCTGGCAGTGAAGCATGTGGTGGTCAGGATCATGTGACCTATTACTTTGATGAAGATGCAAAGCTTATTGCGATGATAAATGAGGTTGTTGCATGTCCGTTTGTGTACACGCGTAACACAAGCGGGGCATGGATTTACCAGGGTGAGATCTTGAGGAACTTGCGTAGCGCAGAGCTGGAAGAGTCGCAGACGTTGGCGGTGCAGGTGACACCAGAGGAGTGTGAGCAGCGTGTGGTGCAGGTCAGGATGACCGAGGAGAAGCGTGAGGTGACACACCTTGATAGCGTCGCATTGCAGGTGGGTGACTTTATGCTCAGGCCGATGCAGTGCAAGTCAGGTCAGTATGCTGCGATGTGTGAGGATGATGGCAGCTACTTCAAGATGAATCAGGGCGATGAGTTAATGATGAGCTTTGAGCTCCCGGTGGGTGCGGTGAACGCCTGCAAGGAGCGACACGTGATGCTTCATGCCAATGGTTACTATCTTCCAACTTTTTAAGGGGCGAAGGTCGACGAGGTGAGAGCAGGAGGGGGCGGCCTGCTGGCAAAAGTTTTGCGGTCTGCGATCCTGTCGCCAGCAGGCCGCCCCCTCCTGCTCTCACGCGATGCGTCTTCATGATGATGGAATAAAATGGAGGGAGATGTTTCTTTTGATGCCTGTTACACAAGAATAATTTTTGTGTGCATCTGGTTTGAAGTAACTCATTAAGTATTTTAAAATGAAAGGTTTTTGTTATGGCAAAGTCACTGGATATGATGTTGGTGGTGGATCTTGAGTCGACGTGTTGGGAGAAGAATCCGCCCGAGGGTCAGGTCTCGGAGATCATCGAGGTGGGGTTGGCGACGCTTGATTTGAAGGAGTTAAAGCTTGTGGAGAAGCGGAGTATTCTGGTCAAACCGCTCACGAGTACGGTGAGTTCTTTTTGTGAGGAGCTCACGACAATCACCCAGTCAATGTTGGATGAAGAAGGTGTCACGCTTGCCGAGGCGTGCAGAATCCTGAAGAAGGAGTACCGTTCAAAGGACAGGTTATGGGCAAGCTGGGGTGATTATGACAGGAGGCAGTTTGAGAGGGATTGTAAGGCGAAGGGGATAGGGTATCCGTTTGGTCCGACGCACCTGAACGCGAAGTCGATGTACGCGCTGCTCTCGGGGTTAACCAACGAGGTAGGGATGGTCAGGGCGCTTGAGGATCTTGGAATTGAGCTTGAAGGGACGCATCACCGTGGTCATGATGATGCATGGAACATTGCCAAGGTTGTAACGCACATCCTCAAAACTTCTCCACTACGAGTATAACTCTTGACGTTAAAACAGGACATCATCGACGCTCGCCATGCCACGTATGCACAACAAATCGAGGTGCTTCGGCGCACCTTGATGGCCAATCAGGAGCTCTGGCATGTGTTGGATATTTTGCCTGATGGGTGTTGGGTCGGAGCAGGCGCAGTGATGCAGAACGTCTGGAACTGTCTTGATGACAGGCCCTGGAATGAAGGGTTGAAGGACATTGACATTCTGTATTTTGATGAGGAGGACCTCTCATCGGATGCCGAGCAAACAAGGGCATGTGAGCTACAGGCAATATATGATTCAAACCCTCTGACAGGTCACACACGATTTGAGCTTGATGTGGTGAACGTGGCGAGGGTGCACGTGTGGTATGAACAGATCTTTGGCAAGAGGATCAAACCTTATACCAGTGTGGCGCATTCGGTGAGTTCATGGCCAACGCTGTGCAGTATGATCGCTGTGAATCGTGAAAAAGAGGAGTTTAATATCATTGCTCCTGTCGGTTTGTACGACATGTACTGTGGTCTTGTTAGACCAAATAAATTACTGATTACAAAAGATATTTACATTGAAAAGGTGACGCGCTGGAAGCACGTCTGGCCATGGATTACAGTGCTTGACTGGGACGCAGATACAAGTGACCTGTTCTGTTCAGTGTGAAGTTGAAAAGCTTGTAGCATCGTTGCGCTATCTCCACAGAACTTAACGAGAGATCGATTCCAAAAAGTCGCAGCGCTCTGTGCGTAGGCCCTGTTTCATGGCCAGCGGTGATGTGATGGAGAGGTAAGGATCGGTGACTTCATCATAAGGTTGCCACTGGACACCATCAAAGCTTTGTGGAGCGTTGCTGATGGCAAAGTCAAGCCACAGCGACATCATGGCCTCTTCAACATAGAGGTCATCCTGTGAAGCGCTATAACCCTCAAGCTCGCCCAGGTGTTGGAAGTTGTACATGAGCTCAAGTCCATGGAACGCGCCAAGCAGGCTTGCTTCGGTGCTGGAGAGTGCGTGATCAAAGAGGAATCGATACACAGGAGCCTGCTGGCCTCGTGAGGCTGCCTGTGCATAACGCCTTGATGGACAAATAAACTGCAAGTCAGTGGTCAGCGCGATGAGTGCCTGGATGGGGATTCTGAATTCAGAGCCTGCCCCGACGCTGTACACGTCAAGGACGCTCTCGGCCTGTGCACCAAAGATGCCTCTGACGTAGTTTTCATACTGTGTCTGGGACCATGTGCGGCCAATAATACCAAACAGTGGAGATGCGGTTTCATCAGCATTGACGCCAAACACGAGCGGGACCTGGTTGTGAAGACCCTCGTTCATCATCAGGAGCGGTGATTGTGGCAACAAGACGCGGTCAATCATCGGACCTGCGAGCGTGAGCACGATGCCTTCGCTGGTTGTCCCACCTTCGCTTGATACGCGTGCAAGCTCGTGTGCATCGACGTCTCGCAGACAGGCGAGCGTGTCAGTGGCCTGTGCACAGCCCACACCCTCGACGATAGCGCTGGACCAGTTGCGTACGTCGGAGAGGATCTGCCCGCCGCAACCTCCAGATTGCATGATGGCAGCATGAAAGAGTCCACTGGCTTCGGGCGTGGCGACCAGACCACACACACTTGAAGCACCGCCCGACTCACCAAAGAGCATGACCCTGTCAGGATCTCCACCAAAGAGATGGATATGGTCCTGTATCCAGGTGAGCGCAAAGAGCTGATCACGAAGTCCCCAGTTTCCAGAGGTGTGGCCGGCCTCATTGTCAAGCTCTTCAAGCGACATGTAGCCAAGGGTGTTGAGACGGTATTGAAGTGTGACGACCACGGCCTTTGATCTTCGCGCAAGCCGTACTCCCTCGTAGGTGAAGACACCAGATCCTTCTTCCGAGGTTGATCCAAACATATTGCCGCCCCCGTGAATAAATACGATGACAGGAGCGTTGCTAGAACCCTTGGGCGTCCAGACGTTGAGGTGAAGACAGTCCTCATCTCCTATGGGCGTGCCGTGAGTACGATCAAGCTGGGGGCATGGTGCAGGCCACGATGTGGCATCACGTATATTCGTCCAGGGTTCGGGAGCAACAGGGGCTTTGAATCGCAGTGCTCCTGTGGGAGGAGCTGCGTAGGGAACACCCTTGAAGCTGATGATATCGTCTTCCACCGATCCGAGGATCTGCCCAACAGGCAGAGAGACCAGTGCAGGGGAGGTGTTGAACATGTCAGGAGATGTGGTGCTTGAGTCCAGATCTGCATCTGTATTTGGCGATGAGTCTATGTCAGGGGCCTGGTCAAGAGCCATGTCCATGTGAGGTTGCTCGGTGGTGTGATTGGTGGAGCAGGCAGTGAGACACAGTGTGCATGTTGTAAATGTTACAAAATATAACAGAATCAAATGTTTGCAATTCATTGCTTTACCCTGACATGAGGTGTGGATTATGCTGCGCTGAGGTCGCAGTCTTGCATAGTTTAAAGCGATAATCACCTGATTTTTTAAATATTTAGGATCTTTATATTTCAATATCCTAGCAATCTGATATGTTTATATAGTTGTGTTAAGCAATCAATTTCAAGAAAGCCGTAAAGGGGCGCATGTGAATTTTGAGTTATGGTTAGAGTTTGAGCGATGGACGTCAGATTACGATGTCCACGATGAGTTTTTTAATATGTTGATTACGTTGGATGACGGCCGTAAGTATGCGCTCAACGTCTGGACGTACAGTTTCATTGAGCGTGCACGAGCGCACGATGTGCAAAATGCCGAGAGGCTTGGTGGGTTGTATTTAAATCCGCCTGACTTGTTGGTTGAACGAGCAGAGCGAGATGTCTGCGAAAAGGTCGTGCAGCATCTGATTGCGACAGATGGTCTGCTTCTGGAGTGGTTTGTACCTGACGAAGAAGAGCCTGCCGAAGAAAAAGTCTCGGTGGACCTCGCTGAAGAGAGCAGTGAACCTCTTGGACAGCTGGCGCATGGTTACTGGCCAGCGCAGCCTTGTGTACATGATGTCACCTGGCGAGCGATGTGGAGGTTGAACAAACAGGAGAAGGTGGAGCGGTTTGTACGAAAGTTATCGCGACGCTTGAACCTGCCGCTGGAATTACTTCAGTGCGAACGTCACCACAGTGATCATGGGTTGTGGAATGTGCGCCTTGGTTCCCCTGCGATGGAGGGTTTTCCTCTTCAAATTTATGGTGCCATTGTTCAAATGTTCTCCGGTCCACGCAGCTTTGGCGGTTGGCAGAACTTTGGTCTCGATTTCCACGAGGATGGCAGTTGGAGCACACAGCTTAACGTCAAACACCCCGAGGTTATGCAGGCGCTGGAGTGGTTGAGCGTTGATGTGAAGGGGAAAGTACTTGGAGTGGCGACAGATGTAGGGTCTGTGTAAAAGTGACCGAAAAGCTGTTTTGATGTGCGAATGCCTAATCTTTTTGTTGAATGCGTCGACAAAAGTAGGGTGAAACTATGTCTCGAAGTTACAACCAAGTGCTGACAAATAGTTCATTTTACAGCGTTTCATGATGATGAGGCGATTGTGATGCACCTTTGTTGAAAAGAGTTGCAAGGGCTATTGTTCTGATATAGTCTGACACCTAGCAGAGTTGCTATACAATCAGGTTTGAGAAGTTGAGCATCATGGTGATGGCCGTCCAATTCAAGGACAGGGTTGTTGTGTTGGCCTCCACTCTCATACAATGGCATAAAGTCATTACACATCAACTGTTTACATGTAGGCCTACACATGAAAGTCACGCAGTTTATTCGTCCGCCAACATTTATGGCGTTTTGTTTGATTCCCTTGCTCGCATCGTGTGGACCAGGCGATAACGCCGAGTCCCCCAACACCGAGAGCAAGGAGGACATGTCCATGGACATGACTCAGCCCGACAAGTTTGAGGATGGAGAGCAGTGGGAGCCGATAGGCGATGAGACCGCTGCACCCGAGACCGAGAAGAACACACACTCGGATTCATTCTCCACGGGCACCTTCGACGAGACTCCATTTGTCCCCTCATTTGAACTTGCGGACAAGAACACCCTCGTCGCTCGCCCGAACGTCAGACCCCTTGAACAGGGCGAGGCGATGATGGCGGACGTCTCACCAGACAAGATTACATTCCCGATGGGGATGATGGAGACTGCCCAGGAATGGGAGCCAGGCAAGTTGATTGTCTCCGCTGGCGGTGGTCCAAAGAACCCGTTTGGCTTCGCGCGACGCGTCAAGAGCGTCACGGAGCAAAATGGTGAGGTCGTCGTCGAGACCGAGCGCGCTGAATTGTCGGATATCATCGATGGTGATCTGGTGTTGACGCTTGATCCCGATGAGATGCAACCGATTGATATGGATCAGCTCGATCCAGAATGGGCCAGGGAAAACCTTGGTTATGATCCAATCCCTGATGAGCCGCCTTCATTTGGCTGGTCCACCTACGTCTTTACATATGATGCAGAGCAAGAACCCATCTGGGGATTCGTAAGCTCGATCGCAAGTGCGGCATCCAGTGCTGTATCTGCGGTCGCTCAAGTTGTGGAAGAAGTGGTTGAAGTTATTGAGGAAATCATTCCTTCATGGACGATCAGTTCACCCACATGGCATGGCTTTGATACAGGAAAGTTCTCCTTCAAGGTTGCCATCCCGAAAAAGCAGCTCAAACCCATCCAACCTCGAAAGGGTGGGAAGATGCAGGTCTATGTGGAAGGCGAGATCGAGCCCTCCTTTGACTTGCAATTTGATCCAGGTCTTCAGCTGGATATGACCATTTCATCTGTGCCAAACCTCTCCAAGTTTACCGTGAACATGGACTCCAGGGTGGATGCAGAGCTTGGGCTCAAGGTCAAAGTTGATCTTGGCATTGAGAGTTGGGATGGTGAGAAGGGAGAAGAGCTCTCCAAAAAACTTCAGCTAGCAACCACGGGTACTGAGACCGCGCTGAACGCGCTCGCCGCCGCAGTCAGAAGTGATCCTGACTTTACACCTGGCGCCGAGTGGAAGCGAACCATCTGGAAGTCCAAGCCCTTCGTCAAGGCGTTCCTCGTCGGCGTTGTGCCTGTTGCTGTGGTGGGTCGTTTCAGGTTTGAAGCAGGGTGTACCTTTGCAGCCAAGGGGAGCATGGTCTTTGATTCCTCCGCAAAGATTCAGGTGAACTCCAAGTTTAGCGTGGAACATTACCCACTTGCACCGCTTGCTGCACCTGTACCTCGTGACCTTGCCTTCAGCAGCAGCGCGACAGGCGACTGGAATATTACAGGCGGCGCAGAGGCTCAGTTTGAGTGCTTTGTTTTGCCTGTTGCCGAGGTGAGTGTCTACGATGCGATTTCAATTGAGCTTGGACCTCGTGTGTCGCCGTTTGTAGCTCAAGTCAAGGCAGAGGGTTCATGCCCCAACACCTTCCATCCTACAAGCTTTACGCCTCAGACAGACGCATCGGTCGAACTCTTTGGTGCGGTCACAGCGCAAGCCTCTTTCAAGGTCACGCCTCCAGGTGTGGAAGCGCCTGGTATTGAGGTCGGCCCCATGATGTTGTGGCAGAAGAAGGAATCGTACTGGGGTCCAAAAGAGATGAGTTTCGATACAGGGCTTGGCTACTGTACGCCCCAGTGTGAGGATGGAGAGAAGAACGGTAACGAGACCGATGTGGACTGTGGTGGCGACGCCTGTGAGCGCTGTGGCACCCAGAAAGTGTGCAAGGTCAACTCGGACTGTGCGCAAAACATCTGTAACAATGGCACATGTCTTCAAGATCCCTGCCTGAACGGTGTGCGTGATAACAACGAGACAGGTGTGGACTGCGGTGGTGGCACCTGCGGTGGTTGTGAGCTTGCAGATCAATGTCTGCGCGACACGGACTGTATCAGCGGTCACTGCTCCACCGATTATGTGTGTGTGGAGAGCTCATGTGTTGATGGCAAGCTTACCGATGGTGAGTGTGGCCTTGACTGTGGCGATGTTTGCGGCACGAGCTGCTCTGATGGAGCGACCTGTGCTGACGCTACCCAGTGTGCATCAGGATGGTCCAACGGCTTTGCCTGCGTGAGCACGCACTGTCGTGATCTTGGCCAGGACGCCGACGAGACCGATGTGGACTGTGGCGGTGATACCTGTGTGGGCTGCGCTTCAGGACTCAACTGTAATGATGGTGCAGATTGCTACAGCGGCTACTGCTCCGTGGATAGCAAGTGTGTCGAGAATAACTGCCTCGATGGTCGCGTGAGTGAAGATGAGAGCGACCTTGATTGTGGTGGTACTTATTGTACTCCATGTGATGATGGGCGCGCCTGTACAAAGGGTTCTGATTGTGTCAGTGGTCACTGCTCCGTGGACAATGTGTGTGTCGCAAGCGCATGCCTTGATGGTCGTACAAATGAGTCCGAGACAGATATCGACTGCGGTGGCTTCTGTCCCGACCGTTGTATGGGTGGACAGACCTGCGGAGAAGATGCTGACTGCGTGACAGGTACACTCTGTATCAATGGTTCCTGTTCAAGCACACTGTGCAACAACAACGTGAAAGACTCAGGTGAGTCTGATGTGGACTGCGGTGCTGTCTGTGCAAACAAGTGTACCGAAGGTCAGAGCTGTGTTCTTGCAGAGGATTGTGACGCGGGTCTCTCCTGCATTAACAACGTCTGTGAAGACGCATCATGCTTCAACACCATGAAAGACAACGATGAAACCGATGTGGATTGTGGTGGTAGCTGTGACCAGAAATGTGCTGTGGGCGCAGGCTGTACACAGAGCTCCGATTGTGAAGCAGGCATCTGTAACGCCAGCAACGTGTGTGAAGCCTCACTTTGTCAGGATCTCACCCAAAACCAGGATGAGACTGATGTCGACTGTGGCGGTTCAAACTGCCCTGGCTGTGGCGTGGGTCAGAGCTGCACACTTGATAGTGACTGTGCATCAAACGACTGTGAATGCGGTGATAGCTCGGGTCAATGTGCAGGAAACTCTGGCACATGTGGCGCTGGAAAAATCCTTGTGGATCAGCCTGTTACAGATGGCACATCGACCTCTGCAACCTACACCATCCCCGCAGGTTGTACAGCGATGTATGTGCAAGCATGGGGCGCTGCTGGTGGTTCCGAGAACTTCGGCATGGGCACTGTGGGTCAGGCAGGTGGAGCAGGTGGTTTTGTCTCGGGTACAATCGCAGTCACACCTGGTGACACTGTCAACATCTGGCTTGGCCAGGGTGGCGGTACAGACACCTTTGATCAGGCCGCAGGTTCCTTCTATGGCGTGAGCGCATTTGGTGGAAACGGCGATGACGACCTCTTCTCTGGTGGTGGCGGCGAGGGCGGTGGCTTGACCAGCGTCCAGATCACAGGTGCAAGCCCAGTGTCGTTCAGCGTGCCTGGTGGTGGCGGAAGCTCCTCATTCGTGACGGGTGAGGCAGCCACATCCACAGGTGGCGGTGGCGCTGCTGGTAATGAAGGTGCGAGCGCAGGCTTTGGTTCTTCCGAGCCTGGTGGTGGCGCAGGCGAGCCTGGCGGCTCGACAGGTATGGCAGGTGCATATGGTACGTTGCCTATGGGTCTGACTGCTGGAGACGGCTTTGATGATATGCCTGAGGGCACATCACACACGGACTATGGTAACTGCCTTGGCGCCAACAACGGTATGCCTGGAGCGGGCGCTGGAGACAGCTTCTCATTCCTTGGTATTGGTGGAGATGGTTGTGTGGTGCTTCGCTGCGTAGCTCCCTGATGAGAGCTTTTGAGTGAACAAAAGCGGAGATGGGGGCGAACTCACTTGTGAGTTCGCCCCCATCTCCGCTTTTGTTTTGTGTATCCGAAGGTTACCCTTGATGGGGTTGTGAGAGGTGTTTTGAAACGAGATGTCTGAATGCAAAAACGACGTATAAAACCAGGGGTGGTGAGTTCTTTGCTGGTTGTGTTGATGGTGCTTGTCACGTGCTCTTCCAGCGCATTTGCGATTATTGGCGGTGTGTACAGCGAGAATGATCAAGGGTCATATCTGCTAGATATTAAAACAGATGATGGTGATGAGGTCATTTGTTCTGGCGTGGCGATAGCGCCACGACTTTATCTGACAGCGGGCCATTGTGTGGCGGTGGGCTTTGTGGGTTATGAGCCCGAGATGCGAATTATCACAGGTCCAGAGCGAGAGTTTACACAGGACGACGAGGTGTTTGAGGTGACGGGACGATATCTGCATCCCGAGTTCAATCAGGCATTTATCGAGGGTGGTTTTGATCTGGCAATTCTTGTGGTGGAACGTGATTTCCCCACACACGTGACCTTGCCTACCGAACGCTTGCCTGATGAAACCTGGGAACTCCTCGCGGTGGGGTATGGCCTGTCAGGCGATGATATGATGGGCCATCGATTTTCTGTGACGCTCCCTGTACAGATGCGCGATGAGGAGAAGGTTCTGGTCGGCGATGCGATGGTTTCGGCGTGTAATGGCGACTCGGGCGGGCCATTGTTTGATGCGCACGGCAATGTGGTGGCGACCTTGAGTTATGGCTCCCCTGGATGCACCATGGGCATGACCGCCACGCTGCTTTTCCCTCATCTGGAGTTTATCCACAAGGTCGTCGATTATGAGGAATATAAACAGTCTGCTCAGGAGGAGCCAACACCACCGACAGATGACAACTCGTCAGAGACCTGCTCTCAATCAGGTTATACACCTGCGTCACCTCCACCCATATTCATCTTGTGTATGGTGAGCTTCATGTGGGGGATTCGCCGACGATGCATGAAGCTCGAATAATCTTTTGACCGCTGTATGTTGTTGACGCCTTACGTTGATGTGAAAGTGTTTTTGCACACTACCTGTATAACCCTTTGAACTTGATGATGATTATCGGCGCATTTTTTAATGCGCTTTGTCTCTGCTAATAAACAAACAATGTGATTATAAAATATAATCAGTATAATTGATTTATATTAAAAATAGCATTGTAAGAATATATTAGTCATTCACATCATGATTTAGCCATAAATTATGGGGGTTTATTATGTCAGGTTCAAAGCGATCGATGTATCTGCGTGTGTGTGTTTACGCAGGCTGGTTGGCGTTGTGGTGCGCAAGTTTAAACGGATGGATTGACTCCAGGTTAAGTCAAAATCCAGTTCGGTGGATATGTGTAGGGCTCGTGTTGATATGTTGTTTGACCATCGCTCAGTCAGAACGCGTCAGGTCAAAATTCATGACAGTCATACGTAAAGGCCAGCGATGGTATGTGGCGCTCTGTGCCCTGTTTGTGTTGGGTGTTACAACGTTTATTTCACTTGAGTCCTACGGTGGTGCGCCACGTGTTCAGGATGAGATAAACTACTTTTTTATGGGTAAAATCTTTCAGTCAGGACATCTGTGGCTGGATGCATTGCCTGCAAACGATTTTCTGTCATACCGTTTTATGGTGACAGAAGAGCACATTTATAGCCTGTTTCAACCTGGTTGGCCGACGATTATGGCGTTGGGTCATCTTATGGGAGTCCCGTGGTTGATGGGTCCTGTGGTGTCGGCGCTTTCAACAGTGATGTTGTATTATGTGAGCAAAGAACTTTTCGATCAACGTCATGCGTTCTGGGCCACGATCATGATGTCCTGTAGCCAGGTATGGTGGTTTCAGGGGGCTTCAATGATGTCTCATATGTGGGCATGTTTACTGGGACTTCTTGGAATATACTTTGCGTTAAAAGTACTGTCAGCAAAGCAGCAAAAACAGATTTATTTTGCAGCACTTGCAGGCGCTTTTTTGGGTGCCATGTTCACAGTTCGTGCAGGTACTGCGGTGGCGTTGTCTTTACCTGTGATTGTTTTAGGCGCTTATCTACTCGCCAGAAAAAAGTTGGCCTTGAAAACATGTGTAGCGTTTGGTGTCGGGCTTGCCATGTTGGGGTCATGTCAACTCCTCTACAATTACCTTATCACTGGAAATCCAGTTGTGTTTCCACAGGATCACTATTTTAACATCACGGAACCTGTTCAAAAGTGTCATCGTTTGGGTCTTGGTCCTGGTATTGGATGTCCTTATGAACATGGTCCAGACCTCGTAAGAGGTGGATTTACATGGAATCGCGCCTTTGAGGTGACGTTTATACGGCTGTCTCAATTGAAGTTTGATTTGTTTGGAACAGGTGTGGCCTTGTGGACAGGATTGTTCGCAATTTTCTCACACAAGTATTGGAAACAAAAGATCTTTTGTTTTGCGTTGTGTGCCAGTGTGATTGGTCTTTATTTCTTTTATTATTATCATGGCAACCTCTATGGCGCGCGCTACTATTTTGAAATCACACCCTATCTCATGATGTTTCTTGTGAGTTCCTGGATATCCCTGATTGGTCTGGTCAATCGCGTGCGATCCACACGCTACATCTGGTGTCGCCGTGCCCTTGTCGCAGGCGTCATTGCATTTCCACTTACTTTGCCTGTGTATAACCTGGTCGAAGGTGCAGAGGAGAAGCATAAAAAGTACGAAGGTAGCTGGAGATTTATCAAGGCAGTTGAGATGGCAGAGCAAGAGTCAACGCTGGAAAATGCAGTGATTATTATGCCAAACGCCAAACGCTCTTACTGGGCCGGATTTGCACAAAATCAAGGAGACTTTGAGGGAGACCGTATCTACGTGAGAGACTGGGGTCATGCCATGAATGCTCGCCTCAAAGAATACTACCCAGACAAGGCGTTTTATAAGCCGAGAATGAATGATAAGAAGGTTGAATTTGTACCTGTAAAGATTTCTGACATGCACGGCAAAATTGTGATTGAGGGAGAGTCTCTTTTTCCCATCTCTGAACGAAATCAAGGATATGCAGTAACTCAATCCCTGAAACCCTGGCTCAAGGCTCATGCAACGCGTCAAGAACACCTGCTTTTTGAACGCACGCAAAAAGGCTCCTGGTTTAGATTTAAAACGTATGTCTCTACAGCAGGACAATACAACATGAGCGGAAAACTGACCTCAGGACCTGATTATGGTATGATTCGATTCACTGTGAACAAGACACAAATTCATGACTCTTTTGATGGGTACGATCCCGAGGTCATTGTAAAATCATGGCATGCTCGCCAACCTGTCGATTTACAGGAAGGATGGAACACAATCACGGTTGAAGTGGTTGGAAAAAATGACGAATCCAAGGGATTTGTAGCAGGCATTGATCAACTTACATTGATGAAAAAGTAGAACATGTAGAAGTAGTTCAGGGGAGATGATCTTGACAGTTGTGGTGTCTCACGAAAAACAAGAGGTGTGTTGTGTTAAAAAGCTTTATAAATCAAAATGATAATGAATCCATATTTATGGAGCGCCTCGCGCAAATACTTCCTGTTATGGGTACACAAAAGCTTTCTTTAAATCGTCTGAACACATATACGATTGCCATCGCACTGAACCATTATGACCTTGTGATTCCATGGAATTGGGAACCTGTGGGATCGTGGTCAGAACTTGTAAATTTATGGCCTCTTGAACCAGATGAGAGGTTACTTGCTGCACATCCTGCAACGCAGCGTGTTGTGCAATCTACAACAAGACAACTGGATGAGGCTCTCTTTGATGGTCAGGATATCATTATATTGGGAGAGGATACACGGTTTGTTGGCCTCTTTGATGAGCAGTTTAAACATGCATACCTTCGACCCAGGCGTTTGTTTCCTGATCCGTTGCATTTCTATTCAGTGACACATGAGTTTGGTGAATTTTCCAACTTTGCACCCTATGCGATAAGGGTTGATGGCAATGTGTGGAAGACCTCCGAGCACTATTTTCAGGCTCAAAAGTTTGTGGGTACGCCACATGAAGAGGTTGTACGTCAGGCAAAGACCCCGATGGAAGCGGCCAGGATGGGGCGTCAGCGCGATCGACCGCTGCGTAAAGATTGGGAGTCCAGCAAGGTTCATGTCATGCGTCGTGCTTTACATGCCAAGTTCACGCAACACGAGGAGCTAAGACAGCTACTTGTGGCGACCACACCATGCACACTGGCCGAACACACCAAAAACGATGCGTTCTGGGGTGATGGAGGTGATGGCAAAGGGTACAACTGGCTAGGTCGACTTCTTATGGAGCTTCGTGAGATGTTGATGAAAGAGAGCGTGTGATGTGCCAGAAACCTTACCCTACACCCTTTTAAAGTATCTAAAGATATTTCATTTTTTGAAATGAATACGTCAAATATCAGCATCCTCTTAACACAAGAAGATTTATTATGAAGTCCATGAATCTGGAACGTCTATCACTCGGGGATATGAGCGAGCTCAGGATCGACTACTTGATGGAGCCCAGACGCTGGGTCCTCGTCGTCAAGGTGTCAGGTTGTTATCGACCAGGTTCACAAGGTAACTCGGACGCGCGTTATATCAGGGCCATGGTGACCGCTGGCCTGATCGCGTATGATCCTGTCTGTTTAATCTTGGACTTCTCACAACTTGAGTACACGTGGGGCAACTCCTTGCTCGGCGTCTTTCAAGACGTGGACACGCTTATGAATGATCCTGAAGAGCCCGAGGCTCCCGCGTTCCCTGTCTCCATCGTATCGGGTCCTGACTGTCATCACGCACTACTATCTCTCACAGATACTCGCTCCGACACTCAACCCGACTGGCTCTTCGAAAGCCTGGATGAGGCCATGGCATCCAGCTTCATCAAGGGACAGCAGTGGCTTGATGGTTAGGAAGGTGGACTATTGGCGAGCTTTGATTGTGTACCTGAGTTTACAAGTTGGGCAGCCTGAAACAAGCTCCTAGTTAAAGTCGATATAATGCTTTTGATCAAAACTTTCTTTGCTTCCAATAAGCCATCTTGTTGCAGCAAGACCATCTTGTGCGGCTGTAAAATAAAAGTAGAGTTCCCAGGTGAGCAGGCCATCTTCACAGAACAGGCATGCGTCCGGTGTATTAAGCTCCAAACGTCGCTGATAAACCCTGTCATAATGGTCCTGAAGTTGCGCAAGCTTTTCAGGGTTCTTTCCGATGTATTTCACAAGTAATGTGGTGGGATGTGAAAAGACATTACATCCAATTAGATAATTGTCGATACTGTAATGGTAAGTCCATACATTTTCTGTGGAACTACGCCCATAACATTCTACCATATGAAGGATATTCTGCTCGTCCGTGGGGAATTTCATCCCCATAAACACAGGTGCAGAACCTCGTAACAAGGGTATATAGTCTTCAAGAAAATCCGGGTAGCTGAGCTTGCTTTCTCGTATGAATGTATAAGTGAAGGAAGGTTCTTCAACTGAAAGAAGACTTTCATATTCCTCAATAGACAGCATTTCATTTTTGTAGTGAAACTGAATCTGTGCAGCATCCGTCCAATCTGCCTGATCACCATCCATGAGATGTGGCTTTTCTTCAGGCTGAGGTTCTGGATCTGTCAACTCAAAGGGTTCTGAATCAGTGTTGTCTGTGGAGTCATGTGTCGCACTACAACCTGATATGGACAGTGAGAAGATACACACCCAGATACAGGTTCTTGTGTGGTTCATGGTGCCCTCCTGATGTGTTCGAGGATAAGGTGTAACAGTCTCGTAAATCTTGAACTCAAGATAGCAACTCGCTCGTCTGTTGGAAAGGTGCTGACATACTTCAGGTGGACTTTACGCTACAGCAATACTGTATAACCACGGCTTTTCCCAAGCTGAATCAGGTTGTTCTTCATCTCCACATCAATGGGATTCTCTGTCAGATCAAGCGTATGCAGTGATGAGAGGTGAGGTGAGGAGATGAGCGTGAGGGCAGCTTCTGTATGAATGGTGTTGTAGGACAGCTTGAGCGTGTGCACACTTGATAAAAACTCCGAACTGGCCAGTATGTCGGCGCCGCGATCTTCAATTAAATTGGAGGACAGATCAAGTGAATGTAGCGTCTTTTTAGGGTTCAAGTTATTGAATATATTGATATAATTATCTGAATATAGCTCTATCTTATTCCCTGCAAGATCCAGCACACGTAGCTGATGCAGATAGGGGGACTGGAGCAGGACTTGGGCGCTGTCATCGCCCAGATAATTATAAGAGATGTCGAGCGTGTGGAGGTTGGAGAGATGGGGAGTTTTGGCGAGCGCCAGCGCGCCATCATGTGCAACATGTTTGTAATACAGATCCAGCGTGTGTACATGGGTCAGGCTGGTGACCCTCGCCAGGGAGACGACGTCGACGATGTCCACATCTGTAAAGCCCTCGAGGTGAAAACAAGGGAGAGGGAGG
>CATLTV010000084.1 GCA_950059285.1 uncultured Pseudomonadota bacterium | reverse complement strand
AGGAGGGAAAACAAAGCAAGTGCCTTGTACTGCTGCTGGTTTTCCGACACAGCGCTCGCTCCTTCAGACCAGTCAGCTCCCGTACACAATTATTTTAACCGCTGTAGGTCTTTTATTCTGATCCAAGTTCGACTGAACGCTGCTCTGCTTTCTCCCACATCCTCAGATAACCCTCAGCAGAGCGGAACATCGGCTCAAGATCCTCATCCGTAGCGCCGTCATGTTTCAGGTCCTCGATCAGCTCGGGGAGCATGCCGATATGCACAAAGCCTTCGGTGTTGAAGTCAATCTGACGGTCGCCCACAAACGGCTGCCCAAACGTGATGGCGCCATCATACGATGTAAATGGATAGGCCACAGGTGACATTTGCTCAACCTGGCAGTTGCTATCCTCACCAAAGCGGGGACCAATACCACCTGCAAAACCATTGAGATCAAAGCCCACACCTTCAGCAACATACATCCCCCTTTCATCCATCATGGAGAGGTCATTCTTGAAGCTCGCAAGCCTGCCTGCGGGATTTTCAGGATCACTACAACGCCCAAAACTTATTTTGGAGACACCACCCACATCAAAGATCCTGCCATTGTATGTGTTCCCATGACTTCCCACAGCAGGATAATCACTTGCCTCAAGCATATCAAAAGCACGTATGTAGGAGCGTCGTGGCAAGTGATCAATCTCAATAATCATTCCCCGCTTCATCATCTCACTGATCAAAAACTCGCCAAGGTTTGTCAGGCCCGCATTCTGACAATAATCGCCTTCAAGCGAACCTTGCTGAAGCTCCTCACTGTAATTCAAAAGCGTGGCCACCGGGCGCTTGGAGAAGTTGCTCAGGTCATTGGGAGGATCAGACAAATACTCATCACGAGGCTGATTCAAACCGCTCACCCCGACATTCCCCTTGTCAAACGCAGTGGGCACATCAGGGCAATCAAGCGTAAAGTTTGACCAGTGACCTGACTGTGCAAAGTTCCCAACCTCGATCAGCACCTTTGAACCATCACCTGCCGAGAACCCATTATCATACTTGTGCACAGGGAAGAGTACACGCACACCCTTGTCCCAGTATTCATCAAGCTTCTGCACAACATCCTGCTCGGTACATCGCTCCATGCCTTCAGGAGGCGTGAGGAAGCAGTCAAAGAGATGTGATGTCTCAATACCAAGCACAATCGCCATCTTGCCCTCATTGATCACCTCACGAGCCTGCTCTGGAGAGGTCACAATACGGAACCACCCCTTGCCAGGCCCCCCATGAAGCGCATCGATGTAGCGCTCCATGCGATAGGTCTCCTCAATGATACGATCCACGTTCACCATATCATTGCATGAATAACGTGTGGGCTGTGTGTTCTGTCCTGCGATAAGATCACAGATAATCTTGTTGGTCGTGGCGTGCTGCACCATCAAACGTAAACCACCCAGGTAGGCTCGCTCAATCCAACGATAGTACTGCGTCTGGTGTGTTGAGGACTTGTGTGCATTTGGCCAGGTTGTGAACGTGGGATAACCATCTGTAAAGTGGTTGAATTCTGGCGTTCTCCCCGAGATAAGACTTGTTAACAACACATCCTGATCAATATCTGACCCCTGATCAAATCCAAAGCCGAACAAATCACGTCGGCCCTCCTCGCCGTGAAACTGTTCACAGGAGGGGAGGGCGTGCTCCACACCAAACGGGTGGAAGGCGCTACCATGAAACAGTCCACCACCACCAAATCCAAAGTTGGACAGAATATGAGAGTGCGTCTCGACGATGCCATATACGGAGCCATCCTCAAATGGAGTGGCATACACATCACCCACAGCATCAATCGAAAGCTCGGGGTACTCGGCACAACCCTCGGCAGGCGTCAACTCAATGAGCGCTGCATTTTGAATCCCACGCGAGATCCCTGTGGTCGTAAGATAGTAATCACTCTTGAGATGTTTCAGGTTAAACTTGCTCGCATCACGTGGAGATGCCTGCAACACCCACTGCGCGCCAGGAAGAAATGCATCATCCACCTCAAGGATCGCCGAGGAGATCTTCTCCTTGCGCTCAAACAACGTATGATCCTCATCGACGACCATATAGTTGTTCGCGCTATCATAGATCAAATATGTAGCAAGATCAGAGGGTTGCATTAATACAGGTTCAGCCGCACCTTCCGAAAACTCAAAGCTTTGCCCATCACCCGAGACACTCAATGTGAGCGTTGACGCCGATGTATCTTCGGGCATCGTGGCACTCACCGTAAAACAACCTCTGGCCACCTCATAAACAAGGGGGTTATCCGGAATAGGGCCAAGATCGACCTCCTGAAACATATCCATGGACGCATCGACAGGAGGCATCGCGTCCACCACATCCATATCCTTGGAGGAGGACGCATCATCCTGTGCTGACATGTCTTCAACCTCGATTTCAAGGTCCTGAGGCTCCTTCTCCTCACACCCACCACACGCGGAGAGGCCCACAAGAGCGCTTATTGAGGGGAGCAGCAAAAATTTTTTCAAGAAAATGCGAGGCATAATTATCAACCTTATCAAGTTGTTGCGCTCCACCAGTGCGCGGACGCGAAAAATTACGATTGACCAGAACAGTAGACTTAGATTAATCCTCCCATCAGTGAGATGTCACGCAGGGAATAAAACTTCTCTGAGTAAAGTTCTCATCACATCCCGTTTGGGGAAGTAGCTCAGCTGGGAGAGCACTTGACTGGCAGTCAAGAGGTCGTGGGTTCGAGCCCCATCTTCTCCACTTTACAAAAAGCAGCAACCATACATGGTTGCTGCTTTTTTGTTGTTTTTCAGCACCTTACAAACAGGACCACTGAACAGATGTTTTGCAAGTGCGTTGAACGCACTTGCAAAACATCTGTTCAGTGGTCCTGTTTTATTTAGATATAAATTCAAGCACATACTCACGTGTAAGAAATTCGTAAGTAGGTATTTTATCAGACACACGTCATAGATGGCGCACGCGTTGTAAACAGGGTCAAAATGTTAGACCTGAGCGATTTTTTATTACTCTATGAGGTGCCTTCGTATGAAACGTTCTCCACTCGTAGTACTTGTACTCCTGACCTCCCACATCATGGTCGCATGTGGTGATGGTGCAGAACAATCCGATCCACAGGACCAGGCCACTACACTCCAACAACACATCGTCTCGGGCGGCGGCGCTACCAAAGCAGCCCCAATCCCCGATCCTGATCCTGATCCTCTTCCACAATGTCCATCGGCCTTCCTTCCTGAATGTCACGACATTTGTAGAAATTCGTTCCCTCCTCCAGATCAACAATCTTGTTGTGAAGGGTCCCTCTACACATCATGCACTCTGGAAGATCGTGATGGTGATGGTATTATTAGTAGTCTGGATAACTGCCCAGTCGTCTACAACCCTCAACAAGAAAACGGCGATTATGACATCTGGGGTGATGCTTGTGATAACTGTCCCAACTTTGCCAGTACAAACCTTGCAGATAAAGATGCTGATGGTATTGGTGATGTTTGTGATGACGACTGGGACAACGATGGTGTGACGAACGACCAGGACAACTGCCTACATACAGCAAACACCCAGGAAGACGCTGATGGTGATGGCGTTGGCGATGCCTGTGATAACTGTGTCCATAAGAGCAACCCCGATCAGGCTAACAGGGATGGGGATAGTCTTGGAGATGTCTGTGATTGGACAGGAGATATATTAACTCTTAATAAAGATGCCATGGAAATTGGCGCACCTTACTGCTCATCAAATTATTCCAATATTGACAACTGTGTTAACTATTATGCTCCTTTACCACCTAGTATTAACCGAGGAATATCCAAAGGTGAAGATTTTTACGACTACATAGATGTGGCTCGACAACTTGATTCCAATGTCACTGTAGACTACAGGCCGTTCAAATTACCTATTGATGACCTTGTCCATGTAAGGCCCTTTCATTTTCAACATTTGCTGAACGTTTTTAGTGAGCCTCAAATAGGACAGACTCAAGCACTCCCCGCTCAGCGTTCATCACATGACGGAAGACTTTTACTTTTTGGGGAAGAAGAGAATAGCCAACTTGCTATGTTCAGGCCAGAGGTAACTGGTCTACAGCATCGTGTTAAAGGTCTAGATGCCATTTCAAGCGTAAATTATTATGAGATAGTAAATAATGATGTATTTAATTTAGGCGCAAATAATACAGAGTATTGGATTGAGGATGGTACAACCCTGTGCGAAGATCGCACGACAAACCCAAGAGCATGTAAGGTTCCTTACAATGAAGGTGACACAGCTCTATTGGATGGTGACTGTTACGATATTTCGCTACTCTCACCTGTGAAGACAAGCTCAAAGTATGCTCTCATGAGCACAGAGCTCACTGTTTTTGTTATTAATGCGAAAACAGAAAATGCATACATGCATTCATATGGTGGAAAAACAAGAGTTTATCCAAGAACAACAAACAGTCAATTAAGCCCTGCTCTACAATCAAATAACGATAATGATACGTTCGCAGTCTCCGAGTCTGAACAACTTAGGTATACCACAGATTGTGAATGCACCAACCCCTCGGAATGTCGCACAAAACTATTCCAAGAGCCTACTGAATTCACAACCACGTCAGATGGGAAGCTCCTCTTTGTGAATGGTAATGGAGTTTCGTACGCCTACTCAGAAGGCGATGGCTGCAAAGCTGAAGAGTTTACACTCTTTAAGCCTTTGAGCTGCTTCCCCATGGATCCACGTGTGTCCCACTATCCACTGGCACAAAACGTCCGCGAACACTCACCTGGATTTAAAGCATTCACAGACACTCAGGGTAATATCATTCAACCTGGCGAAATTATTCTGGGCGCATACCCATGGGTTGACCGTGAGGGTCGCAATATCTTCTATGCAGATGTTGTAAATTTCCGAGATGGCTGGAAAGCTTTACGTCAAAGCCCTACACAGCTGACTGAACATGGAATAGACTTGATTCCCGACCAGAGTAACATCGCCAAAGGTAATGGTATTGTGGCACTTGGAGCGTGGACTCAGGGTAAAGTGATTGTCATGGATAACCTCATGAATTCTACTGACTGGACTGGGCGTACTTCCATGATTGGTAGGCCACAAGGTGGTGCCAACATGAGCCATAACTTTGAAATGGCACTCTATCAAACAGTGCCACGTTGGATCAGACCAGCTTCTGTTGCACTCATTAACTCTGCTGAAAACCGTTTCAACTACTTGAAAGGGCAAACACCAACGCTCCCTTTTGATGTGGTCTGGAACATGACCACCACACGTAACCAAAACAGTGAGGTCATCTTTGATGAGTATATGACCCATAATGCCTTTGTGGTTGCTCACATGAATGCTCCTCATACTCGACACCGTAATCACAACGCCTGTGGCACAATTGAAGGAAGCCTTGCCTGCTCCAATCAACCCGATGATGGCTTTGTGCCTAACTATCCTGACGTTGATCTGCAAAATATCGTTGTGGGATATGGTCCCAAAGAAGATCTTTCAGATCGTCCTGAATACAAGTTCAAACGCAATCCAAAGATTCAAAACGCATCGACAAGCTGGCCAGAACGAGCACCTTTTGACGGTGGTGGACCAAAGAGCCTGCGCTTGCGCGGAGGTGCACGTATCGAACCCGTCGCGCTTGGCGGCGTACGAGGCAAAGGTATTTACCTTGATGGTAAAAACGACTTCATTGATATGGGCTTCCCAAAACCCAACCACGATGATTGGTTCTATGGCATCTGGCTTGATCCTCGCGATCAGAGCACTGCAACCAGACACACCGTCTTCTTCTGGCCTGATGAATCCTGGATCGCACTTGATGGAGACACGCTTTACGCTTATGACAGCAACACTCAGTTCACTTATAACGTTGCGCTTGGACAGGAGCTTGAGCGTGGAAAATACTTCCATCTTGGTGTGAAGATCTACCATCAGGGCACGACTCAAATCCTTGAGGTCTACATCAATGGTACACATGTCAACACCCTCAACATCAACAACGGACAGGGCTTTGACCTGAACTTCTACGACTATTCATGGTTTGCTATCGGCGATCCTGGCCCTGGCTTCACACGTGTGGATGATCAATATCGCAACACCTGGAAAGGGTGGGTCGATGAGTTCAGAATTTATGCACTTGATGACTCAAGCAACACCCAATTTAACGCTGGTACTGAGTTCTTCGACGAGTTCATCTGCAACCTCGCCATGGGTTCACTGATGAACCAAAACGGACGGGAAGTGTGCGAACAGCTTGACCTCGATGCGAAAGGACACCCTGTGGATACACCTCAGCAAAATGGTCTAACTTGCGCTGACAAGGCACACCAGCTTGGGGCTGACCCCTCATGTCTGCGTGCCAGCAAACTTGGTCTTGTTCCCATGGACCCACAGCTGCCTCGTCCTGACTTTCAGCAAAATCACTTCTGTAATACCTGTCATATCGACAACCACAGCATGATTGAGCTTGATGTCCAGAACGCACTCTTTGGCGGCGCAGCCTACTTGCCAAACCGCGAGAATGACCCCCGTCGTCAACCCATGGACTGGCCTCGTCATGTGTTTGGTACACACGTTCAACATTCAAACGCTAATGTACCAAATCCCCATGATTTTTATTTATACACTGATGATGGCACACTTGATAATTACTTCTATACGATGATGCTTTACGCCGAAAAGTTGTAACGCCTTAACGGATAGAAAAGAGAAAAAGAGAGCCACCCGGGGTCCCCCCGTGTGGCTCTCTTTTTCTCTTCTCTATCCACTATCGTAAGACATTCGTAAGTAGACCACGCCGTTCCCCACGGAACATACTAACTCACTCTATTTTGTGTTGGTCGCACACGCGACTTTTTAGAATGTAATGAAGAAGGCACCTGTCAGAAAAACTTGTGTATGGCGAGGGTTTTGACCCGAAAAAACCATTTTTCACAATACTTTATATGGCTAACACTTTCTTTATTCCGTTCTAAACTCTCACTCCATTCACACGAGGTATTATCGTATGAAGCGCTCGTCACTCTTGTTTCTTGTCATCCTGACAGCCCACATCTTGACAGCCTGTGGTGAATCCCAGGACAGCAATGAACTTGCTCAAATCGATAAAGATTCATCACCACACAGTACACTGGAACAGACGATTATTTCGGGAGGTATCAAAGCCCCCAGACCTGACCCCGATCCTGATCCTACCCCAATCTGTCCGTCGGCTTCGATTCCACAGTGTCAACAATATTGTATTGCTCCCTTCCCACAAGCGCCTAATGAAGATTGCTGTGAAGGCGATGTGTATACCTCGTGCTCCATGCAGGACCGTGATGGCGATGGCATATTAACCGCGCAAGATAACTGTCCGATGGTTGCCAACCCTCAACAAGAAAATGGCGATGGCGATGCCTGGGGTGATGCCTGTGATAACTGTCCCTCCTTTGCCAGTGATGACCTCTCGGATAGCGACGCTGACAATATCGGTGATGTCTGTGATGATGACTGGGACAACGATGGCATTACAAACGACCAGGACAACTGCCCACATACAGTAAACACTCAGGATGACACTGATGGTGATGGCGTTGGCGATGCCTGTGATAACTGTGTCCACGAAAGCAACCCCGATCAGGCAGACAGAGACGAGGATCATCGCGGCGATGTCTGTGACTGGAATGGCGATGTCCCCACGCGCAACGAGGCTGCCATGCAAATCGGTGTCCCTTATTGCTCTGCGGACAACTACACCTTGATTGATAACTGCATCAACGAAATGGCTCCTCTCCCGCCAAGCATCAAGCGTGGCATCTCCAAGGGTGAAGACTTTTACAATCATAGTCAGTACATTGATTATAAACTCCCCATTGATGATCTGGTCCATATAAGACCCTTCCATTACAACCACACAAACGGCTACCTTGATCCTCCCCAGGCAGGACAAACACAGGCACTCCCTCCTCACCGCTCATCTCACGATGGAAGGCTCCTCCTTCTCAACAACGACGAAAACAGCCAGCTCGCCATGTTCAGACCTGAAATCAATGGTCCCCAACAACGTATCAAAGCTGGACACGAACTTGATGCCATCTCAAGTATCAATTACTACGAGATTCCCAATGATATCGTCTTTAATACGCAATCAAGCACTCATGACTATGCGTTCCAACCAGGTAAAACGCTGTGTGAAGACCGTGACACCAACCCCAAAAAGTGTACTGTCGCAAATGGTGGCTCAGTCACCGAGGGTGACTGCTATGACATCTCTCTGCTCGCACCTGTCAAAAAGAACTCCACCAATATTCTCATGAGCACAGACCTGACGGTCTTTGTCGTCGACTCAAAAGAAACAAGCGCGCACATTCCTTCTCACGGATTAAAAACACGCGTATTTCCAAGAACATCTGGCACTGTCATCAACGAACAACTGTATGACTTTAACGCTGGACCTTTCCCCGTATCAGAGTCCTCCCAGATCAAATACACCACGGATTGTGATTGCACCGACATGCAAAAATGTCGCTCTACATCGTTTGATACCTCCACAGAACCTTTTGGTATGCCCACCGAATTTACATCCACCTCGGATGGTAAGCTCCTCTTTGTAAACGGCAGAGGCATCTCATATGCCTACTCAGATGGCGATGGCTGTAAGGCTGAAAAATTCACAATGTTCAAACCTCTCAGTTGCCTCCCCATGGACCCAAGGGTTGCACACTACCCACTGGCACAAAACGTCCGCGAACACTCACCTGGATTTAAAGCATTCACAGACACTCAGGGTAATATCATTCAACCTGGTAGCATCGTTGGCGGAGCTTACCCCTGGGTCGATCGCGAAGGTCGCAACATCTTCTTTACTGAAGTCCTGAACTTCCGAGATGGCTGGAAAGCACTTAGCCAGTTGCCCGAAGTCATGAATACACACGGTATAGACCTGATTCCTGACCAGAGTAACATCGCCAAAGGTAATGGTGCTGTGGCTCTTGGAGCGTGGACTCAGGGTAAGGTCGTTGTCATGGATAACCTCATGAACGCCACGGACTGGACTGGACGCACTGCTGACATCAACAGGCCACAAGGTGGTGCTAACATGCACTACAACTTCGAAATGGCGCTCTACCAAACCACGCCAGAGTGGGTACGACCTGCGCCTGTATCACTCATTAACTCACCAGAAAATCAATTAAATTTCCTCAAAGGACACTCTCCAACCTTGCCTTTTGATGTGGTCTGGAACTTTGCCACCGCACACAACCAAAACAGCGAGGTCATCTTTGACGAATACATGATTCACAACGCCTTTGTGATTGGTCACATGAACTCCCCACACACTCGCTACAACAATGACCCCTTGTGTGGCACCACAAATGGCTCCATCACCTGTTCCTACCAACCTGATGATGGTTTTGTCCCCAGTATACCTGACAGCGACATGGAAAACGTCGTCGTGGGTTACTCCAATGACCCGCTCCCTGACTACCAGTTCAGACGCAATCCAAAGATTCAAAACGCATCGACAAGCTGGCCAGAACGAGCACCTTTTGACGGTGGTGGACCAAAGAGCTTGCGCTTGCGCGGAGGTGCACGTATCGAACCCGTCGCGCTTGGCGGCGTACGTGGCAAAGGTATTTACCTCGATGGTAAAAACGACTTCATTGATATGGGCTTCCCAAAACCCAACCACGACGATTGGTTCTATGGCATCTGGCTTGATCCTCGCGATCAGAGCACCGCAACCAGACACACCGTCTTCTTCTGGCCTGATGAATCCTGGATCGCGCTCAATGGAGATACGTTTTACGCTTATGACAGCACCACCCAGTTGACTCACGATGTGCCTCTTGGACAGGATCTTGAACCAGGCAAGTACTTCCACCTCGGTGTGAAAATTCACCATCAGGGCACAACTCAACTCCTTGAGGTCTACATCAACGGCACACACATCGATAGTGTCACCATTAACAACGGACAGGGCTTTGACCTGAACTTCTACGACCAGTCATGGTTTGCTGTTGGCGATCCTGGCCCTGGCTTCACACGTGTGGATGAACAGTATCGCAACACCTGGAAAGGATGGGTCGATGAGTTCAGAATCTACGCCCTCGACGAACAGAGCACTGATCACTTCGACGAGTTCATCTGCAACCTCGCCATGGGTTCCTTGATGAACCAAAACGGACAGGAAGTATGCGAACAACTCGACCTCGATGCGAAAGGACATCCTGTGGATACACCTCAGCAAAATGGTCTGACTTGCGCTGACAAGGCACACCAACTTGGGACTGACCCCTCATGTCTGCGTGCCAGCAAACTTGGTATTGCACCCATGGACCCACAGCTGCCTCGTCCTGACTTTCAGCAAAATCACTTCTGTAATACCTGTCACATCGACAACCACAGCATGATTGAGCTTGATGTCCAGAACGCGCTCTTTGGCGGCGCAGCCTACTTGCCAAACCGCGAGGATGACCCCCGTCGTCAGCCCATGGACTGGCCTCGCCATGTTTATGGCGTCGAGATGCAACCTTCCGATGTCACCACCTCACAGTCTTACAACGTCTATGACTACAGCGTCTCAGGTACACTCGATTACTACTTCCACATGATGCCTTCTCCAGAGAAGTTGTAATAATTTCAATAATTTCATAGTAGACCACTGAACAAATGTTTTGCAAGTGCGTTGAACGCACTTGCAAAACATTTGTTCAGTGGTCTACTTCTTTTCCTGACGTGTTAACAACACCTCTTCACGAGCACAATAAAGCACAGGAACCACAAAGAGCGTCACCAGCTCCACGGTCATGCCGCCCAAAATGGGTACGGCCATGGGGAGCATCATGTCACTGCCCCGTCCTGTGGAAGTAAGCACAGGAAGCAATGCCAGAATCGTTGTGCCTGTGGTCATGAGACATGGTCTTACACGGCGTAATCCTGCGGTCAAAACCGCTTCACGAACCTCCTGTCTGCTCTCTGGCTTTTGCTCTGCAAAGCTCTGATCCAGATAGGTCGCCATCACCACGCCATCATCCGTGGCGATACCTATCAGCGCAATCACACCCACCCAGACCGCCACAGAAATATTAATCGGGTGAACCTGCAACACATCCCGAATGGAGTGCTCAAAGATCACCACATCAAGGAACCATGGCTGCTGATAAAACCAGAGCATCATCATCCCGCCCGAGATCGCAACCACCACTCCTGCATAGAGGATCACTGTGGTGCTTACTTTCTTGAACTGCATGTAAAGCACCAAAAATATTAACAAAAGCGCCATGGGCACAAGAATCTTTAACCGGGCAGCGCTACGCAACTGGTTTTGATAACTCCCCGCAAACTCATATGTCACATGCTCGGGTAACGTCAGCTCTCCTGACTTGCGTTGTGCCTCAAGAACCGCCTGAACTTGCTCCACAACCTCGAGCTCGGAAATACCTGCACCATAATCAAAGGTAATGTAGCTCGTAAGGAAGGTATCCTCACTTTTAATCACCTGCGGGCCCTTGACGTAGACAACATCTGCAAGCTGCTCAAGAGGAATGTTCTGACCTGATGCTGTGGGAATCGTGATTTGATCGAGCTTTTCAAGGCTATCGCGCTCACCTCGATCATAACGCATCACCACATCGATACGCTGACGCCCCTGAATCACGCTGGTGAGCGCCTTTCCAGAGAGCGCAAACTGAATCGCAGCCTGAACATCATCAATCAGTAAACCATGGCGTGCGATCGCTTCGCGGTGTATCTCAATCTCAATATACGGCTTGCCCACGACCTTTTCGGCAAACACTGTCTCGGGCCTGATGATCGCAATATGTTTGAGCGCGTCCTCAAGCACAGCCCCTGCCTTCTCAAGACTCTTCAGGTCAGGACCACGCAGCTGCAAACCCATCGGGGCACGCATGCCGCTCTGAAGCATCACGATCCTCGTGGAGATGGGCATCAACTTTGGTGCTCCCGTCAAGCCAGGCTGCCTGGTCACCTTGACAATCTCTTCCCAGATATCGTTCGTACTCTTGATATGCGGTCGCCACTGTCGAATGCGATTGCCTTGCTCATCTGTCCTGAACTCGGACTTGTAGGTCACCACCGTCTCAAACATCGAAATTGGCGCTGGATCAAGCGCGCTATCCACGCGTCCAAGCTTACCCACGGCCTCCTCCACCTCAGGAATCTGCATGATCGCCGCATCCATCACCTGAAGTTGCTCAAGTGACTGACCCAACGACGCATGAGGCATCACGGTCGGCATATACAAAAACTGACCCTCATCAAAGGAAGGCATAAACTCCTCCCCCAACCCCGGAAATTTTTTATTATTTTTATTATTTTCAGCCCCATCAAAGAGCGTGCTGTGAACAACATCGGGTAACAGCGCAAGCATGGTGTCTGAACCAAGCCAGGCCGTAAGACCAAAAATCACCACACTCAGGGGGGCCATCATGCTGATCAGTTTGTGCTCAAGCGCTAACCTCAGAAGTACCTTGTAGCTCTTTAAAAAGAGCCACAATAATCCCAACAGCCCAAGGCTTGGAAGTGCCACGGCGATAAAGTTTTTGAGCGTCGAGAATCCTGCGCCAAGTGGCATCCAGGCGCTGGCGAGCAACCATAGCAACGCCATAACAACAGTGAAATTTTTGATTATTTTTAAGTAGTTATGATACTTCTCAGGTATCACTCGTGCATACAGAGCTGTCATGCGTGGCTGACCAAGATGCAACCATGACACAAGCGTGGGGAGAAAACACAATGACACGACCAGCGCGACACACAGGGCGTATGTCTTGGTAAATGCAAGCGGATGAAAGAGCTTGCCTTCCGCCGCAGTCAAACCAAACACAGGCAAGAAACTCAGGATTGTGGTGAGGACCGAGGTCATGATCGCGGGCGCAACCTCGGCGGTCGCTTCCTTGAGGATTCTGAATCGCTCCTCATCGCTCGTTGCCTCATCATAGCGCTCAATGATGTTCTCCGAGATCACGATGCCCATGTCCACAATCGTACCAATCGCGATCGCAATCCCTGCGAGGCTCATCACGTTGGCGGTCACGCCTGTGAGCTTCATCAGGACGAACGTGCCCAGCACAGAGAGGGGCAACATCAGTGAGATCCCGATGGAGCTTCTCAAGTTTCCAAGCAGGACAACAACCACAAGAATCGTGATCAAGATTTGCTGGATCAGCGCTTCAGAGAGCGTATCAAGCGTCTCGTTGACCACCACGGAGCGATCATAAAAGGGGACAATCGTGACCTGAGATGTGCGACCGTCAGGGAGCACCTTGTGGGGTAAGCTCTGCTGCACATTATCAATATTTTCCTTTAATTTTTCAATCACTTGAACAGGGTTTTCACCATAACGTGCGACCACAACACCGCCCACAGCCTGGGCGCCACCCACATCAAGCGCGCCTCGACGTGTGGCGGGGCCTGACGTGATATGAGCAAGATCTTTCAGGAGGACAGGTGTGCCATTCTGTTCTCGAATAACAACCTCACCAAGATCCTTGATGGTATCGATTTGGCCCACGCCACGTACGACATATTCAACGCGATTGACCTCCATGGTGCGTGCTCCGATATCCTTGTTGGATTCCTGAATGGCGCGCGCAATTTTTGTGATGGGGATCTGGTAGATCTCAAGCTTCTGGGGGTCAATCTCGACGTGAAACTCCTCGACATAACCTCCGATGGAGGCCACCTCACTGACGCCCTCACTGGCTTGGAGCGCATAACGCACGTTCCAGTCCTGAATTTTTCGAAGCTCTTGTAAAGACCATCCACCAAGCGTCTCACCTGTACTGGGGTCACGACCTTCAAGGGTGTACCAGTAGACCTGACCAAGCGCAGTGGCATCTGGCCCGAGCGCAGGTGTGACATCGCGAGGAAGCAGGCCATCAGGCAAGGAGTTGAGCTTTTCAAGGATGCGTGATCTGGACCAGTAAAACTCAACGTCTTCATTGAAGATGACGTGAATATTGGAGAACCCAAGCATGGAGGAGCTACGCACAGCCTTGACACCAGGCAAGCCAAGAAGCTGCGTGGTGAGAGGATACGTCACCTGATCCTCAATCTGTCTGGGAGAGCGCCCAGGCCAGGATGAAAAGATAATCTGCTGGTTCTCTCCAATATCAGGGATGGCATCCACCGCAACACGATGACGAGGCACGCTCTTGAGAGCCTGAACGAAGGTTCCTCCATCATCAGGGAGATTTTCCACAATCTTATCAAATGGATGCACGATCTGACCGAGGAGCAATAACAGCACCATCAGAATGCCAACCACAAGCCTGTTATCAATAAACCAGCCCAGCGACCTCACCCACACATTATTTTCATTATTTTTAAAATTTTCATTCATGGGAGTGTCCTCCCTGGGTTGGCAAGGGTGTGGAGTCGGTGACGATGACATTGCCTGGCGCGATTTCTTCCTGAATTTCGCCGCATGTTCTCATCTGTTCGCCAAAGTAGACATTATCCACGACAGAGGAGCGCTGATACCAGTGGTCTCCCTTGTTGTCATGAGCCATGGGACAGTAAGCGCGACGAATGGGGAGGTCGCTGACATTGCCAATTTTGGCGAGGAAACGGTCCATGGTTTGAGTGATATAAGAGAAGGCGTCACGGGCGGTGGTGAGGTCCTGAGATTTTTGAAGTTGCTTGTTATCAGCAATGAACAAACGAGAGTATATTGCCCATGCTTGCACAAGTTGCACATTTTTAGAATTTTTAATAATTTTAGAGTTTTTAATAGTTTTAAAATCTTCAAATAAATCAATGGCTTCTATCTGGGTGTGCCAGCGCTCAGAGCGTTCGATGGCTTGTGTGAAGTTGTCTGCGGCGAGTAGCTCCTGGATGTCGAGATAACCTGTAATGATGATGGAGAGTTCCTTGCGTTGTGCAGGGGTGAGTTGAAGCTGTTGAGATGTCGTGTGTTGTCGTTGAAGGTCATCGGGTCGGCTCATGAGGCCGAGCTTGCCGCGAATTTGCATCTCGGAGTCGAGGACAAAGGCCCCCTGTGAGACCACACGTTCACCACGTTTGAGGCCGCCGCGTACGACATAATTATTGTCGAGCAAGGGACCAAGAATAACCTCACGTGCTTCGTAGATGGTGCCTTCACTGGAGGTCTCTTTTTCGACATACACGAGGGCACGTTCACCCGCCATGAGCGGGGCAGATTGTGGAATGACAAGCTGGAGGGGTTCGCCATTTCGGGCAATGGAAGGTTGTAATTGAGCGCGTGCGAACATCCCTGGCTTGAGGAGGTCATCCTCATTGGGGACCTCAATGCGCACTGAGGATGTGCGTGTTTTTGGGTCAATGACAGGATCAATAAAGGTGATGGTGCCCGTGTATGTCTCATTGGGGAGGGCATCAAACTGGAGCGCCACGGTCTGATCTTTCTGGAGTTTTGTGAGGTCTGATTCGTAAGCATCAAGCTCGACCCAGACGTGATCAAGATCGCTCAATTCATAGAGCACATCACCTCGTTTAACATATTGTCCTTCAACAGCTTTTCTTGATATCACGGTGCCAGAAAATGTGCTCCTGATGGTGATGTTTGTCCATGGTTTTGAGGCGGTTTTCATGGATTTAATGTCGGCATCCCGCAGACCGAGGAGGCGTAATTTTTGGAGGGCCGCATCAAGTTGTGTCTTTGCATTCTGAAGGGCAAATGCATTTCCAGGTGTGGATGAGAGCGCGTCGATCTGTGTTTGAGCCACGAGCAATTCCTGATGGGCGCTATAGACCTCGGGGCTGTACATGCGAGCCATGGCCTGACCACGTTTGATTTTTTCGCCTGTGGTGTTGATGTAGAGCTTGTCGATGCGTCCATCAATCCAGGTTGTGATGGCCTTGTAAGAGGACTCATCGTTGACGACCTGACCTGACAGCGCGTGTTCTTGACCACTGAGTACGGTGGGGACGACCTCGGTCGTGACCAGCTTCGCCAGTGTTTTGGCTCGTGGGGTCAGCGAAATTTCTGAGTCAGAGAGGGCCGCGTTATCATCAAGAGATGAGGCCGGGACAAGGTCCATACCACAGATGGGGCACTGACCAGGTTCAGAGGAGCGCACTTGAGGGTCCATGGAGCAGGTCCAGACAGTGTCTTCCGCATGGTCTTCATGATGCTCAGTGTCCTGTGTGGGCGCTGGTTCATCGCTTGAAAAAAGCAGCGCGCCGAGCAAAATGCCAACGACAAGAACCACAACGTAAGTTGCCTTGTTTATTATATTTTTTGTCTTGCTTTGAATTTCTGTAGTTTCTGTAGTTTCTGTAGATAGCGTTGTCTCGGTGGTTTCTTCAGCATCTACAGGGTCGGTCGTGGGAGTGTTTGAGGTCATTGTGCGCCTCCTGTGGTGTGTGGTGTGGCAGTGATAAACTCCCAGTACGCGAGCAAGTTAGCTAATTTCATTTTTGTATCGACGACTTCAAGTTGAATGGAGAGCAAGTCATCCATGGCGTTGAGCAGGGAGGCCACGCTTGTTTGGGCCGAGGTGTAATCGCCGAGCGTGAGCTCAAAGGATGATTTTGCCTGTGGCATGAGTGTGTTTTCGAGCAATTCAAGATGTCTGGATGTGTCGAGGATGGCATCATAGGTGGTATGAAGTTCCTGCTCCCAGTCCAGTCTTGCCTGTTCAATTTTATATTGATTTTCAAGTGTTTGAGCTTCGATTTCATCCGCTTTTGCGCGCAGTTGTTTTTGCCACACGGGGAGGGTGAACCCGACCTTGAGCATGATGGCATCACGTCCTGCCTCGGGAGCGGGGAGCGATGTATTGTTTTCAATCTGGGACCACTGTGCGCCAAGCAGAATGGAGGGGCGTTGATCGAGCTTCTGGCGAGCGAGCTTTTGCTCAATGCTTTTTTGGCGAGTGAGCAGGGCGAGTATGTGAGGAGGAGGTTCACCCGCAAGAACGTCCCTGGGGGTGATGGATGGGGGGGAGAGAGGAGGTTGTGCTCTGAACACCTGCTCAAAATCACTTATATTATAATTATTTAAATCACCTTCCGAAAGAAGCATCAGTGATTTTCCGAGTGTATCTTGAGAGCTTTGAAGCGCTGCAAGTTTATCGACCTGTCGTGTCTCCTTCATGGAGAGCTGCGCGAGGTTTGATGCGGGTTGTTTCCCTGTGGAGACGCTCACCTGAGCCGTTTGAATGATCGACTGAATGAGCGTGATTTGTTGATTTACAAGGGCTTGTCTTTGCTGATTGGCCCAGAGGGTCCAGTAGGCGCGCGTGATTTGAAAGCGGAGGGAAAGATAGGTCTGGTCGAAGGTGTGCTCTCTTGCTTCGGCAGCGAGTGTGAGCACCTGATGCGAGAGCTTGTTTTGGCCTGGCCAGGGGAGCATCTGTGAGATGGCCACGCTGTGTTTCTGTGCGCCAAGTCTGGTCTCGATTGGGAGTGGCGCAAATGTATAGGTGAGCGTGGGGAAAGGGAGTGTATAGAGCGCCTGATTTGCCCTGTGTGTTTGTGCCAACCATGCGGCATGTTCTGCGCGCAGTGAAGGATGATGTTCAGCCGCCCCCTCAATCAAAGTTTTTATAGTTTTTGTAGTTTTAGTTTTAGTTTTAGTTTTGGCAGGCTGACCATTTTGAGCGTGTTGATTTGCTTGAATATGATCATGGTTTAAATCATTGTTTTTAATTGATTTTTTGTCTTGCCTTCTTGAGCTAACCTGATGTGTGTTCCACTGCTGGTGATAGCGTGTGGAGGGAGCAAACGTGGTGGGAGTTGTGGTCTGGCAGCCCATCTGAAGAGGTGAGAGCAATAATAAGAATGATGAAGGTAATAAAGATAATGAAGATAATAAAAAGTTTCTGTGCATGGTGGGTGTCTTGCATGGGGTTCATGGTGGAGCAAGCAGGCAAGGGGCGGACTTTTGCTGCGCAGAAGTCCGCCCCTTGCCTGCTTGCTCCAGTATAACAGCATGAATTGTGCCACGTACGAACAAGGGTTGCAGGGGCGAATTTGCTTGCAAATTCGCCCCTGCAACCCTTGTTCGGGTCAAAGTTGTAGAATAGTCTACACTTTCAACTGTAGACTATTCTACAACTTTGACCCCCGACGAGGTGTGTGAGATGAGAAAAGCCAGAAGGCAGAGAACGAGATGAAGAAGAGCAGACGAAGTGGTTCACGAGGGCTGATGATCGCCGCGATGTTGGGTATCGTGTTGGTGACACTTGGCCATTATGTGACTGATCCTCATAATGTCGTTTTTCACAACATATACAGGCGCTTATACTATGTACCTGTGGTGTTAAGTGCGTTTGCATTTGGGCTACGAGGGGGGGTGATCTCGGCGTTACTGGC
The DNA here is from genome assembly GCA_950059285.1 of uncultured Pseudomonadota bacterium. Classification (GTDB taxonomy): domain Bacteria; phylum Myxococcota_A; class Bradymonadia; order Bradymonadales; family Bradymonadaceae; genus CATLTV01. Next base: position 5,515 of record CATLTV010000084.1, on the reverse strand, counting down.
GGGGTTGGCGTATGCACCGCATGCGTTTTTTATGGAGCATCACCATGATCCTGCACCGATGGCAGACAAGGTCTTTGAGATCGTGCTGTATTTTGGCGTGGGTGGGTTGACGGGGTGGTTGGTTGAGCGAGAGCGGCGTATTCGAGGTGAGTTGGAGAGGTCACTGGAGGAGCGAAACGAGCTGGAGAGAGAGCTGGTGAGGGCGGGGAAGCTGGGCGCAATGGGAGAGCTTCTTGCTGGCGTTGCACATGAGATTCGAAATCCACTGGCGAGCATTTTGGGGGCGGCCGAAGGCCTGGAGCGCAAGGTTGAAGGGGGGAGCAAGGAGGAGAAGCTGGTCAAGTTGCAGCTCCGTGAGGTGGGGAGGTTAAACAGGGTGGTGTCGAAGTTTCTGGCGTTTGCAAGGACAGATGAGCCAAGACAAGTGGACTGCGACATTGAAGAGCTGGTCAAGCAGGTTGTGGAGCTGACAAGTCACCAAATGGGTCAGGGTGATGTGACCATCGACGAGAGTCTTTCAGGAGCAAGGTTCTTTGCCGACGAGGACCAGATTAGTCAAATATTACTTAACTTTACGCTCAATGCGATGCAAGCATCTGATACAGATGGGTTCAAGATCGAGTATTTGTGTCAGCAGCGTATTGTGGCGGGGAGAGCGCATATTTGTGTGGGTGTAAGGGATCATGGGGAGGGGATCAGAGCGGAGCATCTGGAGCAGATTTTTGACCCCTATTATACAACACGAGAAGCAGGCAACGGGTTGGGATTGGCATTATCGAGCAGGTTGGCAGAAGCAAACGGTGGATTTCTGGATGTGGAAAGTGACCATGGCAAGGGGAGCACGTTTTGGGTGTGCATTCCATCACAAGAGCAGAGGGGGTGAATGATGAGGCGACTGTTACTTATCGAGGACGATGAGAGTTTAAGAGAGATTCTGGCGATGAACCTGGAGGATCATGGCTTTGAAGTTGATCTTGCGAGCACAGGTGAGGAGGCGTTGGCACACTATGATGGAGAGATTCACGATGTTGTGCTGACAGATTTGCAGCTCCCTGGCATGCATGGACTGGAGGTATTGAGGCGCATTCTGGCCAAAAAGAAGGATGCGTTGGTGTTGGTACTGACCGCGTATGGTGGGGCGGAAAACGCGCTTGAAGCGATGCGTGAGGGCGCGTTTCATTATGTTGAAAAGCCTGTAAATACAATGGCTTTGGTGCATGAGATTGAGCGTGCTCTTGACCATGGAAGCACACATCAACCACAAACTCCTCCCTCGGAGGGGGTTGCAGAGATGATCGCATCCTCACCTGCGATGAACAGCGTGTTAAAAGTTGTCGACAGAGTCGCAAGTTCATCGGCGCCCGTGATGATTCTTGGTGAGAGTGGTGTGGGAAAGGAGCTTGTAGCGCATGCCATTCATGATCGTTCACGACGTGCAAATAAACCATTTATCGCGGTGAACTGCGCCGCGATTCCTGCGGATTTGTTGGAATCTATTCTGTTTGGTTATGAGAAGGGTGCGTTCACAGGAGCGTCTCAGCGAAAGGATGGCAAGTTCATTGCTGCTGATGGTGGGACGTTGTTTCTGGATGAAATTGGCGAGATGCCCGTGCAGCTTCAGTCCAAGCTGTTGAGGGTGTTACAGGATGGTTTGGTGGAGCGCGTGGGGAGTGTGGACCCACGACCTGTGGACGTGAGAATCTTGACGGCGACACACCAGAACCTGGCGGAAAAAATTGAGAAGAAAGAGTTCAGGGAGGATTTATATTACAGGTTGCATGTGGTGCCACTGAAGGTTCCCTCTTTGAGGGAGCGCAGGGAGGATATTCCCGTGTTGATGCGTCACTTTGTGAGGGAGTTCACGAGGGAATCTGGCGAACATGTGGAGATTTCTTCTGACGTGGATGGGCTCTTTCTTGAGTATGACTGGCCAGGGAATGTGAGGGAGCTTCGCAACATGGTGGAGCGGATGATCTTGTTGCGTGAGTCCGATGTGTTGGGGCGCGAGGATGTGCCTGAGGAGTTGCAACAACGTGCTGAAAATGGGCATAAAGATCGCACAGGGGCGTGGTACTTTGAGCTTCCCGAGGGAGGTCTTGATTTTAATGCGTTTGAAAAAGAATTAATTATCAGGGTTTTAGCTAAGTTTGGCGGGAACCAATCAGCCGCCGCGAGGTATTTAAACGTGCCAAGGCATGTGTTGTTATACAGGGTGGAGAAGTTTGGAATTGAGGTCGATAAGTAAAGATAGAGAGGGGCAGCACAAGTGCTGCCCCCCTCTATCTTTACTTAGAGATGGTTTCAAAACCCTCCCGTCGGATGATTGTGAGGGACATGTAATCTCGGCGTCAAAGAGCCGCTCGCGGTGACGCTGTCACAGCTTCGGGCTATTCTCCTGGAGCTTACAAGCCCCTCACTTCTCCTCCTCGGTCCTGGTTTTGAAACCATCTCTTATGAGAACCAGGGATTTTGGAGCATGACTTTATCGTGGATGTGTTCCGAGTCAGTTTCGAGTTGAAACGCCATGGGGATGTATTCACGACCAGAGTCGGCGAAGTCCTTCATGGCATCCAGAACATTGCTATCGGTTTCAATGGTGAATGTATCGCCGTCAACCTTGACATCATCGCGATAGAGGTAGCTTGCTTCATCGGACAGATTGACGCAGAAGAAGAAGTTTCCGCTGACGGGTTGCGCGAGTTTGAAGGAGAGCTCCACAATATCGTAGACGCCGTAAATTTCTTCAGCGTTACCTTTCAATGTGGTGGTGCATGCGATGGATTGTGTAGACATTGTTTTTCCTTGGATTAAATGAATTGTGAGATACATACTTACCAGTCGGAATTGTGTGTGTAAAACCTCACATTCCCTGTATTTCGATCATTTAAAAATGAATATTTGGACGTCGTGACAGGAAACCTGGACATCATCAGCGCCAAGTCCAAAGCGGTTATCAATATAAGTAACTGAAAATAATGATGAATTTATTAGTAGTCTAAGCCAAGTTAAAAATGATAAAAGAGGGGTTAGAGAATGTATGTGGGCATAAAGCATGATGAAACGCATTGAGCGTGGCGAATGTCCTGTGTTTGAAGTGATTGGAGATACATGGCGAGCGAATCAAAAGCGGCAGTAGTGGGTCCTGGGAGTGAGGAGCCACAGGGGAATCAATTTGGGATGTTTGGTGGGGTGTTTACGCCATCAATCCTGACGATTCTGGGCGTGGTGATGTTTATGCGCTCGGGCTTTGTGGTGGGTCAGGCAGGGATTTTATCTGCCGTGCTTATTTTGCTGTTATCAAAGAGCATTACAACGCTGACAGGTTTATCCATTGCGGCGGTGTCCACGAATACGAAGGTCAAGGGTGGCGGAGCCTACTTCTTGATCTCCAGATCACTGGGGATCGAGTTCGGGGCGAGCATTGGTCTGGCGCTGTTTTTGGCCCAGGCGCTCTCGGTGCCGTTTTACATTCTGGGGTTTGTGGAGGCGATGACCGCGACACAGCCCCATTTAAAGGAAGACTTTTTGATGATTGGCGTGGTGATCACGACCTTCATCTTTGTGTTGAACCTTGTGGGTTCAAGCTGGGCGTTACGCGCGCAATATCTCATTCTTGCGGTCCTGATAGGTTCAATTGCCGTCTTTACGGGTGGTGGTATTGCGGGGTTTGATCCTGAGATCTTCCAGGCGAATATTGCGCCACACTATTCGGATGGCGAAAACTTCTGGAGTGTTTTTGCGGTCTTCTTTCCTGCGGTGACGGGGATCATGGCAGGCGTGAACATGTCTGGCGACTTGAAGGCGCCCGAGAAGAGCATTCCCAAGGGGACATTGCTTGCGATTCTTGTCAGTGGTCTGGTGTACCTTGGTCAGATGGTTCTGATGGGTGGTTATAGTGGCGCGGCGAGGTTGATCGACAACCCATACAAGACCCTGTTGTCCATGAGCGCGTTTGATTTAACACAGGTTGTGGTCGCAGGTGTTTATGCCGCGACGTTATCGAGCGCGATTGGTTCGATGATGGGAGCGCCTCGAATTTTGCAAGCCTTATCACGTGACAGGGTGTTTCCTGTGTTGGCTCCATTTGCAGAAGGTGTGGGTGCAGGAGATGAGCCACGCAGAGGCTTGATCCTGACCTACATTGTCACACTTGTGGTGCTCTTTATCGCTGGTGATGGCGGCGGCGGCGGTGCGCTCAACATCGTGGCAAATGTGCTGACGATGTTCTTTTTGTTCACCTATGGCATGACCAATGTGGCTGCATTCATTGAACATTTGAGCCGAAACCCATCATTCAGGCCACGCTTCAAATATTTTCACTGGATGACAGGTTTGCTCGGCGGCATCGGGTGTTTTGGCGTCGCATTCTTGATCAACTGGAGTGCTGCACTCACAGCGCTATTCCTGATCATGATCATCTTCTTCTGGATCTCACGTTCTGTACTTGAAACCCACTTTGGCGATGCTCGCCGTGGCTTCACATACGAGCGCGTCAGAACCAACCTGCGCAAACTTGCAACACAACCCACTCACCCAAAGAACTGGCGTCCTACCACGCTCGTGGTGTCGGGCAATCCAAAGAGTCGTCTTACCCTTGCTGTATATGCAGGCTGGGTCGCCAGCGGCAGCGGCATCATGACGCTGGCCAATGTCATCGTGGGTGACTTGTACAACAACATTGACTTCCGCAAGAAGCAGCTCAAGGAGCTCGACGCATACATCGCACACAATCAACTTGAAGCATTCTCTGATGTACATGTCAGCAAGAGCTTCGAGGATGGGCTATCTGCATTGCTCCAAAGTCACTCCATCGGTCCTCTGAAGCCCAACTTGCTCGTGCTTGGATGGCCAGGTGCCAAAGAAAACGCCACTGGCTTTGGCAAGTACCTGAGGCTTGGACGAGACCTTGAAATGAGTCAGGTCATCGTCTGTGACAAGGGGTTGCCTCCAGAGAACAAGGAGAACAGGCGCATTGATGTCTGGTGGCGAGGCATGGGAAATGGCTCGTTGATGGCGATTCTTGCACACTTGCTTCAGGATAACTGGGTCTGGCGAAACTCCACGCTTCGTCTACTGCATGTGCACACAGCCGATGAAGAAGGTCAGGATATTCAATCTCAGATGGATCATCTGATCAATGAAGGCCGCTTACAGGCCGAGGCAATTATCCTCGATCAAAGAGAATCCACCAAAGGTTTTGCCGAGCTTGCCATTGAGCACTCCAGCGATGCCGATGTGGTGTTTCTTGGCTTTAAACCTCCCGTGGATGATGCCGCAGCAGAAGGCTTTTACGCCTTTTATGCATCGCTCCTGACACACCTACCCACAACGCTGCTCATTCACTCCTCGGGTGATGCTGACCTGTTGTCTTGACGACAGTTATTTAGGGAGAAGGGTTTGTAGAGTAAGGTTTAAGGCTCTTTCTTGCGTTGTTTTGGGTGTTGCATTTTGCTCGAGATCAGCAGGCCGTCCCAAGTTCGCAAGCTCACTTGTGATAGCCCTGCTTCCTCTCACA
>CATLTV010000083.1 GCA_950059285.1 uncultured Pseudomonadota bacterium | reverse complement strand
CGGGCCAGCCAATCCCCGCAACATGCCATCGACGGTCTTCTTCTCCTACATCAACCTTGAGCAGGAGGAGTTTGTCACTTCCTTCAACCTGTGACGCTTCGAGAACCTTCCCGACACGAAGTTCCACGGCCTCAAAGTCCTGGAACTTAATGTGTTTTGGCTTCTCTTTTTTCTCTTCCTTGGCTTCCTGCTTCTTCTGGGCCTTTTTGCTTGGCTTCTTCTTCTCCTCTTCTTCAGAGGCAGGGAGCTCAAGCTTGGCAAAGAGTACCTCGGGAGAGGTGATGGTGTGGCCATCAGGCAGTGCGCCCCACTCAAGAGAGGCAAAGGATCGTGCGTGCTCTGCACTATCGAATGCGGTGTCGACCTGGAATGCGTCGAGGACCTTGTTGGCAGCATCGGGCACAAAGGGAAGCAACAATGTGGCGACCCAGCGAATACCTTCAATGGTCTGATAGAGGACATGGTTGAGGCGATCGATTTGAGTCTCATCCTTTTTCAACTTCCAGGGTTGGTTGTTGTGAAGGTAGAGGTTCAATTCGCTGCTCAAGGAGAGGATCGCTTCAAGCGCCTTGTGGAACTCGCGGGCATCCATTGCTCTGTGCACTTCTTTGATGGTGTCGCTGGCTTTTTTCTCAAGTGCTGCATCATCTTGATTGGATTGGCCTTTTTTGATTTCGCCTTGCACGAAGCTTTCGACCATGCGCGTGGTTCTGTTGACGAGGTTGCCAAAGTTATCAGCAAGCTCTGCGTTGTTACGCGCAATGACACGTTCGTTGGCAAAGTTACCATCGTTGCCAAAGGGGATCTCTCGAAGCATGTAGTAGCGAAGCAGGTCAAGAGCGTATTGATCGGCCAGTTGATGAGGGTCAAGCCAGTTGCCTGCGCGCTTGCTCATCTTTTCACCTTCAACAAGCCACCAGCCATGAATGAAGAGCTGCTCTGGAAGTTCGACGCCACCACTCAGGAGGAACGCAGGCCAGTACACGGCATGGAAGCGGAGAATGTCCTTGCCAAGAATGTGAAGGTTGCAGGGCCAGAATTTCTCCCAGTTTTCATCATCGCTAAATGCGCCTACGCCTGTGATGTAGTTGGTGAGCGCATCAACCCACACGTAGAGCACGTGCTTGGGATCGTTTGGCACAGGGATGCCCCAGTCAAATGTTGTGCGGCTGATGGAGAGGTCTTGAAGGCCACCTTCCACGAAAGAGACGACCTCATTGTAGCGGCTCTCGGGCCTGATGCAGTCAGGGTTTTCCTTGTACCATTTCAGGAGAGGCTCCTGGAACTTGCTCAGGCGGAAGAAGTAGCTTTCTTCCTCAACCCACTCCACATCTGCGCCAGTTTCGATGGACTTGCCATCCTGAATTTCGCTCTCATCGTAGAAAGCTTCATCTGCGGCAGCGTACCAGCCCTCGTACTTGTCGAGGTAGATGTCGTCATTGGCGAGCATGCGGTTGTAGAGTTCCTGGACAACGCGTGTGTGCTCGGCTTCTGTGGTGCGGATGTAGCGATCGTATGTGATGTTGAAGCGATCGAACAAGTCCTTGAACTTCTGGGAGTTTTCATCAGCCAGTTGCTGTGGTGTAACGCCCTGTTTTTCAGCAGCACGCTGCACCTTGAGGCCATGCTCATCGGTTCCTGTCATGAAGAAGACATCATGGCCAAGGAGCCTGTGATAGCGCGCGAGCGTATCGGCGGCGATGGTCGTGTATGCATGACCAATGTGAGGTGAGCCGTTGACGTAGTAGATTGGAGTGCTGACATAAAACGAGGTCATGAACCTTCTCCTGTGATGGTTATTAATTCAACGCGTTGTTTTGGGTAAGCGATGAGCAGCTTGAATGATGCGCCCGTAGTTCTTACGGACCTCCATAGATCACAATAGATACGCTATGCAATTGGCCTTTTGAGCAATCTATTCCATAAAGGTGAACCTGCTTCAGTTTTCATCTGTGAGAACGGCGTCTGAATACTTCAAGGATAGCAGGTGTGTATGCTGATAAAGTGTGGTTTTATCAGTTGGTTAGCGATGTTTTTATGCGCCGAGAACTCTTGTGCTGAAGTATGATCTGCGGTGTGAGTTTTTGACGTGTTTATGAGGGGGAATCTTTCTTATTTTTGGAGCGTCCACGACGGCGACGGCTGCGGTTTTGTTTGGTGTCGTTTGTGGTGTCGTTGTCTGTGGTTTGTGTGCGACTGCGTCCACGGCCCCGACCGCGACGACGGCGCTTGTTTTGTGAGGCAGTGTTGTCGTCGGAGGTTTCTGTGGTTGTGGTGTTAGCGTTCTCTTGCACAGGAGGTTGTGTTGATGTCGTATCCTTGGTGGCGTTTTCCTCGGTGTTGGGGCGTCGGCGAGCTCTGCGGATGCGTGAGGGTGCGGGCTCCATGGCGAGGTCTTTTGGATCATCATCAAGTGCAACGCTGAGTTCGCTTTCATCGTCATCAAGCCCAAAGAGCAGGTCTTCCCAGAGGTAGTCTGGTTCGTGCTCGGGGTTTGCATCAAGGGACTGTGCGGAGACATCTTTTAAGGACACATCATGTGCGGGGAACGTGCGTCGTTGCATATCTTCATGTTCCACAGTGAGGCGTTGGTTGATGATATCAACCGAGATCACTGTGCCTGCGCCATCTTCAGTGAAGACAGATGTGCCAGGTCTTGGGAGCCGGCGACGCATTCTCTTGTAGACATGTTGTTCATAGACAAGGCAGCACATCAGACGTCCACACATGCCCGATACTTTTTTAGGGTTGAGCGTGAGTCCCTGATCTTTTGCCATACGAATGGAGACGGGAGCAAAGGTTTCAAGGAAGGTTGAACAGCAAAGTTCCCTGCCACATGGCCCGATGCCACCTAACATGCGTGAGCCATCACGCACGCCGATCTGGTGCATTTCAATGCGTGTGCGGAATCGGTGCGCCAGATCCTTGACGAGATCACGAAAGTCAATGCGGCCATCGGCGCTGAAGTAGAAGACGATCTTTGAGCCATCATGCACGTACTGTGTGCGCACAAGCTTCATCGGGAGGCGTCTGCTACGAATGCGCTCCAGTGCAAAGCGATAAGCGACCTCTTCGCGGTGCTCGTTTTTGGACGCCTGATCCAGGTCGTCCGAGGTTGCGCGGCGAATGACGCGAGGCACATGATCATCGTGAACAAGACGCCGTTGAATATGGCTCTCCACAGTAGCAATCACAGGACCTCTGGAGGTCTCCACGATGACCTCATCACCTTTGCGCAGCTGGAGTGTACGCGAATCAAAGTCGTGTTTGATGAAGTTTGTGCGAAAGCGCACGGTAACGATGTTGAAGAGGCGCGGTTGAGTGCGTTTTCTCGATGAGCCCGAGAGCCTCGTTCTTGATGGTGATGAGGATGTCATGTGTGGTTTTGATGCGTTCTATGTGTATGAAAGATAGGTGAATTATCTTCTTGAGAAGATCAGTTCTGCCTGTTGTTGATTGGGCTTGAGCTTGCGTAATGTACGTTCCATGACGAGCTGAGGGTTGACGTTGCGCCTGATGAGCTCCTGCGCATCATGAATGGCATCAATGCGATCAAGCGTGTCCTGTGTACTATAAGCATTGGCCCAGCGTAAGACCTCTTGTTTCATGTCTGTGTTGATCAAGACAGCATCCTGAGTTGATCCCTGCGCTGCCTGAGCACGCATGACATCACGTAGGAAGACTTTAATGGCATCAAGTCGTTCCATGAGGAGCGCTTTCTTTTCCTTGTCCTTGGCCATGTTTTCAGCAAGCTGAAGGTAGTCAATCGGGTTGCGTGGACGGAGTGATTTGAGCTTATCAATCAACTCGCTGCGTTCATGGAGCAGCCCGCTCTCGAGAATCTCAAGGCTCTTGCCAACGCTTCCCTCACCAAAGGCAGCCGCGATATCGAGCAACTTCTCCTGGCCTTTGTATTGTTGCAATGACTCGGTCTCCTGGATGAGACGAGCCAGGATTTCAGAGACATCTTCACGTGTGATGGCGCCAAATCGAAAGAGCTGGCAACGTGATAGGATCGTATCAAGTAAGAGGTGTGGTTGGTCCGTGGTCAGGATCATCCTCATACGCCCTGATGGTTCTTCCAGTGTTTTGAGCAAGGCATTGCTTGCTTCTTCACCCATGAGGTGCGCATCAAGGATCACGACGACCTGTTCGCGTGCCTCATAGGGAGGCATGGTTGCGGCCTTTTGAATCTCGCGAATCTGGCTGATTTTAATGCGTTTGATGACATTCCCCTGTGGTTCCACAAGGTGCATGTCAGGGTGGATGTTTTGCCATACTTTATGGCAGCTTACACAGGTTCCGCACGCGGGTTTAAATTCATCTTCCTGGCGATTGATGCAGTTGATGGATGCTGCCAGCGCGTTGGCCAACAACCTCTTGCCAACGCCGTCAGGGCCAGCAAACAGGAGCGCGTGATGGAGTCGATTGTTTTCGAGGGCGCGTGAGAGCACTTCCTTGTTGCGCTGGTGTCCCTTGATTTGAGTCCAGTTGAGCACGTCTTTGTCCTGCGTCTTTGGTGTCGGAAAATAAGAATTCGACGGTCGAAGCACAATCTAGGCAATGCAAAGCCAAGCCGTCAAGATCAGAACCGTGTGATCCAGTGCGGCTGATCGCGATACCATGATAAATTACTGTCTGAGGTGCTTTCCTTTGATGTTTGCCATGTGCTCTAACAGATCGTCGCGCATGGCATTGGTGTCAGGAAGGGAGAGGTTGTGTGGATTGTCATCAAGCAAGTTGAGTCGTTCCTTGGGGTCATGCTCAAGGTGAAATAACTCATCAGGACGCATTCCAAAACGATGTATGTACTTGAAGGGCCACTGAATTGCGGCGGCGCAGGAGCGTTCATACCAGCAATATGTGTACAGCGTGCGTGGCGTGGTTTGTGCCGTCGGGTCAAGCATGTTGACGCCATCTGCTTCGCCTCGCACTTCAAAACCTGCAAGGTCACTCAACATGGGCACAAGGTCCAGCTGTGTTGCTGCTTCCTTGACTCGTCTGTTTTTCTCCACTCCTGGCCCCATTAGTAACATCGGAGTATGTAGCGTCTCCTGGTAAACAATATTGTCGTGATAGCGCTGTCCATGTTGGCCAAACGCTTCGCCGTGATCGCCCACGAGCGCGACGATGGAGTCTTTGAGAACGCCTTGTTCTTCAAGCATATCGAGGAGTTCTTTGATGAAAGAATCCTGGTATGCGATACAGTTGAGGTAGCGGTTAAAGTCCTCATCCTCGTGATACTGTTTTGTTGGAAATCCTTTGGGCACGACATAGTCATGGTGAGGTGCAAGTGTCAGGAATGTAAGCAAGAATGGTTTGTCTTTGTCTTTTTGTTCAAGCCACGTGCGACTTGGTTCAATGAGGGACTTGCTGCCATAACCAAAGTAGTTGATGGGTTCATCCTTTGTGTTTGCATTTTCGATATCATCACCGCCAAGCATGTAGTTGTAGCCCATGTTTTTCAGGAGTGCGTGGCGGTTTTCAAAGAACATGGTCGCGCCCTGGAAGAATGCGGTGTCATAACCTTGTTGCGCGAGGATTTCGGGTAAGCAGGGGGGAGTGATTCCCATGCTGCCTGCTTCAACCAGTGATACTGTGGGGTTGGCGTAGGTGCCGCAGATGATGTTAAAGAGGGCCTTGGATGTGTGTGGGACGATGGCAAAGGCATTGTCAAATGTGGTGCCCTGATTGGCCACAGATACAAGTGTTGGGGTGATCTTTTCTGCCTTGGGATTGTAGGGGCCAGTGACGGTAGCTCCTGTGGATTCCATGACAATGAGAATGATCGATTTGGGTTTTGCATCTGCTTTGGGACGAAGCGTGCGTTCTTTGGGGGTAAGTTTGGTGACCGTCTCTTGTTTGAACGTGGAGTTCATGATGCTTTGTGAGAGTTCTACGATGGTGCTGTGTCCAAGGCGAGTCTCTGAGGAAAAGATGGGAAAAAGAGGAGAGAGTGCAAGGGTGAGCAGGCCGACAAGCGCAAGGCGGCGTGGTGGGATGGGTCGTATGGGTGACTCTGTTTCTTTTTGACGGTGCAGTACAATCCAGGGGAGGACCAAAAAGAGCACCAGGATAACTGCAAGAATGACCTTGTTAATGGGGTTTTCAAGTAGGCTTGCCATGCCCCATAACTGTTTGATGTATTTGAGGTAAATTTGTACAAGGGGCCAGTCCAGGATAGAACCTGTGAGGTCATAAAAACGATGGCCTACAAGCTCAAGGAAGAACCATGCAAAGTAGATGAGTTGTATGGGGAAGATGAGTTTCTTTGCGTGTGTTTTAGCGGCTCCAAGCGCAGCGAGGCACAGTGTGGCAAGTCCTGCTGAGAATAAAAGGTCCGAGGTGATGAGATCGGGCCAGAGATACCATGGACGAGGAGAGTGTTGATGTATGCTGAGTCGCAGGAGTTTGAGGGAGAGAACAATGGCCAGAGTGGGGATGATGAAGCCCAGGACCGCAGCTCTTTGCTCGGGTGAGAGACGGCTGACAGGAGATTTGGATGGTTTGGATTGTGTGGCGGTCTCTGTTGTGTCAGTCATGCAACGTACTTTACCTTGGGGGAAGGAGGGGACCGTGTAAAGCAGGCGTGATCACCTGCTGTCTGGCAAAAGGTATAGTAACGTTGCACGTCTTGAGCTTGCAACTGTGTAATTGTCCCCCTCCTTTTTTGTCTCAGGGTTCAAACGCCATGTATGCAGTGCGGCCAGAGCGTATGACTTTGAAGCGTACGACGTCCTGAGTGGATGCTGCCTGGATTGCTTTCAGGAAGTCTTCGGCGGAGTTGACCTGTAGCTTGTTGATTTCAACGATGACATCACGTTTGCGCAAGCCCGCCTGTTTGATGGGGGCATGGTCGCCGAGCTCCACAATGGCGACGCCTTTGACTTCACGAGCGCCAACCTTGCGTGCGAGGTCCTGATCGAGGGTCTTGACCTTGATGTCATGATCAAGCTTGATTGCTTGCGCGGTGCTTTTGACAGCGTTCTGTGCCTGTGTAGGAATTTGGGGTGGGTCTTGATCAGGGATTGCTTCGAGCTGAAGGTCAATGGTTTGTGTTTTGCCATTGCGTATCAGCTCAAGAGGCACGGTCTTTTTTGTGCCGCCAGTGGCGATGAGCCAGCCAAGTTGATCGGAGTGTTTAATCTTCACGCCATTGAACGAGAGGATGACATCGCCATCCATGAGGCCAGCTTTGGAGGCGGGGCTATTGTCGACTACCTCGGAGATCAGTGCGCCGATGGGTTGTTTGAGTTCAAAGCTCTTTGCGAGTGAGGGGGTGACGCGTTGGACACGTACACCAAGCCAGGTGCGTATGACATAGCCTGTTTCTTTGAGTTGGGGGAGGAGCGCCTTGACGACGTTGATAGGGATGGCAAAGCCGATGCCCTGCCCCTGAGTGTTAACAAGTGTATTAATTCCAATGACTTCGCCATCGATGCTGATAAGCGGTCCTCCTGAGTTGCCAGGATTGATGGAGGCATCTGTTTGAATGAAGTCGGATTCCAGGATTTTACCGCCAGGGGCGAGGTCCTTGCGACCAAGGGCGCTGATGATACCACTTGTGACGGTGTGATTGAGGCCAAGGGGGTTACCAATTGCCAGCACATTCTCGCCGACTTTAATGGAGTCAGAGTTTCCAAGAGCGATGGCGCTGAACTTCTCATTGGTGTCTTCAGACACCTTGATGAGGGCGACATCCGTGCGGGGATCGGTGCCCACGACACGCGCGTCGAACTCGCGTTGGTCGTTGAGGCGTATTCTAATGGAGGTTGCATTTTCCACGACGTGGTTGTTGGTCAGGATGTACCCATCAGGATGAATGATAAACCCTGAGCCCACGGCCATGGCACCCTGTGAAGGTGTCTGGGGGGAGAGGTGTTCGGGCATGTCACCGCTGAGGTTGATGGTGACGATGATGTTGACCACCGAGGGGCTCACCTTTTCGCTTAGTGTGGCGTAGCTTGAGCTTTTAAGGGTTGTGACGCGAGACTTCTTTTTGTTTTCAATCCAGAGCTTTTCGCCCTTGTCTTGTGCGACCGCAGCGAGAGGGGAGAGCAACAATGTTGTGGTGATCACAAGCAATGCTGACCTTGCCATGAGTGTTGGGCGATGATGTATGTATGTGTCAGAGAGACGCGTCATGAAGTGCTCCAGAGCAGCGACAGTAAGACCGAGGTGAGGTGTGTTTTAAACGTGCGATGTGTTCCTTGGTGTTGCGGTAAGGTGCCTCATGAATGGGGTTCATGAGGCACCTTGTTTAATGTCACGTGCGCGACGTGTAACACGGGGAACTCATGGCGAGATTAAAAGATCTCGTGTGGCATGGGTTGTCGAGGGGCGCGGAAGTAGTGCATGGGTGAATAGTTTACAAAGTTTGAAACCTTGCTGGTGTATAAACAAGCGTAGTCCTCAACTTGTTCTCCAAAAATACTATTTTTGTTGTTCATCTTGAAGATCAGGCCCCACCACGGGTTGAAGTGGCGTTGTACACGTTGTTCGGCATCAAGAAGGCTCTTGAGTAGCTCCTTGCGTCGCCTGCGCATGCGATCTTTACTGTGGCGAAGTTCTTTTGTTGCGAGCTTTGCAAGCTCCTCGGGTGAGATGCAATCTGGAGCGTTTTCTGGCTGTTGAGCGGCCTCGTTATGGAGCTGTTCCATGAGAGGTTCAATGTTTCTCTCAACCCATTGTTCTTGTGATATCTCCTGTGTGAGTCGTGCGATTTCATCTTCAATCTCATTGAGATAGGAGAGGTCTTCGTGGAGTGCTCGCGACTGATTAAGCTCGGAGGCCATCTCTTGCACAATCATCACTGTGCGCCATGCGCTGGTCTTTCTGCTGCGGAGGATATCACCGTAGATATGGTCACCCACATAGAGTGTGCGGTCGGCAGGGATTTTGCTCCACTCAATGAAGTTCTTGAGGTTACCATGTTGATACATGCGTCCACGCTCAAGCTTTTCGGTGGGCTCTCCCGCTTCAAGAGTTTCATCGTCCACGAGCAGGAATGGGTTTGATTCTGTGAAGAAGCGGGGTTTGCTGGCGCCTGCCACGATGACCTCAAAGTATTGACGCCAGTTATCATACTCGGGGAGCATGCCATCAAGCAGATAGGTCATCAGGTGTTCGGTGTACTGAGGGTAGGAGTTGGTGAGCAAGAAGAGTTTCTTGCCCGAGGATCTCAGGCGGTGAAGGGTGAGCGCGAGGAGTTCGCTGCGCTCAATGTAATCTGCGGTGTTGGCCATGATCTCCTTTTTGAAGGAGCCATCGCGGTGCGCAAGGTCAATGCTAAAGCGAATGTCATCGTAGAGCTTTTCCCAGGTCAGGCCTTCAATTGCAGGATCGTTTTTCTCGCAGTAGTCCACAAGCGCAGCGTAGAGAAACGCCTCGGGCAGCGCATACAATGTATCCATCAACGCGTAACGATCGCCAGAGAATCGAATCGCTTCACGTTTGTATTCATCAAGTTCATCTTGTGTGAGTGCGCGAAATCCATGGTACGCCATGCCCACATGTCGGTGACTGTCGAGCTTGAGGATATTTCCGCGATGACGATCCACAGCGAGACCTCGAATGGCGAAGTCAGGATCGGGTTTGATGTTCATGATATCTTCTGGATATCCACGATGTTCAATGAGCCTCTCAAGCGTGAGCTTGACCGAGAGCCTGTCCACAGCCTCCTGGGTGTATACTGCAAGCGTGTAGTCCATATCAAAGCCGATGGCGTCGATGTTGGCAAAGTTAATATCACGGTTGCAGTAAATCTGGTGCGCACGATCCACCTGTTGTGTGGTTCCCCTGTGGCGCAGCACTTCAAGCAGGGTTTGTACTTGTTTGGATTGAGGTGTTTCTTGGGAGGTGTTTGATGTTTGGTTCATTCAGGTACTCGTGCACATTGAAAAATGGATATAATAAAGCGTCGCATGCGCGTGCCTTGTGTAGTTAGGGGGATGAGAACGTTCACTTCTCTTTTAATCTAGAATAAGAACGAACCAACGAACAAGCTAGATTAAAATTTCTTGCCTTATAAAGGTGTCCCATCCTGAATATATGCAGGGTTTGGCTGCTTTTTAGTCCTAAATCTATAAAAAGCCAAAGTAACTCAAAATTTCATCCGCGGCGTCGACATCATCGTAGGGCTCTCCGATGAAGAACTTTGGCGCGTACTGGGTCATGACGCCAGGCCATGTGTGGCCGCCGCCAGGTGCTCTGTAAAGCTGTATTGGTGTCTCTTCACACCCCTTACTATACGTGAGATGCTCGACATAAATGCCATCGTTTTTGTCCCTGTCATGGGTCGTCATCTCCTCCTCCTGCTCCTCACATCCATTCTTTGCTCGCCAAAGCCCAAGTTCTTCCTCCGTCGAGATCATCTCGCCTCGATTCCTTGCCACTGTGCCTCCTTCATAGGGGACGAGAGGATCGGCCATGCCCTTGAAGAACATCAACGGAATTTGTGTGGGATAAGGGCAATGATCTTTGACCTTGATGGACATGCCTGCAATGACAAATGCCGCACCTGAAAACAGGTCGCTGCGTTCACACACCATGTGCGCGCTCATAAACCCGCCATTTGATGCCCCTGTGATCAGGACTTTTTGTGGGTCTACGTCGTGGTCTTTTTTGATGTCTTCAATCAAAGCGCTCAAAAAGGCGACGTCATCCGCAGTGCGTCCATCCACAGCTCGCCCATCATTCCAGTGGTTATCCACGCCATCAGGGAACAGGCCAATGAACCTGTGCTTCAAGGCCAACTCTCCAAGTCGGCTGTAGTTCATCATCTTGATGCCATCACCTCCACCACCATGTAGGGCAATGACTAGACCTGGTTTTTCGGGCAAGTCATCAGGCATAATGAGTGTGTAGGTGCGCTCAGTATTGCCTATTTTGTAGGTGTGTGTGGTGCTCTGTTTGACCGCAGCCCTTCGTTCCTTGTTTAGACCGCAAGCGAGCGATGAGATGGCTATAAGTATAATTGTTATAAATGAAATTTTGATGGTGTTTGTGAGGTTTTGCATTGCTTCACGATATTCTTGGTGTGGGCCATTGAAGGTTTTTCATGTTTGTCATGATGCCTTGTAAAGGAGGGAGGAAAAGATGTCAGATGTATGATAAGAGTGGGCCGCTATCACACAGACGTGCTTGTCTTTACCTCGTTGGGTCACAAGATAGGTTGGTCATTGTGCATAACTCACCTCAAACAACATACGCATGTTTTGAGGATGAATGATAAGAGTAGATTGAACTTGGCAACTTGCCCCATAACCTTAACACAAGGAGATATCAGATGAAACTTGCTACACTACGTAATGACACTCGTGATGGAGCTCTCGTCGTCGTCAACACGGATGGTACACATTACGTGGCAGCTACAGAGATTGCGCCCACCATGCAGGCTGCGCTTGACACCTGGAGCGAGTCCGAGCCCAAACTTCGCGAGCTTGCCAAAAAGCTTGATGCTGGTGAAGTGGAAGGCACAGAGGTTGATGCAAAAGCGCTTCATGCTCCTCTCCCCAGGGCTTACGAGTGGATTGATGGTTCTGCCTATATCAACCACATCGTCCTTGTGCGTAAGGCACGTAACGCTGAGCCTCCTGCGACGCTTGAAACAGATCCTCTTGTCTATCAGGGTGGCAGCGGCGTGTTGATCGCACCTACCGATGATATTGAAGTGCCTAACGAAGAGTGGGGCGCTGACTTTGAGGCTGAAATTGTGGTCGTGCTCGGTGACACACCTCGCGGCGTGAAACCAGAAGAAGCTCACAAGTACATCAAGCTCGTGATGCTTGCCAATGACGTCACCTTCAGGAACCTCATTCCACCAGAACTCGCCAAAAGCTTTGGCTTCTTCCAGTCCAAGCCTGCCACCGCGTTCTCTCCCTTTGCTGTCACACCTGATGAACTTGGTGATGCCTGGAAGGAAGGCCGTTTGCATCGCCCATTGTTGACAGATTACAACGGCGAGCGTTTTGGTGATCCCGATGCTGGCCCAGAAATGCACTTCTCTTTCAATGACTTGCTTGCGCATATCACCAAGACACGCGCGTTTACAGCAGGTACAATCGTGGGCTCGGGTACGATCTCCAACGAGGACCGCTCACGTGGTTCTTCCTGTCTTGCTGAAAAGCGTATGATCGAGAAGATCGATACAGGAGAGTTCACCACACCATTTATGAAAGATGGCGACACCGTGCATATCCGCATGTTGGACGAAAACGGCAAGAGTATCTTTGGTGATATCCAGCAAACAGTGCGCGTTGTTGAGAAGTAAGGATCTTTGATGAGTCAAGAACTGACACTTTATAGTTATTGGCGCAGCTCCTCTTCCTGGAGGGTGCGTCTTGCGCTCCACCACAAGGGCGTGGACTTTACCACAGTGCCTGTGCATCTGGTGCGTGATGGCGGTGAGCAACACAAGGACGCTCACGTGGCCCGAAATCCGTTGCGACAGATCCCCACCCTTGAAGTGCAAGGCAAGGAGGGCAAGCGCGCTTATATCTCCCAGTCCGTGGCAATCATGGAGTGGCTTGAAGAGGCATATCCTGATGCACCTTCCATCTTTCCTTCCGCAGATCCTTTGCAAAAGGCGCTGACGAGGCAGCTCACCGAGATTATTAACTCGGGGACTCAGCCTCTTCAAAACCTGAATGTAATTCAGTATTTGCGAGATGATGTGGGTGTGGATGCAAAGGCGTTCTGCCGTCGTTACATCCAGAAAGGTCTGGAGGCATATCTTGCAACCTTGCCTGATGTGTCGGGTCCATTCTCAATGGGCGAGCATGTCAGTATGGCGGATTTTTGTCTTGTACCACAGCTTTATAACGCGCGTCGGTTCAAGCTTGATCTGGAGCCATTTGCTCGGTTGCTTGCCATTGAGTCAGCCTGTCAGGAGGTGGAAGCCTTCAAGAAGGCACATCCTGATGCGCAGCCAGACTTTGATGCCAACGCTCCTGCCTGAGTGATAACGACAGGCAAAGAACAGGAATGGGGCGAAAATTGCGCAGCAATTTTCGCCCCATTCCTGTTCTTTGGCTGTCTTTCTTAAAGAGGTTTAATGTGGATTACAGGTTTGAAATAAAAGACTTTTATGAGCTTACGCTTGATGAGTTGTACGATGTGATGTGGTTGCGCAACGAGGTCTTTGTGGTGGGGCAAAAGATCACAGCTGAGCCCGAGATTGACGGGCTAGATCGCGAGTGTGCGCATGCGATGTTGTATCTGGAGGACAGGCTCATTGGGACAGCGCGAGTATTTACCAAAAAGCCGCCCATTTCGGTGGGTCGAGTTGCCATTCATGGCGATTATCAGCGCGGCGGTCATGGGACTGTGTTGATGGAGAGGTTGCAGCAGGCTTTATTGGAAGGCAAAGAGGCGATGCTTCATGCGCAAGCTCATCTTGAGGCGTGGTACTCACGGCTGGGTTGGGTGCCCGAGGGAGAGATTTTTATTGAGGCAGAGATCGAGCACAGGACAATGCGCTGGAATGGTTAGTTGGCGTTGTCCTGTGCTCCAAGTATGAGTGTAATTAGAGCGTGATGGAGAAGGAACTGTCGAGAAAAGCTCCTTCTTCATTACGCTCTAGTTGCAGCCTTCTGCCTGTCTTAAGAGTTCGATTTCATTGAGGATTGTGGGGTCTTTGATAAGTGGCTCAATGGCATCATCACTGATGCCGAGTTGATCGTAGCCTTTGGTGGCCTCAAGATAGAGCCAACCTCGTCCCCAGACCGTGAGTGTGGCCTGTCGCCAACAGTCATCCTGAACGAGGAAGTTGTAGACCTCGGGGTATTGCGTGCGTGCCATGTGCAAGTATCGCCCAATGTACCAGAGGAACGTGAGGATGCCATCACGGTCGCTCTGGAAGTTGGTGTACTGATCATGGAATGCATATCCTGTGGCAAGTGAGTTGACATACTGGACGCTCTCTTCAAGGAGGCTGCCATAGCCCTGATCGCCGCTTGCTGAGATGTCGCCATCATCGGGGTTTCCATCCAGATATGTGTCTGCGTAGAAGTCACAGTCAGGGCCAAATCCATCGCAGTAGGGGCGTTGCACTGAGAACGCGTCGTAAGCGATGCGATTGCGTGCAAATGTTTTACCGCCGCGATCGGTGCTGTCACCATCAGAGCAGGTAAATGATAACCCCATGTTAATGGCGTAGTGGTTGTCAAAAAATCCAGAGTTTCCAAGGTCGTAGACGTGTCCACACTCGTGTACGATGGTGTTCAAATCGGTGAACGCTTCCTGTGCTGTGAATGGGTTACTCGTGAATGCGGCGACGCAGTCGATCTGAGTATTGGGGGCTTCTTTGACAAGCTTTGCTCCCATGGGGTAGCGAAGCTCAAGGACGCTCTCGTAGAATGCGCGTACATTGCTGGGGGAGTAGCTGTTCATTTGAGCAGAAATATCGACAAGTTCAGGTAGTTGTTCGTTGTATTGTCCATCGATGCACTGTGGGTCCACGATCCCTGGAATAGGTGGGCGTGTGTTCATGTCTTCGATGGACATATCGGTGGGGTCGGGTGTGGTGTCCATATCGGTGGGGTCTTGCATATCCACAGGATCTGGTGAGGTGTTCATGTCATCCTGGAGCGCTCTCATATCCGCAACTTCGGTGGACATGTCCATGGCAGGGGATTCCGAGGAGATGGGTTCATCGCTGCATGCGGTGGTAAGTGCAAGGATTGCGAGTGTGGCTGTGATGTGTGTGTGGTGTGTTTTGAACATATATCCATCCATTTTTAAGTCGGTAATAGGTGTGATGCATCATGCCAGATGATGGCAAAAAAACAAATCGTTTCTTGCTAAACTATTATGAGTCCAGAGCAGGCTAGCTCTTTGATGATAATTCATGTAGAGGAGAGCAGTAAGAGTACCCAAGTGAAAGGAGTAAAGGTGATTAAAGTACAGTTTATTCATGGTCTTGAGAGTGGTCCAAGTGGTGCCAAGGTGCAGCATATGCGCCAATCTGGTTTTGTGGTGATTGCGCCTGATATGCAGATGAGCGTCAAGCGTCTTGACCGCCATAACTCTGTGATTCGCAATCTTTTGCGATTGCCCGAGGCGAGGCTTGCCACGGGGATGAGTGTGGCAGGTGGTGCGTTGCTGGCGATGGGTCAGGATCGATCTTATGCGCGCAAGGCGATGGTGTTGCTTGGTGGTGCGGGTGTGATCGCAGGGATGAGGCACAGGGCATGGATGAAGCAGGCGCTGGTGCGAAGCTTTGAGAATTGTGTTGAGCTTCAGGAGGAGGCGATTCGTGCGCATCAGCCTGATATTATTGTGGGTTCAAGCTGGGGTGGCGCTGTGACCATGGAGTTGATTCGTCGTGGAGCGTGGACTGGTCCTGCGATCTTGCTCGCACCTGCTTACCACAGCGTGGGGCTTCGTGCAGGTTGGAGGGATCTTGATGTGCGAGAGGAGGAGCTACGCATGAAGAGCCGTTCACAGCGTATTGCGTTGATCCATGATCCTACTGATGATGTGGTGCCTTATGCGCACAGTCTTGATCTTGTGGGTCATAGTGACATTGACTTCAAGAGCGTGAGTGGTGGTGGTCATCGCTTGCTTGGTTATCTTGATGATGGTCGCCTTGATTCACTGATCAAGAAGATGGTGATGTGAGTTGATTGTATCACTGAGGTGTTTGACTGATGAGGTGTTTGTGCATTCTGTTGACATGGCTTGAGTTGACTGTGTGGCGTTATGTGCTTGTTATGAGTGGTTGTCTCTTCTTGTGGATGCCTTCTCATGTGTTTGCACAATACAATGATATTGCTGGGGAAAATGACGTGAACGCTGAGGTGTTCTCTGATCCTGTGGTGCGTGACGCACATGGGAACCTCAAGGGAAGCGCCTATGATCTGGTGATGGATGGTACATTTGATGGTCAGCTCATTGTGATCGTCAACCTGTGTGGGGAGGAGTTAAAGCTTGGTAAGCTTGAGCAAGTTTTGAAGCGTAAGGGATTTAGCACCCTTGTGCTTGATGAGAAGACAGGAGCGACAACTCTTCAACAACATTTGAAACGTGCCAATCAATTGTGGGTGATTTCGGACTATGTCAAGCGGCTTAACGAAGGGCATTACAAGGTGATCAGGTCCTTCTTTGAGCAGGGGCATGGCGTGTATCTTGTGGGTGATAACGCACCTTATTTTGCGGATGTGAATGCCATCGCAGCGAGGCTCTTCCCAGGTGCTTATTTGCATGGTGATTTACCAGGCGAACAGGTGGTACATCTGAAAGAGAAGGGGAGCAAGTCAGGCGTGATCAAGGATCACCTTTTGAGCACAGGATTGACCTCAGTGTATGAGGGCGTGACGATCTCGACGGTTGAGCCAGGCAAGATGATGACACCATTCTTCTGGGGGTCATCAGGAGATGTGGTCGCGGCGTATTATGATCAGAAGAAACAGCGTGCGGTATTGGATGGTGGATTTACACGTCTTATGCCCGATTTGCTTGTTCGGGCAGGCACCACACGTTACGTGGTCAATGTTGCCGCTTGGTTGGCTAATATTGAGCGTTTTGGTGATGCTGTCATTGCTCCGGAGCGTCGCAAATCTTTCAAGATCACGGGCAAGGTTGCGAGGACAGAATTTGGTGAGTTGGTGCCAGGTTCATCAAAGCAGCAGAAGATCTATTTAAATGGTGACTTCAAGAATGTGGCCATCAGGCTATCGCTTGATGCCCGAAGGCCGCTCCCCTCATGTATACGTGTGGAGGTCAATGGAAAGGCGTTGCCAGATGTGAAGACGCTCTCTGCGGGGCAGTCGTTGCATGTAAAGCTGGTGGCAGATGCGTATTGTGGGCAGCGTATTGAGCGTGAGTTTGTCAGTGCCATTCGATTGGAGGCAAAAGATGCGACCTCCAGAAAGTGGTCTGTGGTGGGGTCGCTTGAGTTTGCTGTGTATCTGAAGGCATGGATCAAAGTCCGTCTTTCTGCATTACCTGTGATTGAGGTTGGGCAGGGGGGGAAGCTTTATTATGCGCATGTGACGAGTAACTCAAAAGAGAGCTTTGAGTTAAAGGCGTTGATGGAGCTAGCCGAGGCAAGCGAAGACGACGTATTTTACAGATTATTTGCAGGAAAAGAGCGTACATGGAGCAAGGGTGTGCGTGCGCTTGCGTTTGATGTGCCTGTGGGGAAGAAAGGAGCTAAAGTACCCGTAGCGTTCAAGGCATCCTCATGTTGTGTCGTGGGTAAGTATCCTGCAACGTTCAAGTTTTTTTCGCGCCGTGGGGAGGTTGTTGAGTACCCATTTGCGATCTCTGTGCGTGGCGAAGATTTTCTTGGCTGTTGGGGAGAGCGCATGGCGTGGATGTTGGGCGTGTTGCTTGTGTTGTTGATCGTGGGCTATGTGGTGAGCATCTGGAGACACAGTCATTTTTTGCGTCAACGCCATGTGGTCGCGGCGTTAATACCATTGCGTTGGGATGAGTGGGGAGAGCCCTCTACACAGGAGTCCCAGGTTGTGGAGGTCAGGCGTCTTGTGTCGAGAGGGATGGGGTTAGGTGCGAGGTTGTGGGCGTTTTTCAAAGCTAATCCCCTGAAGGTTGGATGGTACAAGGGGGCGTATTACGAGACGATTCAGCTTTACCTTGAGCCATCACGAGACATAACGAGGTCGCGCGTGATGTTACTCTCCGAACGAGATTTTTTGGGTGGATTACGTAGTCAGCCACAGTTGGGGGTTGGCAAGGTGTTTATGACCGCGCGTGGTGGGTTGACAGCGTTTGCCATCCCTGATGCTTCCGGGCGTGTGGGGCGACTTGAGTATTATGATAACTATGGTGTGTGGAAGCCGATGATGGAAGGTGATGAAATTACGTATGAAATCATTACATTAAGGAAAGCAAACCTGCTAGATATTGCATCGGATCGCGAGGTTGATATGGGGGCTGGATGGCGAGTTGGTTAGCTTGGAGCGTAATAAAGAAGAATCTGGAAGGAAAAGCTCGTGTGGGTCGAGGATTTTGGTGTTGTAAGAACAGAATGTAATGTAGCTACAAGTCTTGGCTTTTGCGATAACAACGAAGGGGGCGACCATTGCTGCGCAATGGTCGCCCCCTTCGTTGTTATCGCTTTGACTTTATTCAGGAAAGTTCTTCCTGGGTCTGCGGTGTTTCTTCCTCTTCGGGAGGTTTTTGGAACGAGACAATAATCATCATGACAGCGCCAACGACGATCCAGATATCGGCGACATTGAAGATGCCAGTTCTGAGGTCACCGATGCCCATGTTCATGAAGTCTGTGACCTTGCCATCAAAGACCACGCGGTCGATGAGGTTGCCGATGCCACCGCCCACGATGAGAGTGCTTGCCATGAGGGCTGTCCAGGTGAGGTGTTTGCTGCGGAGCATCCAGATGAAGAACCCGCCAAGGAAGATCGCGACAAGGACAACAAAGATGATGGTGCGCCAGGTGTCGGGGAGTGTGGAGCCAAGGCTCAGGAACGCACCTGAGTTTTCGGCGTAGGTGAGTCGAAAGGTGTCGCCGATGTAGGATTGCATCTGCTGTCCTTGCAGATGATCTCGAGCGGCGATTTTGGTGACTTGATCACACCCGATGCTGAAAATAAGCGTAGCGAGGATGATGGGGAGTTTAAGGCGCTTCATGGTCATGGTATCTGGTTTGTGTGTGAGCGTATGGTTTTGCTCTTTAAGTGTTTGTTTTTAAATGTGTTTGTGCCTGTCTTGTTGTGCTTTGAGAGCGACAGGTAGCGGAAGTGTATAAAACCCGAGTGTGTCAAGCAATAGGACAGGGCGAAAAGTTGGGCGACTGCTTTGTTCAAAGCAGTCGCCCAACTTTTCGCCCTGTTGTGATCACGCTCTAAAAATTCAGTCTAACCTTGGGGTCCAGATCGAGGTTGTACACGACCTTGAGCTGTTTGGTTTCATTGCCCTCGAGGTTCGTGGGGATTTCAAGGAATCCATCCTGATTGGGTTCGCGGCCTTCGGAGGAGACGAGCTGGACTTTGACCTGTTCAATCTCCGAGACGGGGATGCGTTCGAGGATATGGAGTGTTTTGGGCGAAGCACTCAGGTTGGAGATATGGAGTGTAATTTTGCGTTCCTCGTGTTTATGGCGTGAGAGCATTTTATCAATGGTCTTGCGCTCTGCGTCGCGTTTGATGCGCAGAGAGGAGTCATGACCAAAGCCAATATCAAGAGGTTCACCTGGCGCGACGAACTTGATCTGTGTTTGTCCTGCGAGTTCGTGTTCACGAAGGATTGTGACGGGGCCAGCGAGCAGAGGTGCGGTGTGGCTCCAGATGGTTTTTGCGCGCAGGTAGGCAAGCTCGGAGAGTTCTGGCATGGCGACCAGATCGATGGTGCAGGGGAGCTTCAAGGTATCCATGGTGAGCACATGCGCTTTGCCCGTGCTCTGGATGGTGACCTTGCCTTGAGCCTGAAGCAGGAGTGGTTCGCCGCCATCATCCACACCAGGCATGGAGTCGACCTTGCGAGGGCCTTCGCCTGTGCTGGAGATGACTTCATCGCGAGCAGCGACCTTGATTTCTTTTTGTTCAGCGTGTGTTTTGTTGCGTACATAGAGGCGATCATCTGTGAGCACGGGAGGTTTGGCGCTCTGCGTGGGGCGAGCCGTGGAGAGCGAGCATGTTACATTCTCCCAGAGTTCGCCTGTGTTTTGCCAGACAGCGGCCTGTGTTTCGATGTGGACGTATCCTCTTGATTTATCGTCTGAATGTCGCGTGAGTTGAGCGCGATGCGTGGGGCGCCAGAGAGCACAACCTGTCATGTAGGAGAGGTTGAGCACGACTTCACAGGGCTCTGATGACTGGAGTTGCACCTCGATGGAGGCGACGACCTTGTGGTGAAGTTGTTTATCCTGCTCAAGGCGCTGCTTTGTGTGTGTCAGCTCTTTTTGAAGAGCTTTGAGCGCGCGTTTTTCGTTGTCTTCCTTGATCTCGCCTCTGGCAATATCTTCTTCGATGCGTTTGAGGGCCGAGTCGAACGATTCAGCCGAGCAAGCATCGCCGTGGGGCACAAGACGCATCTGTGTGAGGATGGCCGAGAAGAGCTCCTGATGGTGGCGGAGTTGTTGTTGTGTGCGTTTGAGTTGAAGCTCTGCTTCGCGCACCTCTTTGCGCAGATATTGTGCGTGGGCTTCGATGTCTGCGGGCAGGGCCTCATCTTGCTCCGTGTCGGAGTATTCGACGAGTTTACGTTTGACGCTGGCGATGATCAGAGAGGCCGAGGATGTTTCGGAGAGTGAGACCACGAGGCTTTGATCGTCGATAAATCGTGTGATGCCTTCAAGTTGGAAGGTGTGATGTCCTGACGAGTCCAGTTGAAGTGTGGCGTGGCGTTGAACCTGGGCGCGATCCTCAAAGAAGGTGATATGTGTGGGTGTTGTGTTAGTCACGGCGGTTACCTCCTTGGACTTCATGTTTGGCGCTGATCACGATGCTATAACACGATGAGATGTTTTGGGTTTGTCCTGGCTCAAGAGTGATCTTCCAGAGACGACCGCCATCAAGGGAGTTTTGGAGTTCATTGATCTTGTAGACCTTGGCAGGAGGTGAGTGATCAAGTTCCTTGACAGTGACATCATCATGACCAGCGACAGGGATACGATCAAGAACCTCAACCTGTGCGGTAAAGCCGAGGTTTGAGGTCAGCTCCGTGGTGATGGTGTGTTCGATGCTGGTCTTTCCACCCAGCAATCCGAGCTGTTCTTCTTCTGTACGAACATTGCGTGCGACACGGATACGTTCATCGACACCGAGTCCGACTTTGAAGCTTGTGTTGTGATCCACATGGGCTTGTTTGGTGGTGAGCAGGTAGCTGCCTTCGACAAAGACATCGATGGGGCCAGAGAGCATGGGTCCATTAAATGGGTTTGAGATATGTGCGAGCCTGAAGACTTCTTCTGTCTCGAGGGGGACGCATTGCCAGGATAGTTTTGATGTTGTTGATTTTGTTTGTATTTCGATGCGATGGCTGAGCGCATCGGATGGGATGGACGTTTTGGCGTGTCCTTCGTAACGGTAGTCATAGTGACCACGTGAGACGCGAGGATCGATGAGTCCTTCCGCGATGGCGGCCTGTGTGGCCTTGCTGATATCACCTCGTTTTGGGGTGTGCTTGGCTGGGATGGGTTGAAGTTCTCCACGTGAAGAGGAGTCCTGTCCATCGCCAAGTTGGAGTGCGAAGAAGTACATCCATGTGTCGGCGGGTTTGATGCCACTGACGACAGTTTCAATGCGTGTGAAGGTGTCAAATCCGCCACCTCCTTCACCTTTTATATCACCTGTGAGAATGTCCAGATCGATGTCAATGTCTTCGTATTCGTAGTCATCGGCGTCATCATAGAGTCCATCAAGGCTGCGTTGTCTGCGCGTGACTTCCTGGTGAGCAAAACCGCCTCCTGTGAGGGTTGAGCTTTGTGCTCTGGCCTTGGATTTTTTGAGTGAAGGCGCTGCTGCACCAAATCCCTGGGGTGGTGCGGATGGCATTGGGACAGGAGATGAGCTTCGTGCCACAGGTTTTGCAGGCATGGGTGCGGCTGCACCTTGAGTTTCATTTCCCAGATCAAAAAGAGGTTCTGGCTCGGGTTCACCCTTTGAGCTTTGTCGTGATGAGACATCAGTTAGAAAACCTGTGTATTTTGAGGCAAACTGATCATAGGAGCTAAATAACCGTTCGGTGCTCTCAGGTGCTTCTCTGTAGCCCGTGCGTTTTGTAGGTTGATGTTTGCCAAGTTTGAGGGCTGCAAGCTCGGGGAGTTTTGCGTCCACATCGAGGTCGGCGGTGGAGAGGGCGAGTGTGATGTCATTCCAGTCTTCGCCAGAGTCCTGTGTGACCATGGCTTCCATGGCCATGGAAGCTTGCGAGCCGCCATCAGTCAGACGCAGTGTGTAGAGCGGCCACCAGCGCGCGTCGCGAATGACGTAAGTGATTTCAAATGGTGTGAGTGTGGTGGGTTCGTCATGGGTGAGCGCGAGTCGAAACTGCGTGGAGATGTCAGATGTGGAGGCGCGTTGTTTTTGGTCTTCCTGGGCATAAATGAGGTTGAGGCGTTGCAGTTCTTTTTTGAGCTCTTCGCGCTGTTGCTCAAGGTCGATCCGCTGCACATCAAGACGTTCCTGGTATTCTTGTAAGATTTTGGAGAGGTTGAGCGTGTGTTCCATGCGTTGGAGAGGGCCTTCTGTGAGCCAGGAGGCGTGGCGCGCAGGGACGAACTCTACAAGTGTGCTCATTTCACGGCGTGAGTTCAAACTTCGGAGCTTGGTTTTGACGTGCTCAAGTTGTTGTTCAATCTCATCACGCTGTTGCTTTGTGTCACCACCAAGTGCAGCCATGTCGGGTATATGAAGGCTGCCGTGGAGTGAGAGCACCTTGCTGTTGGACTCTTCATGGAGTTTGATCTGTGCGCTGTGATGTTCCGCACGTGCGGTAATATCAGGGATGATGAGATCGACTTCTCCCGAGATATCATCTTCCTGATTGGGGGTGACAAGGCGAGTGACAAGAGCACCACGACCGTGCATGACGACGTGTGTAATGTGACTGGTGCAATGAATCTCTGGCTTGCTTTGCTGTGCAAGGGTCATAATACACGAACCTTCTCTGAGGGTTATAATGCGCTGGCCTGTGGTGAGGCTGGCGTTCCGATGTGATGATAAGCCTTTTGACTATAGCTTTACTTTTTGATGTGACAAGAGGCCATATTGTGATGATTGTGTATCATGTCCTGCAAGACGATATATACGTGTCTCAGGAGCAGGGTAGTTCTCTGCTGTCATGTATGGGTTCAAATCACATGATCGACCCATTTTATGCCATGATGAGGATCGCGACACCTGTGAGTGCGAGCACAGCGCCAGTGATGGCGCGTATGCTGACATGTTCTTTGAGAAACAGTGCAGACAGAGGCAAGATGAACACGGGACTCATGCTGCTGAGCGTGGCGGCTACCCCTGTGTTGCTCGTGTACTGAAGCCCTGCGACCATGAGCCAGATACCAAGGTAGGTGCCAATAATAGTGGCAAGCGTGAGCGTTTTTAAGTGACCTCTTTGTGTGAATAATTCTGTGAATTTACGGGACTCTTTGCCAACGATGACCCAGACGACCAGAGCGACGACACCAAAGGCAAGGCGTGTGACGCTTGTCTCCAGAGGCGCCAGTCCCTGGCTTCCGTATTTGGTCAGGATGTTTCCTGTGGCCTGACAGGCAATCGCAACAAGCGCGAAGAAAATACCAATTTTTTCCAGATGGTTATCGGAATCTTTGGGGGAGGTTGTGGACGCTTCGGGCTGGCGTTCCTTGATGACCCAGATGACACCTGCAAGTGTGACGATGATGCCAAGGATCATGGTTTTGGTGAGGGGCTCATCAAGGAAGGCGTAGGCCATGACCGCAGTGGTTGGCGGGCTGAGCGTGGCAAAGATCAGTGTGCGTCGTGGGCCAAGTCTGTTGAGCGCGTGGAAGTAAGCGGTGTCACCCAGCGTAAGGCCGATGACGCCGCTAATGGCGAGCGCGATGAGGGCGCTGTCAGAGTCGGGGTGGGGGAGCCAGGAGTGCTCCATCAATCCCATGGTCATCCACAACAACACGAGCGCCAGCGCACATTTAAAGAGGTTCAAGACCTGTGGTGAGATCTTCTTTGCACCAAGGTTTGCAAAGAGAATGCTTGCACCAGCCCAGAGTGCGGCGGCAGCGAGCGCCGCGAGTTCTCCTAAATACACAGACACCTCATGTTGTTATGCATTGTGTTTACGCTCTGCGTGGTTCTCCAGAGTTCACAGAGCCTGGATCTCATACCTCTGTGGCATAGGCAATCACGTATCTATGTAGTGAGGCAATGACCTCGTTCAGAAGAGCAGGAGGCACATCTTTAAGTGTAAGTTGTGTGATGTCCTCCTGATTGTCAGCGTTGTTGGCTACAAAGTAGATGCGAGCCCATCGGTGACCGCGCACGTCTCCGTAGTCTGTGCTGATGACGCATTTTATTTGGTGAGTTTGTGAGTTATACCAACAATAATCGGGATCAGAAGAACTGCATGTCCATGGGATTGTGTCGCGTTTCGCAAACTTTCTGAGTGTGGTGCCAGGTGCTTTAAGATCGCCCCAGCGTGTGAAAACGTCGCGCTCACGTTCATCGTCACCAAGTGTATAGATGTGGCGATTGAGTTGTGGGAAGGGAGGAATGATTTCATAATCAGCAAAGATTGTCCCCCATGTGGTCCTGAGTTCTTCTGTGAGGTCGAGCGGGTGTACGATGGAGACGTATGCGTCATCAGGTAAGGTAAATG
>CATLTV010000082.1 GCA_950059285.1 uncultured Pseudomonadota bacterium | reverse complement strand
GTGTAACCACAGCCCGCCCGAAACAACAACCCCCAACCTCGCATCATAACTCGCATCCCACACCCTTAAAATCGCGCTCAAACGCTCAAACGAAAACGAGAACTTATCCACCCCATACAACACATAATCAAACCCATACTCAGATTGACTTAGCGCGTGCTCGATCTCCTCATCCGTACCCACACGAGTCACGTTGAACTCGGCAACCAACACACACGCCAACTCCTCACGCCTCTCTTCCTGCTCATCCACAAGCAAGATCGAAAACCTCCTGAAGGAGTCGTCCTCAACCGTTGACTCCGCTGACGTCAGCTCATCTCCAAACATCGTCGTGGAACGACGCAACACCACTGAAATTTGCGTGCCCACCCCAGACTCACTCCACAGGTACATCTGACCACGATGCGCCATCACAATCTGATGTGTCAGCGTCAACCCCAACCCCAACCCCGAATGGTCAGGATCTGCCTTGTAAAAAGGCTCAAAAATCCTCTCCTTCACCTCGGGCGCAATCCCCACGCCATCATCGTACACCGAGACAATCACGCGCTCATCCTCACACTCACACGATAACCGTATACTCTCACCACCTCGGCTCACACGATGCAATGCCCTGTGACTGTTGCGCACCAGATGCTCCAGCGCCAACATCAGCACCACAGAATCACCCTCAATAAACACATCCTCACAATCCCCACGAAGCTCAACGGCTATCCCCTCATGCTGCACGCGTTGCACCAGAGATTTCAACAGCCCTTGCAGCAACAATGGCCTCATCTCCATATCCTTGAGACACGTAAATCGCTGCAAGTTACGCACGACCTTGTGCAAACGCTCCAGCCCATTGGACGCATCAGATAACGCCTCCAAAATCCCCTCGGCTTCCTCGCAATGCTTGCTCTCATCTTGCATAAGCTCTTGCAATGTTTGCTCACAATAACCCACGCTTGAGGTAGTATACCCGAGCGGATTATTAAGCTCGTGACCGATACTTGCTGCAAGGTAACCCAGCACAAGAATACCACTCACAGAGGCATCAATACGCTCCATATTATGGATTTTCACACCAGGATTCATTCCTTTACTCCTTCGCTCCAAACACTCTTCACGCACACGTGAACTCAACTAAAAACACACACGGAACGCACAAACCACCCACACACCAAACACCTCAAAACGCATCATCATTCAAGTCGTAACAGTCTGACACATAAGGCCATTCACCTCCCTTACTCTCCACAACAAGTCGTACATATCGCTCCAGTACACGTACCGTCCCACATTCCCACACCCCGCACATTCATCGGCGCGTCACACCACAAACTTCACCCCTGTCATTGCCTCTCAAATAAATCAGACAAAACACATGTGGTTTTAATCTCGACCTTTTCCTGTTGGAGCCTTATGATCCTCAACCCACACCATGCTGCTAACCCCTGAAGATAATCACATGACTTCTCCCTTCACCATCTCTTGCGATCACGTCCTCCTCCCCGATGGATCTGTACAACCTGCAACCCTCACCGTGGATAAAGGGAAGATCCAAACCATCACCCCGGGCATCCACTCCCCCTCGGAACACCTTTCGGATCAACTCCTTACGCCCGCATTCATCAACGCACACACACACCTCGCCATGGCCTGTTTTCGTGGCATCGATGTCAACACATCGACCAAAAACAACATGATTGAAGACCTCTTCTATCATGTTGAATCACATCTCATGCCCGAAGATGTCGCAGCCTTCGCCACGCTCGGCGCCTTTGAATCACTCCTCAATGGAGTCGGCCTCGTATGGGATCATTATTACTTTGGCCACCACCTCACCAAAGCCATCTCATCCACAGGACTGTGTGCTGTTGTTGCCCCCACCCTTCAAGACATCTCTGGGCCAGGCGTCGTCCAACTAGAACAACAACTTCAGGCTACCCTCGACCTCAACTCCACACACTGGAACACACAGGGCATCTGGTCATCCATTGGACCTCACGCAACCGACACGGTCAGCGACGACTTATGGCACAGCATCGCCAACCTCGCACAAACACACAACCTCCCCATACACTCCCATGTCGCTCAATCTATTGAGGAATTCGAACGCTCCATCACACTTCACAACATGTCGCCTATCACTCGACTTCACTCACTCGGAGTCCTCGACTCGGCACCACACATCCTGCTCGTGCATGCAATCTTCACCAGCAAAGATGATATGAACCTCCTCTCCCCCAACATCCACACGCTTGGCTACTGCCCCTTCTCTCAGCTCATCTTTGCTCTCCCCGCACATGTCCATCGCTGGCAAGAACATCAACTTCAATGGATCGTCGCCACAGACGCGGCCGCAAGCAATGACTCCATGAACCTTCAAAAAGAGATGCGCTTTATCTCAGGGCTTCGCACGCTGCCTGCTACACACTCCAGAGCTTACAACCAGTTCTACCACTCCTCCTCTCTTCGCGATGCAAAGCTCACCCAACACACCCGCCAAGCAAGCCACCAAAGCCTCGCCAAATTCTCCGACCCTGACTTCCTGCTCAGCCGCGTCTTTCAACGCCCTGGCATGATGCACCCTCAGTTTGAGGCAGGTGTCATCAAGGAAGGCGCACTTGCAAACCTCATCGCATGGGATCTTAACCACCCCACCATGTGGCCACCATCGCTGCCCAAGCGTGCTGTCGCCATGAATGACTCGTCACAAGCAATCGCCAACGTGATGACCCTTGGCAAATGGCGCGGAACACACCATAACTACCACCAGAGCATTCTGGCGTCCGACCTCTACAAGGACACCCTTCAGGAGGCAAACTCGCGCCTCACATCACTCCTGCAACGCGCAGGCATCTAACCCTCCCATAAAAACGGAGTCTCACAACCATGTCCTCGACAAACCCCTCCTTTCCACTCACTCGCATGCGTCGCATGCGCCGCGATGACTGGTCTCGTCGCCTCATGTCCGAAAACTCTCTCTCGGTCAACGACCTCATCTGGCCTGCCTTTGTCATCGAAGGCACCAATGCCCGCCAAGCCATTCCTTCCATGCCTGGCGTTGAACGCCTCAGCATCGATCTCATGGTTGAAGCTGCACAAAAAGCCGCAGACCTTGGCATCCCCGCCATCGCCCTCTTTCCTGTCGTGGATACCTCACTGAAAACAGAAGGCGCAGAAGAAGCTTACAATCCTGACAACCTCATCTGCCGCACCGTGCGCGCCATCAAAGCAAAGGTCCCAAATATCGGTATTATTTGTGATGTCGCGCTCGACCCGTACACAAGTCACGGTCAAGATGGACTCATGAAAGACGGTCACATCATCAACGATGAAACCCTTGATGTGCTCTGCAAACAAAGCCTTGCACAGGCAGAAGCTGGCTGCGATGTCATCGCACCAAGCGACATGATGGATGGCCGCATCGCCGCCATTCGACAACAGCTTGATGACCATGACTTCTCATCCACTGTCCGCATCCTCGCCTACTCTGCCAAATACGCCTCGGCCTTCTACGGCCCCTTCCGCGACGCTGTGGGCTCAAAAGGAAACCTTGGCCAGGGCGATAAACGCACCTACCAGATGGACCCCGCCAACACCGATGAAGCCATACGTGAAATCGCCCTCGACCTCAACGAAGGCGCCGACATGATCATGGTCAAACCAGGCATGCCCTATCTCGACATCATTCGTCGCGCCAAGGAAACCTTCATGGCTCCCACTTACGCGTATCAAGTCAGCGGCGAGTACGCCATGCTACACGCAGCAGGCCAGCAAGGCTGGCTTGATCTTGACCGCGTCATGCTGGAATCCCTACTCGCATTCAAACGCGCTGGCTGTGACGGCATCCTCACCTACGCCGCCGTCGATATTGCTCAAAAACTCCAGAGATAAATAGAGCGTGATGGAGAAGGAGCGCACCTTGTGCGCTCCTCTCCTTTATTTATCCAAGCCATCAAGCCACGCCTTAGCGCACTTGCCCCTTCTCCCATTGCGACAAGAACGCAGTAATTGCCTCCTCACGTTTGGGCCTTTGCACCACACATTTCTCCATACTCTGCAATGCCTTACCAAGGTTTCTCTCCATCCCCTCGACCATCTCAACCTCGGTCTCAAAGAACGTCTTCACCTCGGCGATCTTCTCGCGTGAACACATACCACTCCCCACAAAAGGCAACGACGGCGCGCCAAATGCAACGCCCAACTTGCCCACCAGCTTGGTGTAATTTGCCTTTGTCCATGGCCAGATCACTTGCTCGGCGAGCGCTTCATGACCTGCGTTTGGCCCAACAAGTGCCCAGAACTCGTTGGAGCGTATACGCTCATCAAAGAACAAATCCGCGCTACGCTTGAGCAATACGGGCTCCCTGAAACTCCCCAGTGCACGCAATAACACACCTCGCGAGGCAGGCGTATTGACCTCATCAAGAAGCCCCACCAGACGTGACCACAACACCTCGTCGCCTTCTGTCGCAGCAGCCACAACCGCCCAGTGATGCTCTGGCTTGAATCCATTGGGGTCCTCCAGGAAAGACACCATCAACATCTTGGCATTGCTCATCACGGTCGCATCCATCCCCTCATCCGCCAGAGCAGACAGCACGCTCGCTCTCAGGTTTGTCTGCGCAGGAACCTCTCCTGATTGAACCTCCATTCCAAGGCGCTCAAGCTGTGGCCACAACAACGCACGCAACAACTCTGCATAAGCCTTTTGATTACCTGTCTTTTCAACCACTCGCCCAAAGCCCATAAAGACATCCAGGCTGTCCATCACAAGGTGATCATTATCACTGCTCATCATCTGCTGCGCCACCTTGTACAACGTCAACGCATCCATCTGACCTGACTGCACCAACGCCCCCATATGACCCAACAACGCCAACTTCTCGCGGCCCGTCAACATGGACTGGTTCTCACCACTCAACCTCAACATCTCAGCAGCAGGCAAGGACCAGTGATAATAACCCTTCTCATCCGCGTTGGGATGAATCCACGCAGGACACCCCGACACAGGCAATGTCACAACCTGCTCCTTCTCCTCCAGAACCTCACAGTGATTCAGTCGCTCGCCTTGCTCATTTGGAAAGGCAATGCAGACTGGAATTCGCCACAACTGCTCACCCTCCACACCTGAACCTGCTGGCACATAGCGCGATTGCTCAAGCTTGTACTGGGCCGTCTCTCCCGAACACAGCGGAGTCACCTTCACCAGAGGCACACCTGGCTGATCGATAAAGGTTGACATCATTCCTTTCACATCGCCCCAGGAAGTCGCCGCCAGCGATGCCCACAACACATCTGTTGTCACAGCACCATAGGCCTGCTGCTTCATCATGTTCTGAATACCCTGCTTGAACTTTGCCTCGCTCAACCAGTTCTCTGTCATACCAAGCACCAACGCGCCCTTCCCATACGTGATGCCATCAAACGCGTTGTAAATATCACCTTTTTTGACAATGGGCTGACGAATTGAGCGTGTCTGCGCCAGAGAATCTGCGCTCATCACATAAGATGCCCCCATCACTTGGCGCATACCCGACTCAAGCTCTGGCGCGACAGCCTCCACGGTCTTGGCGGCCATCCATGTCGCAAAGGACTCGTTTAACCACAGCTCATCCCACCAGGGCGGCGTCACAAGGTTGCCAAACCACATATGTGCAAGCTCATGCGCAATGACATTCAACGTCGAGTGCTTCTGCCTTGGTGTTGTGGCCTCCTCATTCAACAAGAGGATCGAATCGCGGAAGGTCACAAGACCAACGTTTTCCATTGCGCCTGCGCTAAAGTTCGGCACCGCCACAAAGTCAAGCTTTTCAAAAGGATAGGACATATCAAAATAGCCCTCAAGGTAGGTCAAGATAGCTGGAGTTTGCTCCACTGCATAAGTCGCAAAGTCCGCCTTGCCCTTGGGCACAAGAACACGAAACTCTGGCCCCTTTGAACCCTCGCGTAGAGGCGCATTCACAATATCATAAGGCCCCACAGTCAACGCTACCAGATAGGATGCCAGCGGAGGAGTCTTGCCAAACACATGCCTGACAAAACCACCATCAATCTCCTTCTTTGACACCAACGGCGCATTGGCAGCTACCACCTGATCGGCAGGCGCATCCACTGTCACGCTGTACGCGCTCTTGAACACAGGCTCATCAAAACATGGGAACGCCTTACGTGCCTCAAGCGGCTCAAACTGTGTCACAGCATACCAGTTATCCTGATCTTTGGTGCGATACAGCCCCGAAGGCTCCTCATCCATCCCGCCCGTGTACTCAATCTGAATCGAGTAACTCTTGCCGCTGACAAGGGTATCCTCGGAATCAAGCTTCAACAGCCCCTGCCCCATGAGCTCGGCGTTAAGCTTTGCAACCTCTTTCCCCTCTTCTGTCACCAACGTCGCCGACTTGATATCAAGCTTGTCTGCATGCAACAAAATCGTATTGGTGTCGCGACTTGCGGTCACATGCACCACAACACGCCCCTCAAAACTATCCGAGGCAGGATCGATCTTGAACCACAACTCATAATGCTTTGGTTTGACAACCGAAGGCAACCTAACCTCTTTCTCGGTGCTCTCCTGCACGAGCTTCGCGATCTCAACCTCGGGCTTGACATGCTGCTTGCAACTTCCCATCAAAGTCAGCGCGGCTACACAACCCAACACACACCCAAACTTGCTCTTTAACACCATCACTACACCTGTTCCTTATGTTCCATGCATACTCGCAAAATCACTCGCCTACTCCTATCAAAGGAGTTCAAAGAACACCATCACAGAATCCCGACATAAAGCTTGAGGAATTCCTCACGCTTATTTAAGATGACCCCTGTCCCTGCGCATTCAATCATATCTAATATACAGTAGAGTTCATCATGCACTCACGTCATCTCACACAACTATCTCCATTTATCCTCATTCTCATCTTGCTAAGCGCCTGTAGAGAAAAGGAAATTGACCCATCATTCATCGAAGAGCGATGCACTGATGGAGTCGACAACAACGGCGATGGTCTTGTGGACTGTGAAGATCCCACATGCAGCCAGTTTGCAAGTTGCTCGGGCAATGAACACTGCTACAACGGCGTGGATGACAACGGCAACGGACTCATCGACTGTGAAGACGACACCTGTCAGGGGCTCTTTATCTGTCAGGACGACATTGAAGATTGCTCCAATGGCAAGGATGATGACAACGATGGTGCGGTCGACTGTCAGGACACAGCGTGCCAGAACACAAACATCTGCAAACCAGGCGCAGAACACTGTTCAAACGGCGTGGATGACGACGGCGACAGCCTCATCGACTGCGATGATCCTGACTGTAGCTCCGTCTTCTTCTGCCTCGCCAAATTTGAAATCCCTGGCAACAGCATTGACGATGACGGCGACGGCGCCACCGATTGCGACGACCCTGAACTTGCCATGACCTCGGACTGTCTTGAGTCTGGCGAAGTCTGTAATAATGGTAAAGATGACGATGGCGATGGGCTTGCTGACTGCCTTGATAATGACTGCGCCAACACCTCCACCTGTCTCTTCCCTGCCGAGGTTTGTAATAATGGCGTGGATGATGATGGCGATGGCGACACCGACTGCGCTGACTCAAGCTGCACTGGCTCGTTTTATTGCGCTGCCGAAATTTGCAATGATGGCGTGGACAACGATGGCAATGGCCTGATTGATTGTGATGACACTGACACTTGCCCATCCACTCTCTACAACTGCCTGAACTCACTAATCGTCGAAATCTGCGATGATGATGTGGACAACGACCTCAATGGACTCATCGACTGTGATGACAGCGCTTGCGCAAACGATCCCGAGTGCACAGGCACCATTATCGAAATTTGTGGTAACAATATTGATGATGATGGTAACGGCGCAACCGACTGCGATGACTCCGCATGCAACGCCGATCCTCTCTGCCAAAACACTCGCGTTGAGATCTGCGGGAACAACATTGATGACGATAACAATGGCTTCACTGACTGTGCAGACCCTGCATGTTCTTCAGATGAAACCTGTGAGTGTGACACTCCACCAGACCCCATCATCGATCCTGTCACACAACAGATGATCCCAGACTGTAGCGTCGCAGAGTGCGCCTACATGTTCCCATCCTGCCAACCCTCCGATGTGGAACTTTGTGATGGTGACGGCGTGGATAACGATGGGGATGGGCTCATCGACTGCGATGATCCTGATTGCCACGACTTCATGAGCGATGATGCATACTGTACTCGCGCTCTTTGTGGTGACCCTGACAACAACTTCACAGTAGTCACCTACGCAAGCGTCGCTGACGATCCCTCCCAGAAGACGCTTTATGTCACAGATCCCTTTGACTTTGATTTCTTCATTGCAGATGACGGCGTCACACTGCTTCGCGGCGAGCTCTTCTTTGATGTGTCTGAACTTGGTGAGTACACGCTTACATCAACGGTCAGCCCTCTGCGTTGTGTGGTCCCTGACACCACCACAGGCCACACAGGAATGCTTCGCTTTGAAGGAAGTGGACTGACAGATCTCACACCTCTCTCCACAATGACTGTCGCAGGCCACCTGACCGTGGCGGGCCAAACAACGGATGAGGAGCCATTTACTGGACTCACAGGACTGCGTCATATTCTTGGAAATCTTACGACCGTTGAGCCTGGTTACTTTGCAGAGCCACCCGCAGATAGCCAGATGTCATTTACAGGACTTGAGAACCTGCGAACCCTTGGTGGCGATGTGGTCGTGGACTACTACACAAGCGCTACACAGGACTACTCCACACGTAAGATCACGCTTGATGGGCTTGACAACCTGACCTGGGTAGGCGGCACGCTCGTCAAGGTTCGTGACTTCTACGATGAGAGCGACACTGACTTTGGCTGCAACCTCCATCAGGGCGAAGGCTACACTTACCTGAGTGGAGAAATGACCAGGTTGGGTTCGGTTCAACCACTTCTTTCGCTACGTTATGTCGGTGGCAATATTTGCTTTATACCAGATGATGGCTTCACCGATTTCACTGGATTCAATCAACTGACAGAGATCAAGGAAAGCCTCATTGTAGGCGATGCTTACGAGAGCCCACAAACAAAGCTCACCTTCCACGGACTTGAAAACCTGACCTCCATTGGTCAAAGCTTTATTGTCGACATGGACGACGCCATGATTACAGACGCCATCCTCGTGGAGAGCTTCGAAGGACTTGATAACCTGGAGTCCATCGGTGGCGACTTCATCTTCCCTGTCGCGCTAACCTGGCAAGACTTCACTGGCCTAGAATCACTGACCACAGTGGGTGGAAACCTCATCATCAACAGCTACTACAACCCCGACCAGGGGATTGGCACACCACCGACCATGAGCTTTAACGGCCTCCAGAACCTCACCACAATAGGCGGGTACTTGCGCAACTCAAGTCTAGAATCGGGATTCTCCTACAACGAGCCGCGTGGCATCACAGACACATCCGCGCTGACATCCTTGACAAGCACAGGTGGCATGGAGCTCTACCTCGCACCAACCTTCACAGACTTTGATGGTTTGCAAAATCTGAGCACAATCAATGGCGATCTACTCATTCAGTCAAACTACATGTCAACTGTATCAGGAGCGACCGCCATTACCTTCAATGGACTGAACAACCTGACCAGCATCACGGGTCGATTCTCTCCCAAGGGCGTCACAGCACAAGACTTCACTGGTCTTGGAAGCCTTGCATCGGTGGGCAGCATGGAGATTGAGGTCGCATCATACAGCCTCACCACACTCCAGAACTTTGGTGGGCTCGACTCACTACACACCGTGACCAACGAGTTCGCATTCTACTACTACAACTATGATGACACACTCGTCACAGGGCTTGAACCTCAACCATTCCTCCCCTTGAGCACATTGCAAAATGTGGGTGGCATCTACATCTCTGGCTCTGAAAGCAACCCCGTCACAGGGCTGCAAGGATTCGAAAACATCCAGACCGTGGGCGACCTGCAAATCCTCTACACATCAAACCTCACAGACCTGACTGGACTCGACAACCTGACCAGCATCACTGGCCTCCTCTACATCTATGCGACAGGGCTTACAAGCCTTACAGGTCTATCAGGAGTCACCACACTGGGCGGTGGCCTCACATTACAAGACAATATCCTCCTCACAGATATCACTCAGCTCCTCAATATCACCGACTTCCAGGGGTTCAACATTGACATCACAAACAACTACATGCTCTCGTCCTGTATTGTGGATGATGTTGTAAATCACTTGATGGGAATCAACCCCTCTGCAACTCAATTCGTCGGTGATAACCTCAACGATACATGCCCTTGACACATAATGAAGAGGTGCCAGACGTTTGAGCACGTGTCTCATCATCACACATCAGGCTCATCACCCTCCAAAAGCAAAAAAGACAGGGACCTCAGGTCCTTGTCTTTTTGCTTTTGTTTATTCATACTTTACCAACGCACAGAAATATGACATCGACGACCTTATCGGTTCTATAAAGACGTCCACCTGCAGGAGATTTTTTCATGTCACCGCGCATATATACCTACCTTCCTCTGACATCCATCCTACTACTCGTACTGTTAAGTGCTTGTGGAGGAAAGGAAATTGACCCATCACTTATTGAAGAGCGATGCACCGATGGAGTCGA
The DNA here is from genome assembly GCA_950059285.1 of uncultured Pseudomonadota bacterium. Lineage (GTDB taxonomy): Bacteria > Myxococcota_A > Bradymonadia > Bradymonadales > Bradymonadaceae > CATLTV01. Next base: position 13,784 of record CATLTV010000082.1, on the reverse strand, counting down.
CAACAACGGCGATGGTCTTGTGGACTGTGAAGATCCCACATGCAGCCAGTTTGCAAGTTGCTCGGGCAATGAACACTGCTACAACGGCGTGGATGACAACGGCAACGGACTCATCGACTGTGAAGACGACACCTGTCAGGGGCTCTTTATCTGTCAGGACGACATTGAAGATTGCTCCAATGGCAAGGATGATGACAACGATGGTGCGGTCGACTGTCAGGACACAGCGTGCCAGAACACAAACATCTGCAAACCAGGCGCAGAACACTGTTCAAACGGCGTGGATGACGACGGCGACAGCCTCATCGACTGCGATGATCCTGACTGTAGCTCCGTCTTCTTCTGCCTCGCCAAATTTGAAATCCCTGGCAACAGCATTGACGATGACGGCGACGGCGCCACCGATTGCGACGACCCTGAACTTGCCATGACCTCGGACTGTCTTGAGTCTGGCGAAGTCTGTAATAATGGTAAAGATGACGATGGCGATGGGCTTGCTGACTGCCTTGATAATGACTGCGCCAACACCTCCACCTGTCTCTTCCCTGCCGAGGTTTGTAATAATGGCGTGGATGATGATGGCGATGGCGACACCGACTGCGCTGACTCAAGCTGCACTGGCTCGTTTTATTGCGCCGATGAAATTTGCAATGATGGCGTGGACAACGATGGTGATGGGCTTGTCGATTGTGATGACAGCGAGGAATGCCCCGCCACACTCTATAACTGTCTGAAATCACTGGAAGTGTGCGACGACGATATTGATAATGATCTGGATGGGCTAATTGACTGCGAGGACGACGCGTGCACCGATGATCCAGCCTGTGAGGGCGCACTCCTTGAAGTGTGTGGCAACAACATCGATGATGATAACGATGGCCTCACCGACTGTGAAGATCTCGACGACTGCGGTGGTGACGCGCTGTGCACATGTGCGCTCAACGCAGACAACGAACCTCTCGACTGCTCGGCAGAGAGCTGTCAAAACCTCCCCTGGTGTATCTGCCAGGCCAATCTTCGCGAAGATCCTGTCCATGGCAATGTCCCTGATTGCAGCCTGTCTGCATGTTCAATGACCAGCGATTCCTGCAAGACAGGACTCACACAGGAACTTTGCGCAGGTGACATGATAGATAATGATGGTGACACCTTCATTGACTGCGATGACCTCGACTGTTCGGGCGTGGGTGAATGCCCCACATTGGAGTGCCCCACCATTGCAAGTGCGCTGGATGGAAGCCAGATCCCCGACTGTACCAACATCATCTGCCAACAAACTGCGCCCGAATGCAAAGTTGATCCGAGCATGCCAGAGCTGTGCAACAACGATGGCATAGACAACGATGATGATGGCCTGATCGATTGCGCTGATGTGGATGATTGCGGAACAGCTCCCGAATGTCAGTGCCCAGTCGATGCGCAAGGCACTCCACTTGACTGTGCTGATCCGCGATGTGGTGCCACCGATTACTGCCAGTGCCTCCCCACACTGCAACCTAACCTCCCCTGGGCTGACAAACCTGATTGCTCACTGGATGCATGTAAAGCCGTCTACCCCGGATGTCGTGAAGGTGAACCTGCCGAGATCTGTGATGGTTTTGGTGTCGATAACGATCAACAAAATGGTGCTGAATGCGACGATCCCGCATGTGGCGCTGAGTCCGCCTGTCAGTGTCCTGTTGATGCGCAAGGTACTCCTCTGGATTGCAGTAACCCTCTCTGCACAGGTCTCGACTACTGCGCATGCGAGGCGACAAAGGTCGCAAATGGTGCCATCGACTGCTCTACAAACGCATGCCAAAACACCTATCAGGGCTGTCGCACAGGTATCCCCGAGGTCTGTGATGATCTGGGCGTGGACAACGACGCAGATGGATTCACAGATTGCGATGACTTCGACTGCTCGGATGAGGGCCTTTGTCCTCCCTTGATGTGCCCCACAATTACACACGCGTTAAGTGGTAACCAGGTCGCAGACTGCACAAACAGCATCTGCCAACAAAGCGCTCCTGAATGTCAAACAGGTCTCACCACTGAAACCTACTGCGATGGCGATGGTATTGATAATGACGGTGATGGCCTGATCGACTGTGCTGATGACGACTGTGATGTAGCCTATTGTATGTGCCCCCTTAACATCGATGATGGTTTGCCGCTTGACTGCTCCGACACACGATGTGTCGATGAGGATCATTGCCTGTGTGAAGACTTCCGAACACAAAATCCAGGCGCGCCCTTCTGTAATGAAAGCTTCTGTGCCAACGCACCTGAGTGCCAGACGGGATTCACCACAGAAACCTACTGCGATGGCGATGGCACAGACAATGATGGCGATGGATTCACGGACTGTGATGACCTTGACTGTTCTGGCGTAGGAAGCTGCCCTGTGGTGTCCTGCCCCATGACAGAAACCTACTACGAGCTTACAAACTTGCCTGATTGCTCAGATATTTACTGCCAGCAATCACAGGTTGAATGCCAGACAGGACACACACAAGAATACTGCAATGGCGATGGCATTGATAATGATGGTGCCTTGGGCGCTGATTGTAATGATGCTGAATGTGCAGCCAACGCACCTATCTGTCAGTGTCCTGTCGATGGAAGCGGACTCCCGCTTGACTGCTCCGACGACCGTTGTGCTGGAGAGGACTTCTGCCAGTGCCTCGCGCTGTCAACCCCACAACCCACCGCTCCTCCTGGCACCACAACCATCGACTGTACCTTGAGCGTCTGTCAAACCTCTGCCCCCGAGTGCCAGACAGGACTCACCACAGAAACCTACTGTGATGGCGATGGCATTGATAATGATGGCGATGGTCTGATCGACTGTGAAGATCCTGACTGCCACGAGTTCACAAATAATAACGCCTACTGCACCGTGGCCCTCTGTGGAGACCCACAAAACAACTATCAGGTTGTCGAGGTCAACACGGCAATCACAGGTGAGGATATTACAGTGAGCACGGAAACCGAGATGAGCGCGCTCTCTCCTGATATGAATGGATCAGCGACGCTCCTTCGTGGCAACCTCAGTATCATCGGTGCACAAGTCCCCTTTAACGTCCCCACCACGCGTCTGCGCTGCATTCTTCCTGGAGGAGGCGGAACAACAGGCACTCTGCTTGTAGAAGAGCGCTCGATCATGGGCATGAGCCGTACTGGGTTTAACTCTCTTCAAGTCGTTCAAAACCTCGCCTTCGACGCACAGGCAGCAGGACAGGAGTTCGACGGATTCAACCAATTGATGCATGTGCTCGGCACCCTCACCATCAATGAACCTCTATACTTTGATGAAAATGATGCGGTCTTTGGGTTCCTTGGATTAACCGCGCTCAAGCGTGTTGGCAGCGATATTGTCTTCACCCCTCATGATGGAAACCTTAACAACCAGGCGCTACCCTTTGATTTTGAAGGCACAACATTTAGCTTCACAGACCTCACACAACTCGTTGAGGTAGCAGGACATTTCGTGCGAACGCCTGCTACTGACACCAACCAATTCCCTCCCGTGTATATACACAGCGGCGATGGTTGCAGTTGGGACGTACAGGGGAACGACGAATCCATTGCAGGTAGTGCTGTTGGCGGATACTTTGTGACCCAAAGCCTTGTAGGATTGGATCATTTACGCCGCATTGGTGGTGACCTTTGTTTCAACTTCAAGCCTGGCACACGTGACTTCAACGGCCTCAACAGACTGGAGCATATTGGTGGCACTCTTGGTCTTAGCAAAGGAACCTATTACTTTGGTCCATCTGTAGACCTCTCCTTTAATGGACTGCAAAACCTTCAATCCATTGATGAAGATTTCTTTGTCCTCACAGGCACAGGAAGCGCAGGGTTTGATGCGTACCTGTTCACAGATTACAGCGGCCTTGATGCACTCACCCACGTTGGAGGCGACTTCTTCACAGGCATCAACAGCAACTTTAACAACTACACAGGACTGAGTGCACTGGAGAGCGTTGGTGGACAGTTTGCACTCTACAGCGAGTTTGGTAACACCACGCACGATCCCTTCGTTTTCCAGGCGTTAAACAACCTGCACACAATCCAGGGACGACTGCTGTTGTACTACACGAACGCCGCTGACCTGATAGGTCTAAACGGCCTCACCACACTTGGTGGGATTGAGTTTTTTGGCAATGATAGCCTCACCAACGTGGATGCGCTTGGCAACATCACTCAACTCAGTCAGGGCAGCTTCCGCCTGAACTACAATAGCAACCTGACAAGTTATGCAGGGCTCAATCAAATCACACATGTCAGCGAAGATGTTCAGTTTAGCACGCTACAAGATTACCAAAACCTCACCGCGATTGAGCACATTGGTGGCAATCTCATCGCTGATTACCTCTCGGGATTTGTAGACTTCACCTCCTTTACAAACTTGCAGCATATTGGTGGTCTCAAGGCCTCAGGTTGCAGTGACCTTGCAAGCTTTGACGGACTCCCCGCCATGACCACGTTCACAGGTGATCTTATCATTGAATACACACCTGTTCCTGCTTCTCTACCCCAGTTCTCCATGCTCCAACACGTTCAGGGTGACCTCAGTCTTGTGAATAACTTCACGGACCTCTCTGACTTCGGCAACCTCCTCACTGTGGGCGGAGATCTGTACCTCAGCAGTAACCCCAACCTGTTCACACTTCATGGATTCCATCACATCACCTCCGTTGGAGGTAACCTTGAGATCCGCTCAAACTCCATGCTCAATGCGTTGAACTTTGATGCGCTCACCACGGTTGGAAAAGACTTCTATATTGACAGCGCGACCGAGCTTCAAACCCTTGATGGCCTCCAAAACCTTGTGCAGGTGCAAGGTGATTTTAGAATCTCTTACACACCACTCCTGACGCTGTCTGATCTTGCCAGTTTGACGCATGTTGGCGGATTCTCATTGATCAGCTCTCAGGTCAGCGATCTGACAGGACTTGAACAAATCACAGGCAGCCTGAACTGGCTGGAGCTTAACGCCAACCCCAACATCACAGACATCACAGCGCTCTCAGGAGTGACCGAGGTGGTCGAATACTTCTCGCTCTCCACCAATAACTCACTCACCACGCTGAATGGCCTACAGAATATCACGGGGCTGTATGGCACCATCATTGTCAATGGTAATGGCAGCCTCTCTGATATCTCTGCGTTGATGAACATCACCGGGGTCGCCACATCTTCGGGAGGATTCACAATGACCAACAACACATCCCTCTGTCAGACTGATGTGGATAACTTCTACAACCTCCTCATCTCACATGGGTACATGGGTTACGCCAACTATCAACAAGGCAACTCAAGCGCTTGCCCCTGAACAAACTCACAAGAAGCGCGCGGGCGCGGCGAGCAATCCTTTTCAAAGGATTGCTCGCCGCGCCCGCGCGCTTCTTGTCTTCTTGTATCTTAAATAAAACTTCTCCATACTCAGCATTTGCACAGATGTCTTTATGTACAACAGGCAACCACCCAGATGAAAACATTTAAAATACAATACCATGCACCACTCCTGCTACTCATCCTCCAACTCTTTGCATGTGGTGGTGATGGCTCCACAAACACATCCACAAAAGAGTGTGATACAGATGTTACCATCGATTGCACGAACCCCGCGTGCAGTGCCACGACATGGTGTCTTGAACAGTCCGCACAAGAGCACTGTTACAATGGCATAGACGATGACAACAATGGACAGATTGACTGCCAGGACGCTGCTTGCAACGCACTCTTTATCTGTCAGGAAAACATCGAGGACTGTGCAAATGGCAAGGACGATGACGGAGATAGCCTCATCGACTGTCAGGACACGGCGTGCAAAAACACAAGCCTGTGCAAGGCAAATGCAGAAAACTGCTCCACAGATGATGATGAGGATGGCGACTCGCTTGTTGGCTGCATGGACCCCGATTGCTCTGCTGTCTTTGGTTGCCTTGTCACGGTCGAGGTTCCAGGAAACAACGAGGACGATGATGGCGATGGTCTCACCGATTGCGATGACCCAGATATTGCCCGAACACATGCATGTCTTGATGGCGGTGAGCAATGCTCAAACGGCAAGGATGAAGATGGCGATGGACTCGTCGACTGCGCCGATGTGGACTGCGCTTACACCTCAGAGTGCTTACAAAGCGTGGAAGTCTGCAACAACGGCTCGGATGAAGATGGTGATGGGCTCATTGATTGTCAGGACTCCGCCTGTGCAGGCAGCGCTTTTTGCACACAGGAATATTGCGTACCTGGCTCAGGCGATGAAGATGGCAATGGACTTGCCGACTGCGAAGATCCTGCCTGTCAGTATGTGTTTAGCTGTCTTCAAGACTTTACACCTGACATGTGCACGAGGTTGATGGATGGCTCTCCCGATTGCAATGATCCTGACTGTAGCGCTGAACCGATGTGCCAGCTTGGTCCCGAGGTGTGCGGCGATAACATTGATAATGACGGCGACGGACTCACTGATTGTGATGATATCGAAGAATGCCTCAACCTCTTTGATGAGCAAAACTCTTGCCTGATGACCTTATGTGGAGACCCAGCAAACAACTATGCCATCAGCACATATGGTATGGAAGGAGACATCATCATTGCATCGCCTGATGACATGACAAACAACTTCCCCCTTGATGGCGGCCCAACTGTTTTACGCGGAAACCTTATTCTCACAGGTGATGACACGAACTTTCAAGTTTCATCCAACAGCCTGCGCTGCATCCTGCCGATGTCCTCAGATGTCACGGAAACAGGCAACTTGATCATGGCTGGGGATGGCCCATCCACATTCATCGGAATGGAAAACCTACAGATTGTCCACTCCCTGGGCATCTCACTCACTGAAGCATTCGCGGATTTCTCAGGACTGAACAACCTTCAACATGTACTTGGAAACATTAATATTAATGAACAAAACCTCTCATCAAAGCCTGAAAATATATTTACATTTAATGGTCTTGAGAACCTCGTACGCATCGGCGAGTCGATCAACTACTCCACTCTTGTGACAGAAGGAAACTTGACGCCCACTCGCCAGTTCTCTTTCACTGGGCTAAGCAGCCTGACGCATGTTGGTGAACACTTGCTTGTCCTGAAAGAAAACGGTGGTGATCCTGGTGAAGATGGTCCTTGTTTTTGGCGAGATTACAGTGAAGAAGGTTCCTATGACGCTTATTATGCGCGGCTTGAGGGGATGTATTTCAGAACCACGGGATTTGGTGGACTTGAAAACTTGCGCCATATTGGAGGAGATCTGTGCGTTGCTGGCAATGAAAACGTGAACTTCGATGGCCTGGGTAGCTTGCAAGTGATCGGGGGCGATCTTTTGGTCGGCTACCATGACGCTCTCCCTGCGGTTGGCGACGCTGATGTCACAGGTGAGATTGAATTCAAGGGACTCTCAGCGCTACGCGAAATTGGCGGCTCACTGGGCTCCAGCGTCAACGAAAACATCTCCGATAGAGGTGTAGCAGCTGCGTTTATTGTCAATAACTTTGAAGGCCTTGAGAATCTCACCAACATCGATGAGCATTTCATCGTGACTCAAGGCATTGGTCATTTGAACTTTGAAAACCTCCAACAATTACAATCCATTGGAGGACATTTCATCATTCGTGGACTGGATGAATCGGCAGCCACAGAAACCACAGCAACAGGACTTGAAAACCTCACGTCAATTCAAGGCTCACTTGTCCTGAAGAACTCCTACATGGTGTCACTGTCAGGTCTTGAGAATCTCACCACACTCGGTGGACTGGAGCTATTTGAGAACAGCAAATTGAGTAGCATCGCAGCACTCTCCAACATTACAGAACTCACAACAGGAAACCTCTGGATAGGTGCTGACCACGACGCGCTGACATCATTTGATGGACTCAATAACATCACCTACATTGAAGGCAATCTGCACCTTCAATATGTTGTTCCACCGATTCATGAAACGCTGGTAAGCCTGACGACAATTCAGGCAAATATGATGCTCGAAGGGATGGAGTATACAGATGGGTTCACGAACACCTGGCCAAACCTGATGTCTCTGGGTGGGCTTGTGCTAAACCTCTCACGATTTAGCGACCTGACCAATATACCGTTTCCAAATGGGATCGTTGCACATGATCTTGGCCTGATCACACTGGCCGCAGATGTCGACCTCACTGCGCTTGAATCCGTGCAGGAAGTTCAGGGTAACCTGAATCTTTATGGCCTCGGACATGCGGAGATCAACTTCCTCTCAAATATCAACACTCTTGGTGGAGATCTCAACATTGGACAGCTGCAAAGTATTACGGACTTCGCAGGACTCAGAGGGTTCACCACTGTTGGAGGGAGCCTGATCATTCAACAACTTGGGAAAGAAGACCTTGCAATAGTTGATCATATTGAAATTATTGGAGAAGATCTTATCATCGATGGCAACGACGAGCTTAACACGCTCTTCACCAACACTCCTGATGTGCGCTCCGTTGGTCGTCATCTCTACATCATGAACAATAATGCACTCGTAGAGCTTGATACACTCGGCCCGATTGGAGAAATCTCCGGCCTTAAAATTGAAAGAAACCAAATACTTGAAACACTTGCAGGAGCAGATAACATCACGGCAATAAACGGCTACATCTACATCAAAGACAACCCCGCACTGACTAGTTTTAGTGGGCTGGACAACCTCAATCTCTTGAGCGACATCTACCTTATCAATAACCAAGCATTAACGACCCTGAACCCCATAGATATGCAAAACATTACATTCACCACAAACAGAGTGGTAATTGAAGACAACATCGCGCTCGACCCATGTGATTTCATTATCCGATTACAAGACCTCGGGGTCACAAATATTACGCTCGAAAATAATCAGACCCAGTGCTTCTGAATAAAGTCAATACAATGAACACAACACACACAGAGCAAGGCAAGCTTCCATGGTGGAAGCAGAACCTGTCATTACTTATCCTTACTGGCCTTTTTGCTGGCATGGCGATGTTGGTCCCGATGGACATCGTGGAGCGGTTCCAGGCGTTATTTAAGGTGGAGCATATCAACACCGAGGCCCCCTTTCAGGACAAAACAGCCGAGCTTGATCGTCAGCTTGAGCAGGCACTTCCTGCGGACCAACATGAGCTCAAAGAACGGCGTGCAGATATTATGATCCGCAGGTTGCTCAGGGCAGGTCCGCTCACGGGAGTTGAGGTCAAGGAGATTAAAAAAATGCTCCTTGAGATCGATGCTCAAGCAAGCAAGGAACACAACGAAGGGGCCAAAAATGCCTGGCAAAACCTGCGGTTGAAAAACCTTGCAACCTATCCTCGCCTTGACCAGAGCAAGGTCAAGACAGAGCTACAAACATTTGAAATACAATACAAAAAAGCAATGTCGAGGTAGGCAAAGATTTGCTGCGCAAATCTTTGCCTACCTCGACATTGCTTTTTTGCATCACAATAAACGAAGAAGGGGGCGACCATTGCTGCGCAATGGTCGCCCCCTTCTTCGTTTATTGTGATGTTACTTCTTTGGGCCAGCCGCGATCAGCTCAGCGCTTGCGCCATCAGCATAGTTGTCGAAGTTGTCGTGGAACAACTTGACGAGCTTGGCAGCGGTCGCATCGTAGTCAGCCTTGTCACTCCATGTGCTCCAGGGTGTGAGCACTTCAGAAGGCACATTGGGGCATGTGGTGGGGATCGCCACGCCGAAGTTTTCATCGGTGATTGTGTCCACATCAGCAAGCTCTCCGCTGTGGATTGCATTGATAATGGAGCGTGTGTGCTTCAGAGAGATACGGTGTCCCGTACCATATGAGCCGCCAGTCCAACCTGTGTTCACAAGGTAAGCCTGTGTGCCGTGCTCACGCATTTTCTTGGCAAGAAGCTCGGCGTACTTGGTGGGATGCCAGACGAGGAAGGCAGCGCCAAAACATGCGGAGAATGTGGCCTGAGGCTCGGTCACGCCCATCTCTGTACCTGCGACCTTGGCGGTGTAACCACTGATGAAGTGGTACATGGCCTGCTCGGGAGTAAGCTTGCTCACGGGAGGCAGCACACCAAACGCATCGCAGGTGAGGAAGATGATGTTCTTGGGATGACCTGCAACGCAAGGAATCTTGGCGTTGGGGATGTACTCGATAGGATAGGATGTACGTGTGTTCTGTGTGATGCTGACATCGTGCCAATCCACCTCACGTGTGCTCTCATCAAAGACCACGTTCTCAAGCACGCTACCAAAGCGGATAGCGTTGTAGATTTCTGGTTCTTTTTCAGCAGAGAGATCGATGGTTTTTGCATAGCAACCACCCTCGATGTTGAACACGCCGTTGTCTGTCCAGCAATGCTCGTCATCACCAACAAGGTGACGATTAGCATCAGCGCTCAATGTGGTCTTACCTGTACCAGAGAGGCCAAAGAAGAGCGCCACATCGTCATCATCGCCCACATTACAGGAGCAGTGCATGGAGACGACATCTGTCTTGGGCATCAGGTAATGCATCACGGTGAAGATGCCTTTCTTCATCTCACCTGCGTACTGTGTACCAAGAATGACAAACTCTTTCTTGGCAAAGTTCAACGCCACACAGGTCTTGGAGTTCACACCAGGAACTTCAGGATTTGCAAACTGCTCACCTGCATTGAAGATCACATAATCGGGTGTACCAAAGGTCTCAAGCTCTTGCTCGGAAGGACGCATCAGCATGTTGTGCATGAACAACGCGTGGTACGGACGAGATGTCACGATACGCACCTTGAGACGGTGGTCGGGGTCCCAGCCAGCAAAGCCATCGATGATATAAACGCGGTCGCATCCAGAGAGGTAATCAATGGCGATCTCACGGTTCTGCGCAAAGGACTCCTCGGGGAGCTCCATGTTGATGTCGCCCCACCAGATATCCTCTTCAGAGGATGACTCGCGGACGATGCGCTTATCCTTGGGGCTACGACCTGTCTTCTCTCCCGAGATCGCAATCAGTGCGCCCGAGGCAGAGATGGAGGAGCCATCATAGAGGACGCCGTGCTCATAGAGCACGGCGGGGTTGAGGTTCCTAAAAACCTGAGAAGCCTGAATACCATACAGTTCTTTCAAATCGATAGCTGAACTCATTATAACCTCATATGGGGAGGATTGGAGGAAGACCAAAAACGTGATTAACTCCTTAACAGGAGTGCGCCATGTTTTACAAGGGATGCGACGTGGTTCTCATGTGACAGAATTGTGACATCGCTTATTTGCCATCAAATCAACCACATAAGAACCGCATACAGACACACCATCAAAAGACGTGAATGAACATTCATTCAAGCGATGGGCGGACCCTAATCACAACCCTAACCATGGTCAAGTTGAGATCCCACACGGGTGACAAAACACCACGCCTCATCTGCGCTACCCAAGCACATCATCTGTAATGTTGTATTTTTCAAGTTTGTAATACAGCGCGCTGGCCTTGATTCCAAGCAACCTCGCGGTTTCAGTCTTGACCCCCTCAGCCTTTCTGAACGCGCGCAAGATAAGCTGGTGCTCAAGCTCTTCCAGAATATCTGGTAGAGACTTGTCGCCATCAGGAATCTTCAACGACTCCCCTGCCTGAATCCCTGACACCACAGGAGGCAAGTTGTCTAGCCTGACAAGGCTGCCCTCTGCAAAGACCATCGCGTGCTCCATCACGTTCTCAAGCTCGCGCACGTTGCCTGGCCAGTCATACACCTGCATCGCGGCCATTGCCTCGGCGCTTACGCCCTTGACACTTGAACGCGTACGCCCTGCGAGCTTACTGACAAAGTGATCCACAAGCTCGGGGATATCCTCCTTGCGCTCCCTCAACGGGGGCAAATCAATCGGGATAATGTGCAACCTGTAGAAGAGATCCTCACGAAAACGACCCGCCTCAACCTCAGCCTTGAGATCCTTGTTGGTCGCCGTCACCACGCGCACATCAACCTTGATGGTCTCCTCACCGCCCACACGCTCAAGCTGGCGCTCCTGAAGTACACGCAAGAGCTTGAGCTGAATCAATGGCGAGATATCGCCAATTTCATCGAGAAAAATCGTACCACCATCGGCAAGCTCAAAACGCCCAAGCTTCTGCTTGTGTGCGCCAGTAAAGGAGCCCTTCTCATGACCAAACAGCTCACTCTCAAGGAGGCTCTCGGCGAGCGCCGAGCAGTTGACCTTGACAAAAGGACCGTCCTTGCGTGGTGAGCTTTGGTGGATGCTGCGTGCGAACAGTTCCTTACCTGTACCGCTTTCACCAAAAATATGAATCGTGGAGTCTGTACGTGCAACCTTGGAGACAAGACCAAAGACGCGCTTCATCGCCTCGCTCTGCCCAATGATCTCCGAGCGCTCATACACCGCTGCGGCCTCGGCGCGGAGCATCTCGTTTTCCTGAGAAAGACGCTCGGTCTTCTCGCGTTGCTCTCGCACAGCGAGCGCCTTCTTGACCTTGGTTCGCAACAGATCTGGCGGAAAGGGTTTGGGCAAGAAATCAAACGCGCCCTGTTGCATCGCCTCAACCGCCTTCTCAATGCTACCAAACGCAGTGACAATCATCACCAACGCCTCGGGTTCGTGAGCATGAATCGCCCTGAGCATGGTCATCCCATCCATCTCATCCATCTTGAGATCCGAGATCACAAGATCTGGTGAGATCTCCTTGAACAGCTCCAGACCAACTCGCCCATTTGGCGCAGAATATGTCTTGTATTTCATGCGCTTGAGCACAGCAAGAATCCCCTCACGAAGGGTCTCATTATCCTCAACTACCAGTATCTTTGATGCCTCGGTCATACTCTCTTATACCTGCTCATTTTGTTGTTCTGCCACACGTTCACACACCCTAACAGAGACCTACAATCAGCTCAACTTTGACAGAACCTAACCCAGCCAACCCTCTGGAATGTTCTGTTCCTGCACCTCAACCTCAAGCGAAGGATCAAACGGGAGCACAAAGATCATGCGCGTCCCTTCACCCTTGACGCTCTCAATCAAAAACACCCCGCCATGTTGTTCCACGATCTTCTTGGTCATCGCCAACCCCAACCCACTGCCCTTCTCACGCGTGGTGAAAAATGGTGTAAGAATCTCCTCGATCTTATCAGGGTCAATCCCCTCACCATGATCCTCAACCACAATGCGTCTGGCGCTTTGCTCAGGATTATCAGGTTCAACAAGCGTCACCGACATCTCGATTTTGCCGCCATCAGGACTGGCCTGCCAGGCATTACGCACAATGTTAATCAACGCCCTGCGAAGCTTCTCACGATCCCCCGTTAACTCCACGTTTTCAGGTTCAATTCTCTGCTGTAAAGCACACCCAACACCCTCGACCTCAGCACAAAGTAACATATTGACTTCACTGAGGAAATCTTCAGCACCAAAGCGCTCCATATCGAGCTGCCGATGGCGCGCAAAATCAAGAAAGTTTGTCACCACGCGGTTAAGATACGTCAGCTCACGCTCAATACGATGCACCTTGCGCAAACGATCCTCGTCTACAGGTGTATCCTCCTCCAGATCCTCTCGAAGAAGCCCGCAAAAAAGCTCCATCCCTCCCAGAGGGTTACGCACCTCGTGGGCAATTCCTGACAACATCATCTGCATCTGCCCATCACGATCAAGGACCGCGCCACGCATCCGCTCAAACGCCACCGCGAGACGATCGATCTCATCGCCATGCGAGGATGACTTCACTTGCTCTGCCGTCAACACAGGCTCCTGAAAATCACCACGCTCAAGGCGATGCGCTGCCTCCACGAGGTTGAAAATGGGTCGTGTCAAACGCCTTGAAAAGAGGACACCCACAA